>NZ_JBIVUV010000026.1:82547-121062 GCF_044768525.1 Streptomyces sp. NPDC091287
GTGACCGTCGTGACGAGCGCCCCTCCGGTGGCTTCCGCGCCGGTGGCAGCAGCGACCGTCGCGATGACCGTGGTGGCCGTTCGTTCGAGCGTCGGGACAACGACCGCCCCGCGTTCAACCGTGACCGCCGTGACGAGCGCCCCTCCGGTGGCTTCCGCGCCGGTGGCAGCGACCGCCCGTTCAACCGTGACCGTCGTGACGACCGCCCCTCGGGCGGCTTCCGCGCCGGCGGCGGCAGCGACCGCCCCACCGGCCGTCGTGACGACCACCGCGGCGCCAACACCGGCACCAACACCGGTTCCTTCGGCCGCCGCGACGACAAGCCGCGCTGGAAGCGCAACGGCTGACCCCCGCCCGGCCGACAACCGGCCGAGCAGGTCCGCCTGACAGACCGGCAGGGCCCGTACGCCACCGAACCGACTCGGTGACGTACGGGCCCTGTTGCTGTCCGGAGGCCCGGAGTTCTACCGCGGTCGCCGGACGTTCCCGTGGTGTGGAGATCCTGTTAAGATCCGCACACTCGTGTGGGGGGCACCGCCGGGGAGCGAGCCCGGGACTTCCACGCCGGCGTCCGTCGACCGTTGCTGAGAGATCACGTCCCCCCGCGCCCACTGTCTTCCACGGGGAGGAACCCGAGTGGCTCAGCGTGCCCTCACGAACGGCGTCGTCGCCGCAGCACTGGTTCTGTCGGTGACCGCGGGGCTGGGACCGACGGCCGCGGCCGCGACCCCGGCACCCGCGAACGTCCCGGCGGCTCTCGCGGCGCCCGCCGCGGCGGCGGACCCGGTGGTCATCCCGCCCGCGATGAGCAACTTCGTACAGCCGTTCAACTTCGCGGCCGTCGGCCGCCAGCGCGGCGCCGACGGAGCCGGAGCGGCCGGCGTCTTCCACCGGGTGTCCGGGCCGCCGAGCGGCTATGTCTGGACCCGCTTCTCCGACGGGCGGATCTTCCCCGCCGGCCCGTCCGGAACCGCACCGGTCGACAAGGTGCACGGCACGGGCACGGACACGATCGTGTACCAGCGGGGGAACACCTTCGAGCTGCGGGACATGGCGGCCGGCACCACGCGCACCCTCACGCTCCCGGACGGGCTGCTCTTCTCCGGCGTCTTCGGCCGTACGGTCGTCGCGGTCAGGATCGCGCCGGACGCCACGGGCGACACGCCCCGCGCGGCGGACGAGGCGCATCTGCTGGACGTGCGCGAGGACGGAACCGTACGGGACCGCACGGTCGAGGGCCTGCCGGCCGACACCCGCTTGCTGCACGCCGACTCGGCCGTGGCCGGGGACAGCACCTCCGTGGCCCTGCGCTACGTCACCGGCGGCGCCGCCACCCTGGCACTCGTCGACGTGGCGGGCGCGCGGGTCGACCAGCGGCTCGGCGCGGGGGTCAAGGCCTCGGGGAACGCGTTCGTCCTGTCCCCCCGGCACCTCCTCTTCTACGTGGTGGGCAGCACCGGGACGACCATCGGAGTGCTGCCCCGGTCCGACCTCGGCGGCACCCCGCGGACGATTACCTCGGTGCCGCCCGCCGACCGCTACTTCTCCTCCCTGCGCGTCGTCGGTGACTGGCTGATCCACAACCGGGGCAACAACTTCCCCCTCATGGCCACACCGCTCGACGGCGGTGCGCCCCGCGTGCTGCTGAAGGCCGCCAAGAAGGACATCGCGGCCGCCGAGGACGGCTCGGCGATCGTCGTCGGCGGGGTGAGCAGCCAGGGGGATGACCGCGCGTGGGGCGCCCACCGGATCACCGAGGGCCCGGGCGGCGTTCCCGTGCTGGAGCGCGTGATCGACCTCGCCCCGCTGCCGGAGAAGATCCAGGGGATCGGCCTGTCCGGCGGGCGGCTCACCGTGGCGGACAGCAGGGTCTCCAACGTCCGCCGGGCCACCGTGCGCACCCTGAGCCTGTCGGGGACGCCGTCCTACGGGCCGCAGGTCCCGGCCCGGATCACGTTCCACACCGCGTGCGGGCCGGAGGATCCGGACTGCCACGCGATGTTCGGAGCCCTCGACGGTGGTGTCACCTTCCTCGCCCGCCGGGAGGGCGCCTCCGGCGACGAGGTGCGCTCCTCCGAGGGCAGTTCCTTCATCACCGGCGCCTCCGGCGGCACCCTCACGGACGCCGACGGGGAGTACGCCGTTTACACGAACGAGGCGGCGGGCGTACAGACCGTCTACCGGGCGTACGGACCGGAGAAGATCCTCACCCGCAAGCCGGTCGCGTCCGCCCTGTGGGAGCAGACCCTGTGGAGCGCGGCGGAGAAGCCGGGCACCGTGACGGAGACGGTTCTGGCGACGGGCCGCACACGGCAGACCGTCGACCTGGGCACCGGCTGCGCACCAAGCGAACTCCAGGCGCTGGGCCGCTGGCTCTACTGGTCGTGCGGGGCTTCCGGCCCGGCCGGGGTGTACGACCGGACGACGAAGAAGTCGTTGCCCGTCCCCGCCGACGAGGCCCTGCTCGGCGACGGCTACCTGGTGCGTCACGACAAGGCCGCCGGGAAGCTGGTCCTGAGCGACCTGGTGACCGGCATCGGCACGGGTACGGCGCCGGAGCGGATCGTCGGCGACCTGCCGGCGACCGCGAACGCGCAGCGGCGCGTGGCGTGGACGGTCGACAAGCGCGGCGGGAACGTCGCGTACGTGGATGCCGGCCAGCGGGTCCACGTGGTGCCGACCGGTGTGCCGGCGCAGGCGCTGGGGGTCCATGACGAGCGCTCGGAGAGCTGGCCCTCGGAGGAGAGCGGCCACTGGGCCTACTCCGCCCGGCTCTCCCGGCCCGTGGCTTCCTGGAAGGCGCGGCTCGTCGACCGGCGGACCGGCAGGACGGTCCGTACGCTCACCGGCGGCGAGGCCCGCGACGTCCTGACGGTCGACTGGGACGCCCGGGACGGCAGCGGACGGCTCGTGGTCAACGGGACCTACGACTGGACGCTGACGGCGCAGCCCGCCGACGGCCACGGCCCGGCCCTGACCAGGTCCGGCGAGGTGAGGCTCACCCACGCGGCCCCCGCCTGGCGTGACTTCGGCGGCCGGGACGCCCTCGGCGACCTCTTCGTGGTGGTGGAGGACCGGAGCCTGGGCATGCGCCGGGGCAAGCTTCCCGGAACGGTCGGCCCGTACACCGGCTACTTCGGCATCCTCGACGCTCCCGCCACCGGCATCGTGCCCACCGGCGACCTGCGCGGCGACCGCTGCAACGACTACCTGGTCGTGAACAGCGACGGCGCCCTGTACCGGCTCGACGGCACGTGCGACGACGACGGTCAGTACGGCTTCCTCCACGATCCGGCGAAGATCGGGACGGGCTGGAAGGCGTACGACGTGTACTCGCCCGGCGACCTCAACGGAGACGGCGTGGCCGACGTGCTGGCCCGTCAGAAGTCCACCGGCTCCCTCTACCTGTACGCGTCGGACCGGGCGGGCAAGCTCAAGGCCGGTGTCCTGATCGGCACGGGCTGGAAGGGCCTCACGGTCGTCGGGGCCGGGGACCTGACGGGCGACGGCATCGGGGACGTCCTGACGCGCGACTCCTCCGGGGTGCTGTGGCGGTACGCCGGCACGGGCGCCGGAAAGCTGGCCGCCAAGCAGCGGATCGGCTCCGGCTGGAACGCGTACAACGCGATCGCGGCGGTCGGCGACATCACGGGCGACGGCAGGAACGACCTGTTCGCCCGGGACAAGGCCGGGGTGCTGTGGCGGTACGAGGGCAAGGGCGACGGGCTGTTCGCCCCCCGCGAGAAGCTCAGCCCCGGCTGGCAGGGCTACCTCTCGCTGTTCTGACCGCCGACCGGGCCCCGGCGTCGCCACTCGCCACTCGCCACTCGCCGGGCCCCGGCGAGTGGCGACGCCGTGCCGGGACGCGAATCGGATACCGCCTCGGCCGCCGGGCCGGGGACGGCTATGCTCGTGGAGTGATCTCCCAGGGGCCGTTAGCTCAATTGGTCAGAGCAGCGGACTTTTAATCCGTTGGTTGTGGGTTCGAGTCCCACACGGCCTACCCCTTGGCCCCAGGTCGGAGCGTTGCTCTGGTCTGGGGCCGTCTCGCGTTTCGGGGCATTTCAGGGCGCGTGCTCCATCGAAGCTCCGTCGAAGAGCAAGCGATCACGCGAAGCCCAGGCCGGTTGCCCGTGCGCCGGCCCGGTCGATCCGGAGGAAGGTGGCGGCCGGCCCGCGGCCGAGTGCGAGAAGCGCGGCCACGATCCACAGCGGGTACCGGCGCCGGTAGAAGAGGTGCCGCGCGGCGCCGACGGGCCGGACCGGGCCGTCGCAGCCCGGCCCGTCGCGGCCCGGCGGGGCGTGCGAAGAATCTGACGAGGCATCCGAAAGACCTCCGGGCACCGTCGTGCACGCGCTACCGTCAGGTGCCGTGACCTCGGTGCCAGCACTCACGTTATCGATCTGCGCAATCGCCGCTACCCCTGAGCCACGAGGACGTTGTGACTGAGAACCCCCGCCGCCCTGTGGCGAGCATCCACATCGAGAGCCGGGAGTGCGACCCGCAGTTGCTGGAGCGGCTGACCGGCGCCACCTACTTCCCCGAGCGGTTGCTCGGTGCGACGATCGTCAACACGGTCCTTCGTGGCGGCGGGCACGTTCTCTACGTCACCGCTCCGCTGATCGTCGACGCGGACCAACAGGTGGACTACTACGTCAGCCTGCTGTCCGGCGGTCCGAGCGGCACGAGCGAAGAGCGCCGGGACGCGCGGGAGCGGGTCCAGCTCGTGTCTCTGGACGATGTCTCTTCGCGCTGGCTCAGCGAGAAGGTCCTCGACCCCGCGGGCGAGCAGGCGGCCACCGCTCGCGAGGCCCTGCGGGACTTCGTGAAGGTGCACCGGAGCGCGGGCGCGGACGCTCGGCTGAGCTACTTCGAGCCGTCCCGGCCGCTGGAGTCACTGGCTCGCGAACTGGGCGTACCGGGCACCCAGTCCTCCTCCGTTCACATCCCGAGGGGGAGCAAGCACTCCAGCCGTGAGATCTTCGCCGCCACGGGTATTCCCGTAGCGCCGGGCACCGGCCTCTGCCACAGCGTGGCCGAGCTGGCCGTTGGGGCAGCAGCGCTGGTGCGGGCGGGGCACCGCAGAATCCTCCTCAAGATCGACAGCGCCACCTACGGCGGCGGGCTCGGGAACGCTCTGCTCGAAGTGGGCGACGATGTCGCGCTCATGTCCGGTGACGCCCTGGTCGAGGGCGTCCTCGCAGCTCTGCCCCAGGCCACTCCGGTGGACTCCAAGATCAGCTGGGACGACTTCGTGGGGCTGCTGGAGGAGTCCGGCGTGATCGCGGAGGCGTGGATCGAAGGAGGCGACGTGTCCAGTCCGAGCTTCCAGGGCAGGTTGACCGAAGGCGGCGGAGTGGAGGCGATCTCCACCCACGACCAGGTTTTCGGGGCGCAGGGGCAGAGCTACACCGGCTGCGTCTTCCCGGCCCGCGTCGACTACCGTTCGGTCCTCGTCGACTACGGATTGCGAGTGGGACGGGCTCTGCTCGAACTCGGTGTGGACAGCGGCGAGTACGGGGTGGACTTCCTCGCTCTGCGGTCGGAGGGCGAGTGGCGCCTGTGGGGGTGCGAGGTCAACCTCCGTGCGACGGCCACCAAGCACCCGTTCACCATGGCCACCGGGCTGCTCGGAGTGGCGGCCACGCACGACGGACGGCTGGTCGTGGAAGGAACCGAGTACGTTTACCAGGCTTCGGACGGCATCGTCGCGCCCCACTACCGGGGCCTGCGGCCCGCCCAGCTGATCGAGGCCGTCACGAATTCGCCGCTTGCCTACGACCCCGACCGCGGAACCGGGGTCGTGCTCCATTTGATGAGTTCGGTCCTGCACCACGGAAAGTTCGGTGCTCTGTGTATCGGCACCGACCACGCCGAGGCGGCGGAGCTGATGCGCCGACTACGCGAACTCGCCGACACTCTGGCGTCGGGCGGTCGGACCGGCCCGACGATTCCCCACAGCCAGACCGCGCCCTCTCCGTCTCCCCAGACGCATCGCGATGCGGTGATGGACGCGCACTGAGACCGCTGTGGACGGCGCGGAGCAGCCGGCGGGAGTCGGCCCGCCGGCGATCAGCCTGGCTCCGTGGGGTGCCCGCGCCGTTCAGACCATCGGCGAGAAGAAGTACGTGTCCCGCCGCGCGAACAAATGTTCCTGGTCGAGCAGGAAGAAGTCGGCGAAAGCCAGGGAGACTTCGCGGCCGTCCTTGAGGACGCCGTGAAAGTCGCCGTTCACGGCGATCCGGTTGCCGTCGGCCACGGTAGTAGTGAGCGTGTGCGTCCCCCGCGCGATGACACGTTTCTCCGTGTAGAACGCCTTGAGGTCGGTGTGCCCGTGCATCGGCTTGTAGCCAGGGCGGCGGTAGACGGCGTCCTCGGCGAAGAGCGCGATGAGTCCCGGCACGTCGTGCTGGTCGACTAACCGGTAGTACTCGCGCACCTTGGCCAGGGCACCTTGCTCTTCGTTGCTCTCCATGACCTTCAACCCCTGTTCGAATTTGTTCGGTGGCTACGGAATCCCATTATGCAGCGGAATGAATTCGCCGCACCAGGCCGATGGTCTCGAAATTACTATCGAGACCATCGCGGGGGTGGAAGTGGTTTCCGGGCATGCCGGACGGGTGTGGTGATCTGTGGGATATGGATGCCGCCTGTTCGCGATCGATCTGAGCGAACATTTGAGCGAGTCTCGGATATCTTTCGCAGAAAAGCGGCCCATATTTCCTGTGGGGCCACAGCATGGGGCTAGGCCGAACGGGGTACGGATTTCGTGCCCGGGCGCTTACCTGCCCGAACTTCCACCGGAGGGCCGTGCATGAGAAATGCGACGTCAAGTGCGTCGCGCATGCTGCGTTCTGTGGGAATGCGCTTCAGTGCCCATGCATACGGGGAGATATGCGCCCGAAGTGCGATGAGCTGCTAGTCGCGGCCACTCTCCGAGATGACTCCTCAGTGCCGAACAGGCTGGGAAGTGCATCGCCTCGCATGGGAATGCACTGCCCTTTTTCGTGCGTGTGCCATGGGTCTTTCAGAGGGTCATTTCTCCAACCCGGGACGTGTCTCGTTTGATTTGGAGTGACGAATGAAAAGCACCGACTTCAGGGAAACCGCCGCTGATCTGGCCGCAGACGCGGCCTTCTTGCAGATGGCCGAGAATCTCGGGCTGTCCGCTCTGCTGGACGGACGGTCGCCCTTCACCCTGCGCGAGGCGGCGGCCGCCGCCGCTCTGCCCGAGGACGGTGCCGGAGCCTTCCTCCGGGCGCTGGTCTCCGCAGGCCTGCTGGAACAGAGCGAGACGGGCGGGCGGTTCGTCCCCTGCGCCGACATGGCCGACCGCCGCTACCAGGCCGGCTACCTCAGCTGGTCACTCAACGCGAACCGCCCGTACATCGACCACGCGGCGGAGATCGTGCGGGAACCGGCCGCGGCTGTCGGCTACCCACGCGACGGTCGGCAGGTGGCGGTCTCCTCCCGCTGGATCGGCTCGGCCGGCTTCTATCCCGATGTCATCGCGCGGATCACCGAACGCAAGCCCCGGCGCGTGGTCGACCTGGGCGCCGGTGCGGGAGCTCTGCTGATCCGACTGCTGACCGAGCTGCCGGACAGCACCGGTGTGGCCCTCGACCTGAGCGCGGGGGCGTGCGAGGAAGCGGAGCGGGCGGCGGAGCGGGCAGGGGTGCGCGACCGGCTGGAGGTGGCCCACCGTTCGATCGAGTCACTGGTCGATGACGCCACGCCGGTCCGGGACGCCGATGTCGTGCACGCGGGCTTCGTGATGCATGACGTGGTCAGCAAGCCCGAGGTGCTCGACCGCCTCCTGCGTACCGTACGGTCCTCGCTCGCCCCCGGCGGCTGTTTCGTCGTGACCGACGCGGTGCCCTTCACTCCCGGCGCGCGGGAACGGGGCTTCAGTGCCCTGTTCAGCTATCTGCACGCGAGCTCGATGGACGTCAAGCTGCCTTCCGAGCAGCAATGGCGTGACGGTTTCGCCAGGGCCGGGTTCTCCGAGGTCACCTGCACCCCCCTGCGCATGCCCGGCAGCCGCGCGTTCGTGGCCGTCGGCTGAGGCGCGTCGTGTTGGCGTACAACGCCGGAGCAGCCGGTCCGGACAGAGGAGTGCTGTGAAGATCTCGGCCGAGCAAGCCGTGCACAAGGCGGCAGAACTGTACGAGGCGCGTGCGAAACGCGCCCCCGTCAAGCCCTTCACCGATGAGGATCCAGCGCTGGGGATGGAGGACGGATACGCCATTCAGCGTGAGCTCACCGCGATGCTCCTCGCGGACGGCGACGAGGTCATCGGGTACAAGGCGGGGCTCACGTCCGCGCCGATGCAGAGCCTGTTCGGCGTCGACACCCCCGACTACGGGCCTGTGCTGTCGTCGACCGTCCGTGACAGCGGGGCGCGCCTCTCCCCCGACACGTTCATCGCCCCCAGGGTCGAGGCGGAGATCGTCTTCCGGCTCGCGGCTCCCCTCGCCGGCCCCGGCGTCACGGTGGAGCAGGCCCGCGCGGCCATCGGTGAAGTGATCGCCGGTCTGGAGATCGTCGACTCCCGGATCGAGGACTGGCGCATCGGCATCGCCGACACGATCGCCGATCTGGCCTCGAACGGAGCAGCCGTTCTGGGCCGCTCCGTGGCGTTCCGCCCCGACCTCGACTTCCGTCTGCTGGGCATGGCGTTCTTCCGGAACGGGGAACTCGTGGCGACCGGCGCGGGAGCCGCGGCCCTTGGCGACCCCGTGGCTGTCGTGGCATGGCTGGCGAACACCCTCGGCAAGCACGGTGTGGCCCTCGACGCCGGCCAGGTGATCATGACAGGAGCTCTGCACGCCGCGGTCCCGATGGCCTCCGGTGACACCTTCACCGCCGAGTTCGACCGCCTGGGAGCCGTCACCCTGCACGTCGACGACCCTGCCCCGTCGTCCTCGGGCAGGCCCGCGACCGTACGTGACGGCCGGACATGACCGGGCCCGGCGGACCCGACGGCCGGTCTGCGGCCAAGACGATTCCCGTAACGATGAGTCACCTCTTACGGAAGGGCATCAGAGGAATGGAACCAGATGGACGGCTGTCCGCGGTGGTTCTCGGCGCCGGCCTCCTCGGCGTCGACCTGGCGGCCAAGGTGATGCGCTCGAACTCCCTCGACCTCCGGCTCGTCGTGGGCCGCGACGAGGCGACTCCGGGTCTCAGGCAAGCAGCCAGGCTCGGACTGCGGACGGCCGCGAACGGCATCCGGTCCCTCACCGACACCGACGATGTGTTCGACGTGGTGTTCGACACGACCAACGCGTTGTCGCACGCCGAGCACGCCGAACGGCTGAAGCCGCTGGGCACCATGCTCGTCGACCTGACGCCCAGCCGGGTCGGACGGATGGTGGTGCCCGTGGTCAACGGGTCGGAGGCCCTGACGTGCCGCGACGTCAACATGGTCAGCTGCGGCGGCCAGGCGTCCATCCCGATTCTCCACGCCATCACCCGGCACCATCGGATCGACTACATCGAGGTGGTCACCACGGCCGCCAGCCCGAGTGTCGGCCGCTCCACGCGTCTGAACATCGATGAGTACGTGGAGACCACCCAGGACGCGATCCGTGCCCTCACGGGGGTCAAGGACGTCAAGGCGATCCTCAATCTGAGTCCCGCCAGGCCCCCGGCGATGTTCCGCGTCGCCATGAGCCTCCTCGGCGAGGGCCTCACCCCGGAATCCGTGCGTCCGTTGGTCATGGAGGCCGCGCGCGGCGTGCGCGACTTCGCCCCCGGATACGGCGTGACGGCATGCGAGGTCAACGACGGGAGGGCTTTCACCGCTGTCGAGGTCGTGGCGTCCGGCGACCGGGTCCCCCGGTACGCCGGGAACATCGACATCATCAACTCGGCGGCCCTGCACGTCGCCGAGCAGTACGCGACCGGCCGCCTCTCGAAGGTGGGGGCGGAGACGTCATGAACCAGACACCAGGCGCACGCGCCGTTGCGGACAGGCCTGTCCAGATCCACGACCCGACCCTGCGCGACGGTCATCACGCGGTACGTCACCGGCTCAGCCGTGAGCAGTTGCGCGCGTACGCGACAGCGGCCGACTCCGCCGCCGTCCCCGTGGTCGAGGTGGGCCACGGCAACGGCCTGGGCGCCTCCTCCTTGCAGGTGGGACAGGCCCGCCTCAGCGACGACGAGATGCTGTCCGTGGTCAGAGAGGCGCTGCGGAGCAGCAAGATGGGTGTCTTCATGCTGCCCGGCTGGGGTACCGCGGCGGACCTGAAGAGGGCGATCGACCACGAGGTCGACCTGGTTCGGATCGGAACCCACTGCACCGAGGGGGACCTCGCGGAGCGGCACCTGGGATTCCTGCGCGAGGCGGGTGTGGCCGCACACGGCGTGCTCCTGATGAGTCACATGGCCACCCCGCAGCGGCTGGCCGAGGAGTGCGTCCGGCTCGTCGGCTACGGCGCGACCGGTGTCGGCATCCTCGACTCCGCCGGTCACTATCTCCCCGCGGACGTGACCGAACGCGTCGGCGCCATCCGTGAAGCGGTCGAGGTGCCCGTGATGTTCCACGGGCACAACAACCTCGGTATGGCCGTGGCGAATTCGATCGCGGCGGCCGAGGCCGGGGCCGGCATCCTGGACGCCTGTGCGAGCGGCTTCGGCGCCGGAGCGGGCAATACGCAGCTGGAGGTCCTCGTGCCGGTCCTCGAGCGGATGGGCTTCTCGACAGGCATCGACCTTTACCGGCTCCTCGACGCGGCGGACATCGCTCGGAGAGACCTGATGGACGCCCCGCCGACCATCGACTCCGTCGCCGTCGTCAGCGGGCTGGCGGGGGTGTTCTCCGGATTCAGGACACGGGTGCTGGACGTCTCGCGGCGCGAGGGCGTCGATCCACGCGACGTCTTCTTCGAACTCGGCCGGCTCCAAGCGGTGGCCGGCCAGGAGGATCTCATCGTCGATGTGGCACTCGCGGTCGGCGGCAGGCAAGGGCAGCAGGAGGCAGGGGGCGCGAGCGATGTATGAGGTGCTCAGGGACATTCTGGTCGACGAGTTCCAGATCAGGGCGGACGAAGTCCTGCCGACGGCCAGCCGGACCGATGTGGGCCTGGATTCCGTGACCATGGTGGAGCTCGCGGCTGTGCTGAGCAGCAGGCTCGCCATCGAGATCCACGACTACGAGCTCGCGGACGCCGGCACCTTGGCGGAGCTCGCGCGCGTGGTGGAGGAGCGCCGCCTGGCCGGTACGGCAGAACGTGCCGGGCCGGAGTCCTGAAGGGTTACGGGGCCGGGGCCGCCCGGACGCCGGGCGCCCCGGCCCCGGAACGTACGGGGCCGACAGCGGCTCGGACGGCAAGATCGGCGAACGGTGACGGAGGTGAGTCAGTGCTGGAAAGCATCGTGGAGACCGGCAGGCTGATGGTCGACGACTGTTCCCTCACCCGCAGGGTGACGGTGTCCCCGGGGATGTGCGGCAGCGGATCGCTGATCTACGGGCGTATCGGGGACTGGACCTGGGAGGCGGTGGCGGCCGCCTGTGGGACGAACGTCCACGCGGCCCGGACCGCCGAGGGCCGGCCCGCCTATCTCTCCTTCTACTACTACCGGGTGCGAGGCGGGCGGGTCGTCCACCCCAACGGGCTGACGTTCGGCGACGAACTGCGAGTGGACTCCCGGGTGTTCCAGTTCGGCAGCCAGTCGGTGCTGACCCTCCATCGCCTCGCTCCCGCGGACCTCGCTCTGCCCGAAGGGCCGTTGGACGCGGTGGAGGTGTACGAGCGGCCGCACCCGGACTGCCTGTACGTCGAGAACGTCAACCGCTGGATCACCCGCTCCCGCCCGGACAGCAATCAGGGCCTGTCGGAGGTGGCGCCCTCGGACTTCGCCTACACCCACCTGCCGAGGCTCCCCAACGACTACTCGCCCCGGACCCTCGTGGGCCGCGCCCGGGGAGCCGGCAGTTTTCGTCCCGAGGACCGACAGGACCTCGTGTCGGCCGGTCCGGTGCATGACGTCGCGTACACGCTGGACATCACCCGGGACATCAACGGCGTGGGCCTGGTGTACTTCGCGTCGTACTTCTCCATCTTCGACACGGCTCTGCTGAGCCTGTGGCGCTCGCTCGGGCGTGATGACGGACAGTTCATGCGGCGCAAGGTGGTGGATCAGAGGATCGGCTACTTCAGCAACGCGGACCCGGGCGCTGCCCTCACGCTCTCCACTCGTCGCTGGCGCAGCCGGGCCGACCCGGGCATCGAGGTCGCCGACATGGCGATGCGCGAGGCCGGCACGGACCGCCTGCTGGCCGTCGGCTGTGTCGAGCTCGATGTCGCCACGACGTTCTCGGAGAGGAGGGAAGGCGGATAGCGCCAGCTCCTCCGCCCGACGCGAAACGCCCCGGCCTGCTGCGGCAGGCCGGGGCGTTTCGCTGTGCGCGGGCTCTCACGTACGTACCGGCCCGAGGGCCTCAGTCTCGGCTGCCGGCGAGAGTGGCGTAGACGACGACGTTGTCGGCGTAGCGGCTGTCCGCCTCGGAGTAGTCGCCGCCGCAGGTGATCAGACGGAGCCCGGCGTGGTCGAGGTTGCGGTAGACCTCGACCGTCGGGAACGCGTCCTTGGGGTACACGGCGGTCCGGTCGACGGTGAACTCGGCCGTGCGGCCGTCCGCGCGGCGGACGGCGATGCGGTCGCCGGGGTCGAGCTCGGCGAGCTCGAAGAAGACCGCCGGTGCGCCGTCCCAGGTCACATGGCCCGCGATCACGGCCGGCCCCATGGCTCCCGGCGTCGGGCCGGGCGTGTACCAGCCGGCCTTGTCCGGGTCGCGCGGGGTGTCCATCGCCCGGTTCTCACCGAGTCCCAGGTCCTCCAGCGTGGAGTCGACCTTCAGGGACGGGATCGTGATGCCGACGGGTCGGGAGGAGGGCAGGGCGGCCACGGGCGGCCTCTCCCGGTCTCCGCTCCCGCTCCCCTTCTCCGGTGGCGTGGACGTCCCCGCGTGGGGCGGGGGCGTCCGGCCGGCCTGGGCCCCGGAGCTTGACTTGTCCGCCGCCGGGGGAGGGGCGGGCTGCTGGCGGCCGGTTCCCAGGGCCAGCAGCAGTCCGCCGGTCAGGAGCAGGGCCGCGACGGCGGCGGTGAGCACGAACGTCCGCCGCCGTCCGGGTGGTGGCGTGGGCCGGTCGCCCGGGTCCGTCGCGTTCATCGGGGGTCACCTCTCCCTGGTTACTGCCGCTGCGGAGCCGGGTCGGGGCGGGGGCGGCGGTCGGACGCCGTCGCCCGGGCCGGGCCGGTCAGGCGTCGTGCCGGGCGTCGGCCGTACGGGTCCGGCGGCGTACGGCGAACAGTCCGCCGGCCGCGAGCACGGCAGCGCCGCCCGCCGCCAGGAGGCCCGGCGACTCGACGCCCTCCGTGCTGCCGCCGCCGGTCTCGACGCCGCCCGCCGGCATGGAGCCGACGGCCGCGCCCTTGACCATGCCGCAGTTGGCCGGAGCGGTGGCCTCCTGGGGGAGCTTCGGGTCGAGCTCGCTCTTGCCCGCGCCGAAGTCGTACTTCCCGTCGTCGTTGCGGTCGATGCCGTGCTGCACGACGTGCAGGTCCTTGAGGTGGTCCGCCACGTCCTGCGAGACGGTGATCGTGCGGGAGTAGTTCAGCTTGCCGTCCTTGTCGGCGACGGGCATCCGGTCCACCGCGAGGCCGCTCTTCTTGGACGTGTCGCCCTTCGTCGTCAGGGAGATGTTGATGTCCCCGTACATCGGCAGGCCCTCGGCGGTGGTGACGATGCCGTCGCCGTCCTTGTCCGCGCTCTTGTCCGGGCAGCGGAAGTCGTGGCCGTCGGTGGAGCCGTGGATGTGCTGGGCGTGCGGCTGACCGGGGACCAGACCCTGTGCGTCGATCTTCACGGTCAGCTTGTCACCCTCCAGGCTGACCAGGGCCGCGCCACTGGCGCCGGAGTCGTTCAGCTGCTCCAGGTCGATCTGGTACGTGTCGCCGTCGGCCGCCTTCGTGGTGCCGGCGGGGTGCCCCTCGTGTGCCAGGGCGGGCACGGCCACCCCGAGGGTGAGCGCGGCGGGCAGGACGAGCAGTGCGGCGAGGCGAGTTGTACGGCGGGCTATCACGAAGACGCATCCCCTTCCGGAAGTTCCGGCGCGGGGCCGGAACAACGTTCGGTCGCTGATGTCGTCTATTCGGAGCCGTGGCGCGGGCGGATTGGCCCGTCCACGACAAACTTCTGCGGTCCCCCGGCCGCCGCGGGGTTGCTCAGGCGGGGATCTCCGCCGCCTCGGGCTCGATGGAACGGCGCCTGACGAGCAGCACGATGATCAGGACGACCTGGAGGAGGATGACGAGGGCCATGCCCAGCGATGCCTGCGGTTCGTCGCCGACGAGGTTGGAGATCAGGCTGGTGTCCCACAGCCCGTGGACGAGCATCGGCAGCAGGATGACCCCGCCGACGCGCAGGCACAGGTAGAAGAAGTACCCCGAGGTGGACACGACGAGGGCCTGGAGGAGGGCCTGCGCACCCTCGCCGAAGGCGTTGCTCACGTGTACGAGGCCGAAGACGAGCGAGGAGAAGAGGGCGACCCTGCCCTCGGTGAGCCCGGCCCGGCGGAAGACCTGCACGCCGATGCCGCGGAACATGAGCTCCTCGCCCACGCCGACGAACAGGCCCAGCAGGAGCAGACTGACCACCAGGGAGGCGCTCTGATCGCCGAGGTGACCGTAGTTCAGGCCGAGCAGGGCGACGGCCAGCATGGAGACCGGGACCCAGCGCACCCAGCGGCGAACGGGTGCGCGGTAGCGCAGGACCTCGCCCCACCAGCCGAGCCAGGTCACGACGGCGGCGGCGAACACGATCGACGCCCCGATCGGTATCAGCGCGTTGCGCACGAGGGATTCCGTGGTGGGGAACTGGCTCGCGGAGGAGCTGGTGTCCACGCCGATCAGGAATCCGAGACCCTGGATGATGCCCGCGTACACGGCGACGATCACCAGGAACCACGGCCACGTCAGCCTTCGTCCCGGTCGGCCGTCGCGTATCGCCCCCGACTCGTCCGTCGCGCCCGTTCCGTCCCGCACCACATCACCCTCTTCTTCTCTGCGGCGCGAGCACCGTCGTCGCTCCGCCTGCCGCAGCCCTACGGTCGGGTGCGGACTCTCGTAAAGATCTCATGTGGATCGGGGCAAAAGCCGTGGAGGGCCCCCTGACGGCTGCTCGCCGGACCCCGGCCCGGGGGAGCTCCGCCGTAATTGGTCAAAGGCGCGCCGGGGATGCCGTAGAGTTGTGTTTACCGACGCGGGGTGGAGCAGCTCGGTAGCTCGCTGGGCTCATAACCCAGAGGTCGCAGGTTCAAATCCTGTCCCCGCTACTGAAGACCCGGGCCCGGCACGCACAGCGTGCCGGGCCCGAGTCGTTTCCCAGACCGTTTCCCGAGCCGTGATGGTGCGGCTTGACCTTGACGCAGCGTAAAGATCTAGCGTTTCCGGCATGGAGTGGTCCATTCAGGAAATCGCCAGACAGGCCGGCACCACGAGCCGCACGCTCCGGCACTACGGGGACCTCGGTCTCCTCGCGCCGAGCCGGATCGGGAGCAACGGCTACCGCTACTACGACCAGGACGCCCTCGTCCGGCTGCAGCGCATTTTGCTGCTGCGGGAGCTCGGTCTTTCGCTGCCCGCCATCAAGGATGTGCTCGCGGGGCAGCGGGACACGGCGGTGGCGCTGCGGGCGCATCTGCGGCTGCTCGAACAGGAGCAGGCGCGCATCGGGCGGCAGATCGCCTCGGTGCGGACCACTCTCCACAAGACGCAGGAGGGGATGGAACTCATGGCCGATGAAGTGTTCGACGGCTTCGACCACACCGCCCACGAGCAGGAGGTCACCGAGCGCTGGGGCCGGGACGCTTACGAGGAGGGCGACCGCTGGTGGCGTTCGCTCGGGGATGAGCAGAAGAAGGCGTTCCAGGACGAGCACGAGGCCATCGCGCGCGCCTGGGGCCGGGCCAGGGAGGCGGGGCTCGCCGCCGACGGGGCCGAGGCGCAGGACCTCGCGCGGCGGCACTGTGCGTGGCTGTCCTCGGCCAAGGCGCCCAGCCGTTCGTACGTGATCGGGCTCGGCGAGATGTATGTCGCCGATCCCCGCTTCGGAAAGAACTACGATCGCTACGGGGACGGCACCGCCGCCTTCGTACGGGACGCACTGACGGTATACGCGGAACACCGGCTCTCCGACTGACCATGGAAGGCCGGACCGCCGTCCGCCTTCCCCCTATTCGGCCGATGCGGAGTAGCCGCTCGGCGCGGCTCCGGGAAGCCTGGGCGGGGCGCGGTACCGTCCGCAGCCGTGGGTGGACCGGGCAGGAGTGCACAGGTGGGGATGGCCGACGAGCGGCGCAGCGGCACGGTGGGGAGTTTCGACGCCGTGGGCCGGGTGGTGTTCGGGTCCCGGGAGGGCCAGCTGACGTCCGACGGGCGGCGCACCGGGCGGTTCGTCCGGATGCTGCCCGCTCTGCTGATCCTCGGCGGGCTGCTGTTCGACTCGCTGGCTCCGCCCAATTTCACCGCGGTCCCCTTGTTCGTCGCGGCCCCGCTGATCGCCGCGCCGTTCTTCTCCAAGTCCCGGACCGTCCGCACGGGGATCGCCGCGGTCCTCTCCGTCACCGCGATGCGGCTCTCCGACGGGACGTCCACCCAGGTGGTCCCGGTCATCGAGATGATCACCGTGCTCACGGGCTCGGTGCTGGCCCTCGTCATCAACGGCGTCGTGCGGCGCGGCAACGAACAACTGGCCTCGGCCCGGGTCATCGCGGAGACCGCCATGCGGGCCGTGCTGCCGACCCCGGCCGAGCGGATCGGCGGACTCCAGGTGGCCGCGCGGTACGAGGCGGCGCAGGCGGACGAGTTCGTGGGCGGCGACCTGTTCGCGGTCGCGGACACTCCGTACGGCGTACGTCTGGTTGTCGGCGACGTACGCGGCAAGGGGCTGGACGCCGTCGAGGCGGTGGCGGTGATCATCGGGGCGTTCCGGGAGGCGGCCGAGCAGGAGCGTTCGCTGGAGGGTGTCGCGCAGCGGCTGGAGCGGGCGCTGGCCCGGGAGGGGACGCGGCGGTACGGGCTGGACGCCATGGAGGGGTTCATCACCGCCGTGCTGGCCGAGATCCCGCCAGGTTCGGCCTCGTTGCGCCTCGTCAACCGCGGTCACCCCGAGCCGATCCTGCTGCACGCCGACGGTGCCCTGGAGGTGCTGGCCCCCTCGGTGCCCGCCATGCCGCTGGGGATGGACCTGGGGGTGTGGCCGGACCGGTCCGACGAGTGGGCGATGCCCGCCGGGGCGACGCTCCTCGCCTTCACGGACGGCCTGTCCGAGGCCCGGGACCCGAACGGGGTCTTCTACGATCCGGCGGCCCGGCTGCGCGGCCGGATCTTCCCGGGCCCGGAGGAGCTGTTGTCGGCGCTGACGGACGACGTACGGCTGCACACCGGCGGGCGGACCACGGACGACATGGCGCTCATCGCGGTCGGCCGGCCGGCGGAGGGGCAGCCCGTGCGCCGGACGACGGTGAAGATCGTGGGCCGGGGCGACGACGCCGGGCGATGACCGGGCGATGACGGGGCGATGACGGGGCATCGGCGAGGCGTCGGCGGGACGACGACAGGGCGGTGACACGGTGCGTGATCGAAGAGCACCACTCCGCATAACATTTGACACACCGTCAGAAGAAGTGGTGTGGCCGAGCCGCGGTCAAGTCGCCCGATTCCGCCCGCTTGTGACCCGTACATCCCCACCGTGTTCGTTAATGATCAACAGGAACAGCTTGGAATAGAGCCCGTCTGTCTATTAACGTTCGATAACGCAGCGCGGTCGTCACAGTCGTCGTCAGAGACGGCGCCGCGCGCGAGCGCCGAATTCCGCAAGGGAACCGGGGAACCACCTACATGGGGTGAATCGGACGCCTGCGTCTCGTGAGAGACGGAGGGGCCCGTAGGAGACCTTCCTGCTCCGAACCCGTCAGCTAACCCGGTAGGCGAGAAGGAAGGAAAGGAGTGCGCCCACGTGGCGTCCAACAAGCCTGCCCCTGAGGCCCCGTCACCCTTCAGTGCCGACACCTTCGGTGCCGACACCTTCGGTGGCGAGGAGCGCACCTGGGAGGAATGGAACCCCACCGCGGAGTCCATCCGTCCCGTGCGCGGCAAGCACCGCGTCGCCAAGCAGCGTGGTCTGGCCCGTAGCTCCACCGTCCTCGGGGTCGGCGTCATAGCGGCCGTCGGTGCGGGCGGTATGGCCACCGCGCAGGACAAGGCGCCGGTCTCCATCTCTCTTCCCGATTCCATCGTGGACAACCTCCCCGACGCCAAGTCCCTTCCCGGCGTCGGGTCTTTGATGTCCGACGAGGCTGCGCCCGCCCCGGTCGCCGCGTCCGCGCCGCTCACCACCGCCGGCCTCACCACCGCCGAGGCCGAGCAGGGCACCGACGCGGGCGAGGCGCTGCGCGCCCGGATCCTCCAGCAGGCCGAGCAGCAGCAGGCCAGCGCCGACGCCGAGGCCAAGGCCGCCGCCGAGAAGGCAGCGGCCGAGACCGCCGCCGCCGAGGCCAAGAAGCAGCAGGACGAGGCCGAGGCCGCAGCCGCCGCGAAGAAGAAGGCGGCGGAGGAAGCGGCGAAGAAGAAGAAGGAGGCCGAGCGGCTCGCCAAGCTCGCCGCCAGCTTCTCCCTCCCCACCTTCTCGTACACGATCACCTCGACCTACGGTCAGTCCGGCGCGCTCTGGTCCTCGGGCCAGCACACCGGTCTCGACTTCGCCGGGTCGGCCGGTGCGCCGCTCAAGGCCGTGCACAGCGGCACGATCACGTCGGCCGGCTACTCCGGTTCGTACGGCTACCGCACGGTCCTCGAACTCGAGGACGGCACGGAGATCTGGTACGCCCACCAGTCCTCGATCGAGGTCTCCGTCGGCCAGAAGGTCACCACCGGCCAGACCATCGGCCGCATGGGCGACAGCGGCAACGTCACCGGAGTCCACCTCCACCTGGAGGTCCGCACCGCGGGCGGTTCCGCGATGGACCCGATGGCCTGGCTGAACAGCAAGGGCCTGAACGTCTGACCTCCCGGCCCCGCGGCTGACGTCCTTCGTCGCCGCCCCGCAACCCCGGCAGCCCTGACGCACACCCCCCGACGTCAGGGCTGCCGGTCTGTCCGGGGACGGTACGGTCCGGCGGGCGGCGGAATACCGTCCCCGCCCCGGCCCGTTGAACCTCCACATGACTTCTCCGCGCACTCTCGGCACCTCCGACCTCCAGGTCTTCCCCCTCGCCCTCGGCGGCAACGTCTTCGGCTGGACGGCGGACGAGGACCAGTCCTTCGCCGTCCTGGACGCGTACGTCGCGGCCGGCGGCAACTTCATCGACACCGCCGACGCGTACTCCGCCTGGGTCGAGGGCAACGAGGGCGGTGAGTCGGAGACCGTCATCGGCAAGTGGCTCGCCTCCCGCTCCAACCGGTCCGACATCGTCGTGGCCACCAAGGCCGGCGCGCACCCCGAACACCGGGGCCTGGCCGCCGGCACCGTCAAGGGCGCGGCCGAGGCCTCGCTGCGCCGCCTCGGCACCGACCACATCGACCTCTACTACACGCACTTCGACGACGAGACCGTCCCGGTCGAGGAGATCATCACCGCCCTCGACCAGCTGGTGAAGGACGGCAAGGTGCGGCACATCGCCGCCTCCAACATCAGCCCCGAGCGCCTGCGGGCCTCCCTCGACTTCTCCGAGCGCGAGGGCCTCGCCCGGTACGTCGCGCTCCAGCCGCACTACAACCTGGTCTCCCGCGACACCTACGAGGGCGACCTCCAGGACACCGCGGCCCGCGCCGGCCTCGCCGCCGTCCCGTACTACGCGCTCGCCTCCGGCTTCCTCACCGGCAAGTACCGCCCCGGTACGACCGTGGAGAGCGCCCGCTCCGCGAAGGCGGGCGGCCACCTGGAGTCGGAGCAGGGCCGCAGGGTGCTGGCCGCTCTGGACCGGGTCGCCGGGGAACGGGAGGCCGAGATCGCCACGGTCGCCCTCGCCTGGCTCGCCGCACAGCCGACCGTCGCCGCCCCGATCGCCTCCGCCCGTACGGTCGAACAGCTTCCCGCCCTCGTCGCGGTCGCCGACCTGCGGCTGACCGACGGCGAACTCGCCCTGCTCACCGAGGCGTCGGCCTGACGGAGCGGGCCGCCGCCACCGTTCGCGGTCGCCGACGCCGACGTCGACGCAGTGGCTGTGGCTACCTCGGCGGGCGGCGGTGGCTGGGTGGTGCGCTGCCGTACGGGTGGGGCGGCGGGTAGGCGGCGGGGCCGTATCCCGGTGTGTGCCCGTGCGGCTGCCCGTATCCGGGCGGGTGTCCGGGGCTGTGCCCGTACCCGTACCCGTTTGCGTACGGCGTCGGCATGGGGTGGCCGCGGTGGGCGCCCGGGCGGGCCGTCAGGCGGGCCGCCTGGGTGAGGGCCGGGGCCGCGAACTCCCGGCGCTGCCAGAGGTGGTGCAGCAACTCCCGCTCCCGCGCGCCGAAGTCCGGGCCCACCGCGCCGTGGCGGGCCCGGCGGCGCAGCCCCGCCAGGGAGGTCGCGAACGACTCGTACTCCGCGACCGCGCGGGCCGCCGCCCGGCCCCGCGTCCGGTCCGGCTGCCAGTGGCGGGCCAGGTCGCGGGCCATGCCCCGGGCCCGCATGGAGGAGAGCGCCGACGGCTCGGCTGGGGTCAGCCAGCCGGCCGCCGCATAGGCGGGCAGCTCGGCCGCGAGGGTCCGCAGCTCCCGCTGGCGCGACCAGATCGCCAGCCAGGTCACCAGGCCGAACGCCGGGACCATGACGATCCCGTACACCGCGTAGAAGCCGTACGGGCCGAAGGCCGACGAACCGTTCCACAGGGCGTGCAGGCCCATCGCCAGGAGCAGTCCCAGCACCGGCAGGGCGATCCGGCGGACCCGGTGGCGGCGGGCGCTGACGGCCGCGAAGCCGAAGCCGAGGCCGGTGAGGACCGTGAACAGGGGGTGCGCGAACGGCGACATCACGATCCGCACGAAGAACGTCCCGGCCGTCACCGAGGCGAACCCGGAGCTGCCCAGCTGCTGGTCCTCGCCGAAGGCGTTGCCCAGATAGAGGATGTTCTCGGTGAACGCGAAGCCCGTCGCGGTGAAGCCGGCGACGACGACGCCGTCCACCACCCCGCTGAACTCCCGTCTGCGGAACAGGAAGATCAGCAGCACGGCCGCCGCCTTCGCGCTCTCCTCGACCACGGGGGCGATCACCGTCGCCCCCAGGGTGTCGGCGCTCGCCGGATCGGCCGTCGCGGTGGCTATCCAGCGCGTCGCGAACGAGTTGGCGATGATCGCGACGAGCGCGGCGGCGCACGCGCCCCAGGCGAAGGAGAAGATCAGATTCCGCCAGGGGCCCGGTTCGACCCGGTCCAGCCAGCGGAACGCCGCCATCAGCAGCGGCACCGGAAGCACCGCGAGGCCGAGACCGACGAGGAACCCCTCCGGGCCGGTCTGCTCCCGGACGAGGGCCAGGATCACCAGCCCGCACAGGACGAGCGCCACGATGACGGCCCCGGCGCGGAACACCTTGCTGCGCCACACCATGCCGACGCGGCGCGGCCGGTAACGCCCTCGGCCGCGCTCCGGCGCGGCGCCCAGGACCTCGTCGAGTCGCTGCTCGTGGAGGACCGGGACGGCGGGTCGCGCCTGCTGATGCTGCACGGAGGGGTCGGACACCTCTCGACCCTAACGAGGAGCACCGACACCCGGCGACGGCGCATCCGGCCAGGACGCGGCCGTGGGGCCGTCGCACACGGTGTGTCAGACGCGGGCGAACAGCAGGTCGTGGACGACGTGGCCCTTGTCCAGGCCCTGTCCCTCGAAGCGGGTGAGCGGCCGGAACGCGGGGCGCGGGGCGTATCCGCCGTCGGCCGCGGTGTTCGCGAAGCGGGGGTGCGCGGTGAGCACCTCCAGCATCTGCTCGGCGTACGGCTCCCAGTCGGTCGCGCAGTGGACGATGGCACCGGGCTTCAGCGCCGGGGCCACCAGGTCCAGGAACTCGGGCTGGATCAGGCGCCGCTTGTGGTGCCGGGCCTTGGGCCAGGGGTCGGGGAAGTAGACCCGCAGGCCGTCGAGTGACTCGGGGGCCAGCATCTCGCGCAGCAGGATGACCGCGTCGCCGTTGGCCACCCGTACGTTGGTGGAGCCGGCCTGGTCCGCGAGGCCCAGCAGATTGCCCTGGCCGGGGGTGTGGACGTCGACCGCGAGGATGCCGGTGCCGGGGTCGTCGGCCGCCATCTGCGCGGTGGCCTCACCCATGCCGAAGCCGATCTCCAGGACGACGGGCAGACCGTCGAACATCTCGGCCAGGTCCAGGACGCGCTGCCCGTCGATGTCCAGGCCCCACTTCGGCCACAGCCGCTCCAGGGCGTCCTGCTGGCCGGTCGTGACGCGGCTGCGGCGCGGCTGGAAGCTGCGGATCCGGCGCTCGTGGTGCGAGCCGGCGGGGTCGGCGGCGGGGCCGCCGGGGAAACGGGGCTCCTGGCGCAGCCGACGCGCGCGCTCGAAGGAGGCGGCCCGCAGCGCGGCGGCTTCGTCGGCCGTGACGTCGGCCGTGACGTCTGCCGGGACGTCGCTCGCGGCGTCGGCGAGCGCGTCGGCCGCCGTGGAGCCGGTCGCGGCCGCGTCGGCGTGTGTGCCGACGACCGCGTCGTCGTCGGGGGCTCCGGTGGGGGTGGGGTTCAAGGGCTGCTCAGACACAATGACCGGATTCTACGGCGGGCGGCTTCCACCCCGACCCCTGAGCCCGGCGCAGCGCGAGCCGTGCCACCTCCCGGCCGATGGGCAGGCACGCCGTCGCGGCGGGCGACGGGGCGTTGAGCACATGCACGGTGTGCGGGGCCTCGCGGATCAGGAAGTCGTCGACCAGCGTGCCGTCCTTCAGCACCGCCTGGGCCCGGACCCCGGCGGGCGACGGGCGCAGATCGTCCTCGGTGACGGCGGGCAGCAGCCGCTGGACGGCCCGGGTGAAGGCGGACCGGGACAGCGAGCGGTGCACCTCGCCCGCCCCGTACCGCCAGTGCCGGCGGGCGATGTGCCAGGTGCCCGGCCAGCTCAGCGTGGACAGCAGTTCGGCGGGGCGGACCTGCGGCCAGGTGTATCCCTCGCGGGCCAGGGCGGGGACCGCGTTCGGCCCGACGTGGACGGAGCCGTCGAAGCCCCGGGTGAGGTGGACGCCGAGGAAGGGGAACGCCGGGTCCGGCACCGGGTAGACCAGGCCGCGCACCAGCTCGGGGCGGGCCAGCGCGTAGTACTCGCCGCGGAACGGCACGATCCGCACCCCCGGGTCGTCCCCGGCGAGGCGGGCCACCCGGTCGCAGTGGAGGCCCGCGCAGTTGACCAGCACCCTGGCCCGGACGACCATGCCGTCCGCCGTGCGCACCGCGACGCCCCAGGGGCGCCGGTCTATCGCGGTGACCTCCGCGCCGTACCGCACGATGCCGCCCGCGGCGGCGACCTCGGCGGCGAAGCGCCGGGCGACGGCCGTGAAGTCGCAGACGCCCGTCGTGCCGACCCGGATCGCCGCGAGACCCCGGACCTCCGGCTCGTACTCCGCGATCTGGGCGGGGCCCAGCTCCCGCACGGGCAGTCCGTGCTCGCGGCCGCGCTGCACCAGGCCGTGCAGCCGGGGCAGCTCGGAGCGTTCGGTGGCGACGATCAGCTTGCCGGTGGTGGCGTGGGCGATGGCGTGCTCGGCGCAGAAGTCCGCCAGCTCGGCGGAGCCGCGCAGCGCGTACCGGGCCTTGAGGGAACCGGGGCGGTAGTAGATGCCGCTGTGGATCACGCCGCTGTTGCGGCCGGTCTGGTGGCGGGCGGGGCCGCCCTCCTTCTCCAGGACCGTCACCCGGGTGCCCGGCGCGGACCGGGTGATCGCATACGCGGTCGACAGACCGACGATCCCGCCGCCGATCACCAGCACATCGCAGTCGTACGCCGCGTGCGTCATCATCACGCCACCTCCCACCCCGATAGTGCACTGGCCCACTGACAACCGGCTCAAACCCCAGCCGGGCGGGGCGTGGCGCACACTTTGCCCGGCGGGTCCCCGGGGCGGGTCCCGCCGGGCGGCTTCCGTCGCCCGGCCCAGCCCTGCTCAGCCCGGGGTGACCAGCAGCGGGCGGGCCCGTTCCCGCAGCTCCGCGACGCGGGGCTCGTCCCCGTACGGCTCCAGGCGGTGGAGCAGATCGCGTACGTACTCCGTGGTGCGGGCCGAGGAGATCCGGCCGGCGACCTCCACCGCCCGGGTGCCCGCCGCGCAGGCCGCGTCCAGATTGCCCGACTCCAGCTCGGCGACGGCGGAGACGACGAGCCGCAGTCCGTGGCTGCGGACGAACTCCTCGGTCGGCCGGGACAGCGCCTGCTCGGTGAAGCGCCGCACCTGCCGGGGGGCCTTCAGGTCCCGGTAGCACTCGGCGGCGTCGGCGGCGAACCGGTCGTAGCCGTAGAAGCCGAGCCAGGGCGGGTCGGAGTCGCCCGCCCGGGACCGCTCCAGCCAGCTCTCCGCACCCTTGAGCGCGGCCCCCGCGGCCGGTGCGTCGCCGGCCTTCGCATGGGCACGGGCCTCCACCAGCCGGAAGAAGCTCATGGTGCGGGCGGTGGCGAGGCCCCGGTTGCGCTCGACGGCGGCCTGGGCGAGGTCGACCCCCTCGTCGGCGAAGCCCCGGTAGGTCGCCTGGAGGGACATCGAGGCGAGGACATAGCCGCCGAGCGGGACGTCGGCGGCGGCCCGGGCCAGGCGCAGGGCCTGGATGTAGTAGCGCTGGGCGGCCTCCTGCTGGCCGGTGTCGAAGGCCATCCAGCCGGCCAGCCGGGTCAGCTCGGCGGACGCGCCGAACAGGGCCCGTCCGACCTCGTCGGTGTACGAGCCGAGGAGCAGCGGTGCGGCGTCGACGCGTAAGCACTCGGGAACCATGGAGGAGCGCCAGTCGCCGCCGCCGTACTTGGAGTCCCAGCGCCGGGCGTCCTGCGCCGCCTCGCGCAGCTTCGACACATCGCTGTGCCCGACCCGCAGCGGTGAGGCGTCCGCCACGGCCTCCGGGCCGGGCTGGAGCGGGACGGAGCCCGCCGCGCCGGGTGGGAAGCCGCCGGTGTGGAGGATCTGTGCGCCCCGGGTGTCCGGTGCGGCTCCCGGGCCACGGGCGCCGGCCCCGCCGGGGCTTCCGGATCCGCCGCCGCGCGCCCCGAGAATGGCGGCCTGCGCCGCCGTCGGGTCCCGGGCCACCGACGGATCGGCGGGGGTTATCAGCCAGCGTGAGGCGGGCGTCGCGTAGGCGCTCACGGAGAACGATCCCGCCAGGGACTGCCAGATCCCGCCGCCGCCCCGCCGCCCGGCCAGATCCAGCCGGTACAGCTCGGTCGCCGACCGGACCGCCTCGCCCACGTCCCGGGGGAAGGCGAGGCCGACCTCCGGGGCCGGGTCCGCGTCGGCGAGGCCGATCTCGTGCAGCGGGACCGGCCGGCCGAGCTTGGCCCCGATCGCCGCCGCGATGAGATGCGGCGCCGCGCCCTGCGGCACCATTCCCTTGGCGACCCACCGGGCCACCGAGGTCTTGTCGTAGCGAAGTGTCAGACCGCGCTGTGCTCCGAGGTCGTTGACCCGCCGGGCGAGCCCGGCGTTACTGATTCCCGCGAGGGCGAGAACCGTGCCGAGCTTCTCGTTCGGCCCGCGTTGCTCCCTGGACATGCGCCACCCCTCGACACACAGACAGCCGCCGCGTCACCGAGGACGGCGCGCGGCATTCGTACCGATGTCTCCCCAGGTTCGAACCTCCGTACTCCGCCTGCACACGCATGTGGCCGAGCCCCGAGGAATATGCCCCCCTGTTGAGAACACCAGTAAACACAGCGTAGTTCTCCCTATCCCTACCGTTAAGGGGCAGACGTCCGGATGGCGGGATTGTTGTCCGTGCGGGCGGTCCGGGCCGCCCGCACGGTGGCGCGCGGGCCGGGGTGCGGCGTGCTCCCGGCGTGTGGCCGTGCGCCCGGCCGTGCGCTCTGGCCCGGCGATCGCCGGAAGGCTTGTCTGGGACCTGCGTGGGTCGGCCCGCTGCACTGGACTCAGTGGGCTGGGGGAAACCGCCGCTCCATTCCCCGCGGGCGGTGGACCGGTCCGGGAGGTGAGGCCCACCTCCCGGACTGTGCGTGGAAGGGTCCGCCAGGGGGCGCGGCACGACCTGCGCGCAGGGTGGCGCTTCGAGAGAATGGCCGAATAGCGACGGTCCGGTGAGGGTCTGGCCAACGGTCCGGCTATGGCCGGATATCGGCGCTGTTTCCGGGCGGCGCCGGCCCCTCCCCTTCCACGGGGGCGGGCCGGGGCGGCGCGGAGACCGGACGGCCCCGCCTCCGCAACTCCCGGAACCGGCAGTTCCGTTGCTGTCGACGCGGTGAAGACCACGCCGGGCCTTTGCCAGGGGCGCATGCTCTTCCGGCGTGCGCTGCCCGTACACCCTCTCCTGCGGCATTGTCGTGGCAGCATGTCCCGCAGCGGCGTTGCGCTCGTCAAGTGCGCCGTTTGTCCACAGCCTGTGGAGGCGGCGATGCGTTGGTTGGTGGGATGGAGCAGTATCGCCGCGAGCTTCGGCACCGTCGGTGCTGTCGGAAACGGCGGAGAGGGGCGCACGGTTCACCCCGTGGGCTCCCAACTCCTGTGGGGCGACCCGGATCCGCTGTGGGCGGTCGGCGACTGGCGGCCCGACGAGATCCGCGTCATCGGCGTCGCGACCCCCGAAGGGGCGCCCACCGCCCGCCTCGCGGTCCTCGGTTGCTGCGGCGCAACCGACGAGCAGCTGCGCGTCGGGCTGCTCGCCGCACGCGGCGGCGCGATGCGCCATCTCACCGCCTGGCCGGGCAGTTACACCGCCGTCGTGCAGATCGGCCGCCGCATCACCGTCGCGGGCGACCTGGCCGGCGCCCGGCCCGTCTTCCACACCCCCTGGGCCAACGGCACCGCCTTCGCCACCGCCGCCCTGCCGCTCGCCGACCTCATCGAGGCCCAGCTCGACATCGGGCACCTCGCCGCCCTGCTCGCCTGCCCGGAGACCCCGGAGGCCCTCGGCGACGGCACGCCCTACGTGGGCGTGAAGCGGGTCCCGCCGGGCCACGCGCTCATCCTGCGGGAGGGCTCGCGGGAGATCACCGGATACGAGGCCGTCGCCTCGCTCGCCGTCGCCGCGCCCCAGGCCGACCCGGTGCACGCCGTGGAGGGCGTACGGGACGCGCTCGTCGAAGCCGTACGCGCCCGGCTCACGGCCCCGCGCCACGCGCCGGAATCCCAGCCGCCGGACCCGGGGCCCGTCCCCGGCATGGGCCCCGCCGACCGGCGCGCGGCCCGGGGCGGGCCCGTGGCGGGCATCGGCGCCGACCTCTCCGGAGGCAGCGCCTCCGCCACCCTCGCCCTGCTCGCCTCCGGACTGCCCGGACTCCCCGGCACCCTCCTCGGCCACGGCACCGGCGCGGGGGAGCGGCTGCTCGCCGTCACCTTCAACGACCTCACCACCCGTGGCGACGAGGACGAGCTGGAGCGGGCCCGCGCCATCGCCGCCAATCCGCGCCTGCACCACGTGGTCGTCGCGGCGGGCGAAGAGGCCCTGCCGTACGCCTCGTTGGAGGTCGGGGCGCTCACCGACGAACCGGCTCCCTCCCTCGTCCTCGCCGAACGTCACCGCCGCCGGCTCTCCGCGGGCAGCGCCGACCACCTCGTCGGGCACGGGGCCCGACAGGTCCTGGACGCCCACCCGGCCCGTCTCGCCGACCTCCTGATGGACCGGCGCAGACGCCACCTGCTGCGCCCGGTCGCCGCCCTCACCAAGGCCGAAGGTCCCACGGCACACTCCCTGTTCGTCCCGTTGACGGTCTACCGCGCCGCCCGCCGCCTGGCCCGTACGTCGTACCGCACCGGCCTGGAGTCCGCCGCCGGACTCCTCCCCGACGCCAACCGTTACGCCCCCGACCTCGCCACCCCCGCCGACGCCTCGCTCGCCGCCCTCGCCTGGTCGCGCCCGGGACCGGCGGCGCGCTGGCTGACCGGGGAGGCTTTGGCCGAAGTATCGGTTCGTCTCCAGGAGGCGGCGATCCGGCCCGCCTCCGTGCAGCGCCCGGGCGAGGCCCGGGCCCGCGCCGCCCTAGCCCGGGGGGCCGCCGACCACCGGATCCTGGAACAGGCCGCGGAGATCCGCAGCCAGCGCCTGCACGCCCCGTTCCTCGACAACCAGGTCGTGCGGGCAGCCCGCGCCCTGCCCGAGTCCCTCCGTGTCCAGCCCGGCGCACGGGCCGCGATCCTGCGCCGGGTGCTCGGCGGGGCGGGCATCCACGATCTGCCGCCCGGCTGGGGCACGCCCTCCCAGGCCACCTCCACCGCCGTCACCCGCACCGGCCTGCGCATCGCGCTGCCGGACCTGATGGCCCTCTTCGACGCCCCGCTGCTGGCCGACGCGGGCCTGGTCGAGGCCCGGGTGGTCCGCAAGGCCCTGCGCGCCGCCTCCGAGGGCGAACCGCTGCCCCTGGACGGCCTGGCGGACCTGGCCTCCACCGAACTGTGGCTGCGCCGTCTGCTGGCCCGGCGCGGCACCTGCTGGACGGGGACCGCCGCTCCGCGCCAGCGCGCGGTCGCGGGCGGTGTGACCCCCGCCCGGCGCACGCTCCAGCCCTGACCGGAACAGGCCCGGTCCTGGCCGGAAAGCGACGCCGGACCAGCGACGGCGGAAAGCGACGGCGGACAACGGCGGCGGACCAGTGACGCCGGACCAGTGACGGCGGACCAGCGACGGGCGTGAAGCGACGCCGGGAAGCGACGCCGGGAAGCCCGGCCGGGGCGTGCGTACGGCTCGGCTCAGGCGCAGCTGATCCGGGACTCCGCCCAGTCGGCCAGAGCCACCCCGCCGAACGGCGTCTCCGGCTCCACCACGAGGCGGATCGAGGACTGGCCGGCGATGCTCACGCTCACCGGGACGGCGGGATCGCCGCCCTCCATCACCGGGGAGCGCCACAGCCGGGCCCCGTCCCCGTTGAACACGGAGAAGCGCACCGCGCCGAGCCCCATGGTCAGGTCGTCCACGCCGACCATGGCCTCGTAGCGCGTGCACGGACGGTTCAGCTGGATGGTCACCGAGGAGCGGGCGTGCACGGTCACCCCGTGCGCGTAACGGGCGGAGGCGATGGACACGTTCGAACGCTGCCAGATCCAACTGCTCTGCCCCATCACGACCTCCGGCTCGCTGCGGTCGCCGAACACGGAGTACGCCAGCTCGCTGACCTGGTACACCTCCGGGGCGGGCGGGGGCGGTGTGGGTTTCGGCGGCTTCGGCGTCGGCTTCGGGGGCGGCGGCGGGCTCGGCGCCGGGGGAGCGGGCTTCGGCGGCGGCTCGGGGGAGGGCGTGGGGCTCGGCGTCGGCTTCGGGGCCGGCTCGGACGGGGCCGGGGCCGGGGCCGGAGGCGCGGCCGGCGCGGGGGCGGCCGGAGGCTTCGGAGCCGGCTTCGGGGACGGCGGGGGCGGCGGCGTGGGCGCGGCGGGCGCCACGACCGGCGGCTTCGCGACCGGCTTGGGCTCCGGCTTCGGCCGGTCGTCGCCGACGAGCGCCCACACCAGACCGGCCGCGGCGGCCACCACCACGGCGGCGGCGATCCCCGCCTTGGCGGGCGCGCCGAGCCCCTCGGAGGCCGCGGCACCCCCGGCGGCCCCACCGGCGGAACCGGACCCGGTGGCCGCCGCGGCGGCTCCCGCTCCGGCGGCCCCGGCCGCGCCGCCGGCCACGACGCCCGCGGACTTGAGCGCATACTCGGCGGCGAACCATCCGATGACCGCGACGGGCAGCAGCGCCGGAATCCCGGCGTTCACATGGTCCAGCTCACCCGCGGCCACCCGGCACTTGGCGCAGGCGTCGAGGTGCTTGCGCAGCCCGCGCTCGGCCCGGGTCCGCAGGCCGCCCCGGGCGTGGGCGCCGAGCCGGTCGGCGTACTGCGCGCAGTCCCCGCCGGTGGTGAGCGCCTGGCTGACATGGGCCTGGAGGTAGGCCTGCTTGAGTCCTTCGCGGGCCCGGCTCGCGAGGACGGCGGTGGCGTTGGCGGTGAGGCCGAACAGCGGGGCGATCTCGCTCGGCGACTCCTCCTCCACCGTGGTGTGCCACAGGACCGCCTGCCAGCGCTCCGGGAGGCTCCGGAACGCCTGCATGGCCATCGTCTGCTCGGCCTCGTGCATCGCGAGGACGTCGGCGCCGAGGTCGAGGGTGTCGTCGTCGGAGAGCTCGGAGGAACGGGAGGCCTGGGCGGCGAACACCGCGAAGTCGTCGACCAGATGCTCACGCTTCGCGCTCTTCGTCCAGGCGGCGGCGACATGGCGGACGGCGGTCATCAGATAGGCCCGGGCCGCTTCCGTCGGCCCTTTTCCGCCCCGTACGGCCTGGAGCGTGCGGGCGAACACCTCGGCCGTCAGGTCGTCGGCGGTGTGCGCGTCCCGGCAGCAACTGCGGGCGTAGCGCAGGACGGCGCCCGAATGCCGCCGGAACAGCTCCTCGTAGGCCCGGTCGTCGCCGGCGCGCATGTCCTCGATCAACCGGGCGTCGGACAGGCCGAGTTCGGGGGCTCCGCCGCGGCCCGCGCGCTGCTGCGGAACCGCGGGGGCGCCGGCCGCGCCGGAGGCGTCCTCCTCGGCGACGGCGGGCCACGGGCCGGGCAGTACGGTGCCGCCCCCGACCGTCTCGTCCGACGAGCCGCGTACGGCCTGGGTCGGCACCTGGCCGACGGACTGCCCGTCCGCTTTCGTGTCCCTGCCGGCCGCTGCGATCTCGCCGAGCGGCTCTTCCTGCTGCTCGTTACCGCTCATCGCGGAAGCCCCCGTATACACCCTCGGACTCGAATACCGGCCAAGACTGCCACATGGCTCAATCGCGCTGGCCCCTCAGCCCCGCCAACCACTCATCCGGGGCTTTTTCTCGAATGCGAGTACTAGAGGCCCTGCTTTCGGGGAATGACTCTCCGCTGATTCGTCCCCCCGGAACCTGCTCTGCGGCCACCTCAGCGGCCACCTCATCGGCCGCGCGCCCGCCCGCCCGTGCCCGCCCGCCTCGCCCGCACTGCGGGCGAGGCGGACGGAACAGTCGATGCGGGACGGCCGACGCTCGGGACGATTGATGCGGGACGCCTGGGGCCGCGGGCGGCCGGACGTCACGCCGGGCGCGACCTCAGCCCCTCCAGCAGGATGTCCAGCAACCGGGCCGAAGCCGCGGCCTGCTGAGCGGCGTCCGGCAGCGAAGGAGCCGCCGTGGCGATGACCAGCAGCACATCGGCCACCGTCACGTCCCGGCGCAGCTCACCGGATTCCCGCGCCCGGTCGACCAGCCGCCCCACGACCTCCAGCAGCTCGACCGCGCCGGTGTCCTCACCGAGGGGGTCGAACCCGTCGACGCCCCCGGAGCGCCGGCCGACGACGCGGAAGTCGTCCTGGCCCACTCCCTGCCGCTGCTGCGGAACGCGGGTCTCGTCCACCGCGCCCGGAGCCGACGTCGCCCCGGAAACCGCCGGCGCACCCGGCTCCTCCCCGTCGACCCCGACCCGCAGCACGTGCGGCGGCAGCAGCCTGCCCGCGCCCGACGCCACGGACGTACGCAGAAAGCGGGAGAGCGCCGACCAGGGCTTCTCCTCCTGCCCCAGCGCCGTACGCGCCTGCTCGGTCAGCCGGGAGGTCTCCTCCTCGGCTATCCGGCGCACCAGCACGTCCTTGCTGGGGAACCGCCGGTAGACGGTGCCCACGCCCACGCGCGCGCGACGCGCCACGTCCTCCATCGGAGCGCCGTAACCCAGCTCCCCGAACACCTCGCGAGCCGCCCGCAGCACATGCTCCAGATTCCGCTGCGCGTCCACGCGCAGCGGAGCCGAGCGCGGCGCGCTCGCGGTCCCCGCCGCACCCACCGTCGCCGTTCCCGACGTCGTCGCCCCGCTCGGGGCGCGTCCGGCAGCGGCCGAACCCATCGCCGCGGCGCTCACCGCCGCCGCGGAACGAACCGTGTCCGCCGAGCTCATGACGCCGAGCGCGCCCACGGAGCCGAGGCGTCCTTGGTCCTCGGACGCGCGAGAGAGCGCAGTCTGGCCATGCTTATCCTGAATATGCATAACTTCCCCCGGTTATGACGTCTCCCCCCGGAGACTTCCCGCCGTTTCAGCCGGGGAGCGGAGCACAACGAAATCCGCACCCGACACCCCGACGGGTTACGAACATAGTTGAGCCCGCGTCAATTCAGAAGGGGGTAGTTCCGCATGGGACGCCCCCCGATCGGACCAAGATCCGATCCACACCGGAACATCACGCCTCCACTTACCCCGTGCGTACTGCCTGACCTGCGCGGCTGTCGCTCCTCACCGCCCACCCGCCCCGAGTGCCGCCGGGGAACCTCCGGTCACACAATTTGCCGGGCCTGTGGACAAACCACTGACTCCGTTGCGTCATGGGGTGGTGATGGCTCCAGATTCCCGGGGGACGACCCCCGGCACCCGGCCAGGTGTGCGCATTCTCGTCGTCGGCGGTGGCTACGTCGGGATGTACACAGCGCTGCGTCTCCAACGGAAGTTGAAGCAGAGACTGAGGAGCGGCGACGCCGAGATCGTGGTCGTCACGCCCGAGCCCTACATGACGTACCAGCCGTTCCTCCCCGAAGCGGCGGCCGGCTCGATCTCGCCGCGCCATGTGGTCGTGCCGCTGCGTCGCGTCCTGAACGACTGCACGATCGTCATCGGCGAGGCCCAGCGCGTGGACCACGCCAAACGGACCGCGACCGTCACCACCCTCGCCACCGGTGAGGACGGCACCGGAGCGCTGGAGATCGGGTACGACGAGATCGTCATCGCCCCCGGGTCCGTCTCGCGCACCCTGCCCGTCCCCGGCCTCGCCGAATTCGGCATCGGTTTCAAGACCGTCGAGGAGGCCATCGGGCTGCGCAACCACGTCATCGAACAGATGGACATCGCCTCCGCGACCCGTGACCCCGCGATCCGCGACGCCGCTCTCACCTTCGTCTTCGTCGGCGGCGGCTACGCGGGCGTGGAAGCGCTGGCCGAACTGGAGGACATGGCCCGCTACACGGCGCGGTATTACCACAACATCAAGCCGGCCGACCTGAAATGGATCCTCGTCGAGGCCTCCGGGCGCATCCTCCCCGAGGTCGGCGAGACCATGGGCACGTACGCCATCGGGGAGCTGCGCGGCCGGAACATCGACGTACGCCTCGAAACCCGCCTCGACACCTGCGAGGACCGCGTCGCCGTCCTCAGCGACGGCTCCCGCTTCCCCACCCGCACCCTCGTGTGGACCGCGGGGGTCAAACCGGCCCCGCTGCTGGCCGCCACCGACCTGCCCCTCACCGAACGCGGCCGGCTCCGCTGTACCGCCACCCTCGGCGTCGAGGACATGCCGCACGCCTGGGCAGCCGGCGACGCCGCGGCCGTACCCGACCTGACCGCATCCGAACCGGGGCGCGAGACCGCCCCCAACGCCCAGCATGCGGTGCGCCAGGCGAAGGTCCTCGCCGACAATGTCCTCGCCTCGATCGACGGCCGGCCGCTCAAGGAGTACCGGCACGCGTACGTCGGATCGGTCGCCTCCCTCGGCCTGCACAAGGGCGTCGCCCACGTCTACGGCCGCAAGCTCAAGGGCTACCCCGCCTGGCTGATGCACCGTGCGTACCACCTCAGCCGGGTCCCGACGTTCAACCGGAAGGCGCGCGTCCTTGCCGAATGGACCCTGTCCGGACTCTTCAAACGCGAGATCGTCTCCCTCGGTTCGCTGGAGCACCCCCGTGCCGAGTTCGAACTCGCGGCGGGCGGCGGCTCCGGCACCCCGGGCCTCCCGGGCCCCGGCCGCCCGAAGGGGCCCGGAGAACCGCCGGACGACCGGCGGGCGGACGACCCCCGGACGGACAGCTGACGGACAGTCGGCAGGACGGCCCCCGCGCGGCCCCGCCGGGGCAGCCGACGAAGGCTCCGGCCGCACCCCGGGCCGAGGCCGGTACCGGACTGATCGAGGGTCGGAACGGCGACGGGGCGACGACTGTCAGTACGGTCGGTCACACTGGACGTGTGACCATAGGTGGGCCCACACCTGCACAGAGTGACCCGGTCGGCAGTGACCAACAGTGACCAGCAGCGACGCACCAACAGAACGACGAGGCCCGGCTGCGCCTTCCCGGGGGTACGGCCCCCGGTGCCCCCGAACACGGCAGAAGAAGCAGCCCGCCCGAGCGGACCAGACCGACACACGAGGCCAGAAATACCGTGAACTTCACGCGTTGGAGCGCCCGCCTTCCCGGAACGCAGCGCCGAGCCGCCGCGCGGGACGACCGTAGTTCCGTGCCGGCGGCCCGAGCCGAGTACGCCCGGGCGGACGGCTCGCCCGCCCTGCCGGACGACGCCTCCCCGGCGTCTTCCGGTCCCGCCTCGACGGAGGCCCTCCCCGGGCCCGCCCTCGACGACCTCTCCGCCCGCGAGATCCTCGGCCGGCTCCCCGCCCCCGTCGCCCTGCTGCACGGCCCGGACCACCGCATCGCGTACGTCAACGACGCGTACGAGGCCGCGTTCGGCCCCCGCCCGTGCGGCGTTCCGGCGGCCGAGGCCATGCCCGAGCTCGCCCAGCTCAGCGTGGTCCCGCTGCTCGACCAGGTCCTGCGCAGCGGCACCGCCCGTACGGTCAAGTCCCGCAGGACCGCCGAGGGCGGTTCGTACACCGTGACCTGCACCCCCGTCGCCGCCTGGGGCAACGCGGAGGACGAGGGAGACAGGGGAAGCAAGGGAGACAGGGCAGACAAGGGAGGCGACAAGGGCGACGGCAGGGCCGACGGCAAGGGAGAGGGCGGCGTCCTCGTCTACGCCGCCGACGTCACCGACCACGCCGAAGCCGCCGAACGCCTGCGCACCAGCGAGCGCCGCCACCGCGAAACGGCCGTCACCCTCCAGCGCTCCCTGCTCCCGCAGGAGCTGGAACAGCCCGACGACCTCCGCATCGCCGCCACCTACCAGCCCGGCGGAACCGACGCCGCGGTGGGCGGCGACTGGTACGACGTCATCACCCTCGGCGCGGGCCGCACCGCCCTGGTCATCGGCGACGTGATGGGCCGAGGGGTCCGGGCCGCCGCCGTGATGGGCCAGCTCCGCACCGCCGTCCGCGCCTACGCCCGGCTCGACCTCCCGCCGCACGAGGTGATCCAGCTGCTGGACGGCCTCGCCGCCGAGATCGACGCCAGCCAGATCGCGACCTGCGTCTACGCCGTCCACGATCCGAACGAGGGGCAGCTCGTCTACGCCTCCGCCGGACACCTCCCGATCCTCGTCTGCGACGAGGACGGCACCGTCCACCGCGCCGCCGACCCCACCGGCCCCCCGCTCGGCACCGGCGGCTGGGTCCACACCTCGGGCACCATCGCCCTTCCGCCCGGCTCCACCGCGGTCCTCTACACCGACGGCCTGGTCGAACGGCGCAGCGAGGACATCGACGAGGGCGTCGCCTCCCTGGCCCGCGCCCTCTCCGGAGCCAAGGGATCACCGCAAGTGGTCTGCGACCGGCTGATCCGCTCCCTCGGCGTGACCGCCGAGCACGACGACGACGTGGCGGTCCTGGTGGTCCAGCACCCCGCCCGTACGGGACCGAACGCGGAGCTGTTCCACAACGCCGCGCTCGATCTCCTCGGCGGCATCGAGGCCGCCCCGCGCGCCCGCGCCTTCGCCACCGGCGTCCTGACCTCCTGGCGCTTCCCCGTCGAACTCCGCGACCTGGGGGTCCTCGCCACCAGCGAGCTCGTCGCGAACTCCCTCCAGCACGGCACCCCGCCGATGCGTCTGGGACTGCGCCGTACGGACCGCCGGCTGATCATCGAGGTCACCGACGGCGACGACCACCTGCCGCGCCGCCGCCAGGCCGAACCGGCGGACGAGGCGGGGCGCGGCATCTCGATCATCGCCTCGATCGCCACCTCGTGGGGCAGCCGGCGCACGCCGGGCGGCGGCAAGGCGGTCTGGTGCGAGTTCGCCCTGCCGCGGTGAGCAGGGCACTCCCTCAGTAACGGGCGTCAGCCACCGGCGGAGGCTGAAGCCGCACGGGAGGCCGAGGGAGACCCGGACCCGACGGTCCCGGTCTCCGCGCCGTCCCCGCCCTCGGGCAGTGACACCGCCACCACCCGCGACGGGATGTTGGCGAGCGACGGCTGGTCCTGTACGGGGGTGAGCCGGCGCCCCAGCCGCAGGGCGAGCCAGGTGATACCCAGCGAGAACAGCACGAACGTCACGATGTACGGGCCGTGCAGCGACGCCCCCATCGGCCCGCCGACGGCCGGACCGACCGCGAGCGCGAGCTGCTTGCACAGGGCGAACGCCGAGTTGTACTGCCCGACCATCGACTCCGGCGCCAGATCGGCGACCAGCGGGGCGACCGTCGGCGACAGCATCGCCTCACCCAGCCCGAACAGCGCGTACGTCGAGATGAACGCGGCCGTCGCCATGGTCTGGCTGCCGTGGCCCAGCCCCGCGTACCCCGCCACGATCCAGGCGAACGCCCAGATCAGGCCGACCGCGGCGATGACCCGGCTGCGCCGCCGCCGCTCCACCAGCCGCAGCACGACGAACTGCGCCACGACGATGACCGCGGTGTTGGCGGCCAGCGCGAAGCCGAGGGTGGAGGGCTCGATCCCGGCGGCCTCCGTGCCGTACGCGGCCAGGCCGGACTCGAACTGCCCGTAGCAGGCGAAGAACAGCACGAACCCCAGCACGCACAGCTGCACCATGGCCCGGTGCGAGAGCAGCGCCCGCAGCCCGCCCTTCGCTGCGGACCCGTCCGCCGGACGCGCCCCGCCGAGCGAAGCCGGACGGGGCATCCGCACGGTCGTCACCACGACGCCGAGCACCACGAACATCACGGCCTCGATCAGGAACAGCATCGTGAAGCTCGCCGGACGGCTCACGTCCACCAGCTGCCCGCCGACGAGCCCGCCGAGGCCGAGCCCCAGGTTCTGCAGGAAGAACTGTGTGGCGAAGGCCCGCGTACGGGTCGCGGTGCTGGAGCACCACACGAGCATCGTGGCGAGGGCCGGCTGCATGACGGCGGTGCCCGCGCCCAGGACAGCGGCGGACAGCACGGCCGCCGGAACACTGCTCGCGAACCCCAGGGCCGCCGCGCCCACGGAGGCCAGAACGGAGGCCACCACCAGCACGGGCAACGGGCCCCGCCGGTCGATGGCCCGCCCGGTGAACGGCAGAACGGCCAGCGCTGCCATCGCGAAGGCTGCCAGGACGACTCCCGCCGTCCCGGCGCCCAGATCCCGTACCTGCGCCACGTAGACGTACAGATACGGGACGGTGAACCCGAGCCCGAACGCGCTCAGCGCGCTGCCCAGCTGGATCCGCCGCAGCGCTGCGCCCATCTCCCTGGTCACACTCACCTACCTCAAGAACTCGTAGGCCTCGATCGCGGAGCGTCGAGACCTGGCACGAAGAAATCAGACTCGAAGACTTTAGCACTAAAGTTAGAAGGTGAAAACTACAGAGTGAAGGACTTCAGGGGGTGGGGGCGTGCCATACTGCCCGCCATGTCTGAGAGCACCGAGGAGCCCGGCCCCAGCGAGCCGAGCCTCGACGAACAGATCGCCGCCTACCAGCGCGAGTTCCGCGACCTCGACCCGCAGGTCGAACAGGTCGTCTCCGCACTGGGCCGACTGAACCGCCGGATGAACGTCGCGTACGGGAGACAAGTCGCCGCGCTCGGCATCAGCAACGCCGAGTGGGAGGTACTCAAGACTCTGGTCCTGGCCGGCGCTCCCTACCGTCTGGGCCCCGGCGAACTGGCGAAGCGCCTCGGCCTCACCCCGGCCGCCATGACGCATCGCATCGACCGGATGGCCGGCGAGGGCCTGGTCACCCGCGACCGCGACGAGAACAACCGGGTCCGCGTCATCGTCGAGCTGACCGACGAGGGCCGTACGAAGTGGCTCGAGGCGATGCGCATGGCGAGCGACTTCGAGGAGGACCTCCTCCAGGACCTCTCCGGCGATGAGCGCGGTGTCCTCGGCGAGCTGCTGGTCCGCCTCCTGCGCCGCGTGGAACACGCCCAGCCGGACGCCGGCGGCCGGCTCACCGACCTGGACTGAACGGCCAGGACGACGGCCAGGGAACCGCTGGGAAAGAGGCCCTGCGGAGGCCGCCGGGGGAGGGTTGACACACCCCTGGTGGATCCGTAAAGTTCTCCGAGTTGTCACGGAGCCGGACGGTTCCGCGGCATCCGATCCCGCCGCGGACGCGGCAACCAAACTTCAGCACGATCTCCCACTCGGGATGATTTCGGCATGCCGGAATTCATTACGAAGGCCCGATTATGAGCCGCCGGGACAATCCGCTAGAGTTTGAGCGTCGGAACGGCCCAACAGCCGGGAAGACAAGCCCCGCTGACTGGGAATCAGGCCCGAAAGGATCTGATAGAGTCGGACTCGCCGGAAAGGGAAA
>NZ_JBIVUV010000027.1:0-56800 GCF_044768525.1 Streptomyces sp. NPDC091287
CCCGCGGGGGGGGGGGGGGGGCCGCCCCCCCCCCCCCCCCCGCGGGGGGGGGGGGGGGGGGCGCGGGCGGGCCCCCCCCCCCCCCCCCCGGGGGCCCCCCCCCCCCCGCCGGGGAACGCCCCGGGCCTCACCCCGCGCTGCCGGTCCGCTCCGCCAGTTCCTGGAACTGCGCCCAGCTCAGCGCCGGTTTCCGCGGATCCCACAGCTTCTGCGAGGTCGCCACCAGCGGCATCCTGATGCCGTCCGCCACCTGCTGGGTGGTCTGCGCGTTCGGCAGGTCGCCCCAGACGGCGAACCGGCCGCCGAGGATCTGCTTCGAGTAGCGCTCCGCCACGGGTTCGGTGCCGCGCAGGACCAGCGGGGTCCACTGCTCGTAGATCCGCTCGCCGGTCGGGTAGACGAACTCGTTGGGCTCGCCGAGCACGTAGTAGAGGAACTCGTCGTTGAGGTTCAGCATCTTGTAGCCCGCGGCGAGGTACTCCTGCGGCGGGCGGGCGCCGATCTCCTTGCCGGTCCAGTACTCGATCTCGATGTTCTCGTCGGCCTTGACCTTCGTGTCCCGGAAGAGCCCGTCGTTCCAGGCCTTGGCGGTCCGGCCCTTCGGGACGACGACGGCCGCGCGGTCGTTCAGCCAGCCGGTGGCCAGGTCCTCGATCGAGGCTCCGGCGCCGTGCTTCTCCTCCGCCGCGCGCTGGAGCTGCGGATAGGAGGCGGCCGGGTTCTGGACGGTCAGCGCCTGGTACTCGTCCGCGCCCAGGTGCCAGAAGCGCCCCGGGAACAGCTCGGTGTACTCGTCGAGGAGTTCGTCGATCAGCTTGGCCGCGCCCGGCTCGGAGATGTCGATGGAGCCCTTCGACGCGACGCCCGCGGTGTTGCGCAGCTGGAGGTCGGGGTGGGCGGCCAGCACCGCGCCGAGGTGGCCGGGCGAGTCGATCTCGGGGACGACCTCGATGTGCCGACTGTTGGCGAGGGCGACGATGCGGCGGACCTCGTCCTGGGTGAGGGCCTCGTCGGAGACCACCTCGGGGTGCGACTTCGACTCGATCCGGAAGGCCTGGTCGTCGGAGAAGTGCAGGCCGAGCTGGTTGAGCTTGAGGTCGCCCATCTCACGTATGCGGTCCTCTATCCACCCCGCGCTGTAGTGCTTGCGCGCGATGTCGAGGTTGAGTCCGCGCTGCGACCGGTCCGGCCGGTCGTTGACGACGCCCTCGGGGAGCGTGCCGTCTGCCTTGATGGACTGCTTCAGGGTGCGGGTGCCGTAGAAGACTCCCGACTCGTCGGGTCCGGTGATCTTCACCTTCCGGTCGCGCACGGTGAGCGTGTACGACTCGGTGGGGCCCGCGTCCTTGGCGCCGAGCGCCAGCTCGACGTCTCCCGTCCGCGCCGGCTCGGCGCCCCGGTAGCGGATCTTCAGCTCCTCGGCGAGCAGCTCCGCCTCGTCGGCGAGCACCTGGCTGCCCTTGGCGATGACGACGGTGCTGTCCTTGCCCGGCTGCCAGCCGGGCCCCCGGGCCGGGGTGTGCTCGCGCACCGCGGGGATCGTGCTCGGTGTGCTGGACATCGGGTAGCTGCGGGAGGGCGACGGGGCGACGGCCTCGGCGGAGGTGCCGGAGGGCGACGCGGTGTCGCCGGACGATCCGCTGCCGGACCCCTCCGGCCAGACGACGACGGTGAGGGCGACGGCGGCCGCGGCCGTGACAGCCGCGCCGGTGACGAGGGCACCACGCGTGGGCGACATCGGGCAGATTCCTCCGTTGAGGGGGCAGGAGCGGGTGAAACGAGTGAAGAGCCGATGAAACGAGTGAATACGGTGCAAGGTTGGCATTTTTGCCGGGGCCTCGCCCATCGGAGGCTCGGGGGGATCGAACAGAACCCCGGTCGACGCAGGTCAGGCGTCCATCACACGTTCCGAAACTCTCCCGTTCGGGTGATTTTTCCGCGGTCCGCCGGACGGCCGCCGACCGATCTCGCTAGCGTTGCGGCACATTCGTCTCTCCCTTCACTCCCGCCCCCGCGGAACTCACTCCCACGCCGGGCAACCTCGGTACGTCCTGATCTGTCTTCCAGGGACAGAGGGTTCCTTTCGGGGCCACAGAGTCATAGCTGTCGTTGATACGAGGAGTCCACGCTGTCCAGGTCCAGCGAGTCCCCCGCCGGCCTGCCGAAGCGATCCGCGCCCCCGGCCGGCCGTCCGGCCGTGCCCGCGCAGCCGCACCACCCCGTTCCGGCCGACGGCCCGGGAGGCCCGGGAGGCCCGGGAGGCCCGGGAGCGCCGCCCGCCGTCGCGCCGCCCGCCGTCGCGCCGCCGGTTGATCATGCCGCCGACCTGGCCCATTTCAACAACCTGCCCTTCGCCGCCGCCGAGGCGGCCTTCCTGGAGTGCTGCGGCAGTCTCCGCTGGGCCCACCGGATGGCCGCCCACCGCCCCTACCCGGATCTCGGCGCTCTACTGGCCGCGTCCGACGAGGCGGGCTACGACCTCGCGCCCCGGGACATCGCGGAGGCGCTGGCCTCGGAGCTTGCCCCCTGCCTGCACGACGACGCTCCCCGCGCCGCGCATCTGGCGCTGCGGGCCGCGCACGCGGCGTACGAGAGCCGGTTCGGCCACGCCTTCGTGATCTGCCTGGACGCCTACCAGCCCTCCCAGCACGTGGACCAGGTGCTGGCCGGGATCCGGGTCCGGCTGGCGCACGACACGGACGAGGAGCGGGCCGTGACCGCCGAGGAGCTGCGGCGACTCGCCCGGAGCCGGATCGTCGAGCTGCTGGCGGCGGACCCGCGGCGGTAAGGGGCGCTCTAGCCCGTACGTGCCTGATTGATTGCCACTTTGATCACACGGGAGGCCCCGGCGCGAACGAACCGACAATGCGTCGCTACGATGGCCAGGGCCGGTGGACCGTACCCGGCCGGGTCAGACCGACAGTCAAGCCGGCCGACCCCAATCCCCGCTCCCGGAGGGTTCTTCCGTGCCGGCTGGAACGCTGTACCGCGGCCGGGAAGGCATGTGGTCCTGGGTGGCTCATCGAGTCACCGGTGTCCTCATTTTCTTCTTCCTGTTCGTACATGTCCTGGACACCGCTCTCGTCCGCGTCTCCCCCGAGGCCTACGACGAAGTCGTGGCCACGTACAAGACGCCGATCGTCGCGCTCCTCGAATACGGCCTCGTGGCCGCGATTCTCTTCCACGCGCTGAACGGTCTCCGGATCATCGCCGTGGACTTCTGGGCCAAGGGCCCGCGACTCCAGAAGCAGATGCTCTGGACCGTGGTGGGCATCTGGATCGTGCTGATGGTCGGGGCCCTGTACCCCGTCCTCGGTCACGCCGTACGCGACGTCTTCGGGAGCTGAGGCCCATGTCCAGCGAGACTTCTTCCGCAGCCGCGATCGGCGACGTCGAAGGCGTGAGCCTGTATGACGTCGACCACCCGGCCCCGGTGATCGAGCCCCCGCGCAAGCGGACGGGCAAGACGCCCAAGGCTTCGCGCACCAATTTCGAGATGTACGCCTGGCTCTTCATGCGCCTGTCGGGCATCGTCCTGACCGTCCTCGTCATCGGCCACCTGCTGATCCAGCTGGTGCTCGACGGCGGCGTCTCCAAGATCGGCTTCGCCTTCGTGGCGGGCCGCTGGGCCTCGCCGTTCTGGCAGGTCTGGGACCTGACGATGCTGTGGCTCGCCATGCTCCACGGCGCCAACGGCCTCCGTACGGTCATCAACGACTACGCCGAACGGGACAACACCCGCTTCTGGCTGAAGATGCTCCTGTACACCGCCACGGTGTTCACCGTCCTGCTGGGCACGCTGGTGATCTTCACCTTCGACCCGAACATCCGCTAGGCGCCGGGACAGAGGGACCAGAGGGAAACCATGCAGATCCACAAGTACGACACCGTCATCGTCGGCGCCGGCGGCGCCGGCATGCGCGCGGCCATCGAGTCGACCAAGCGCAGCCGTACCGCCGTGCTGACGAAGCTCTACCCCACCCGCTCCCACACGGGCGCGGCGCAGGGCGGCATGGCCGCCGCGCTCGCCAACGTGGAGGAGGACAACTGGGAGTGGCACACCTTCGACACGGTCAAGGGCGGTGACTACCTGGTCGACCAGGACGCCGCCGAGATCCTGGCGAAGGAGGCCATCGACGCCGTCCTCGACCTGGAGAAGATGGGCCTGCCGTTCAACCGGACGCCCGAGGGCCGCATCGACCAGCGCCGCTTCGGCGGTCACACCCGCAGCCACGGTGAGGCCCCGGTCCGCCGGTCCTGCTACGCCGCGGACCGCACGGGTCACATGATCCTCCAGACGCTGTACCAGAACTGCGTCAAGGAGGGCGTGGAGTTCTTCAACGAGTTCTACGTTTTGGACCAGCTGATCACCGAGGTCGACGGGGTCAAGAAGTCCTCCGGCGTCGTCGCGTACGAGCTGGCGACCGGCGAGATCCACGTCTTCCAGGCGAAGTCGGTCATCTACGCCTCCGGCGGCACCGGCAAGTTCTTCAAGGTGACGTCGAACGCCCACACCCTGACCGGTGACGGCCAGGCCGCCTGCTACCGGCGCGGCCTGCCGCTGGAGGACATGGAGTTCTTCCAGTTCCACCCGACGGGCATCTGGCGCATGGGCATCCTGCTGACGGAGGGCGCCCGCGGTGAGGGCGGCATCCTCCGCAACAAGGACGGCGAGCGCTTCATGGAGAAGTACGCGCCGGTCATGAAGGACCTCGCGTCCCGCGACGTCGTCTCGCGCTCCATCTACACGGAGATCCGGGAGGGCCGCGGCTGCGGTCCGGCCGGTGACCACGTGTACCTGGACCTGACGCACCTGCCGCCGGAGCAGCTGGACGCCAAGCTCCCGGACATCACCGAGTTCGCGCGGACGTACCTCGGCATCGAGCCCTACACGGACCCGATCCCGATCCAGCCGACCGCGCACTACGCCATGGGCGGCATCCCGACCAACGTCGAGGGCGAGGTGCTGGCCGACAACACCACCGTCGTCCCGGGCCTGTACGCCGCCGGCGAGGTCGCCTGTGTCTCGGTGCACGGCGCCAACCGCCTGGGCACCAACTCGCTGCTCGACATCAACGTCTTCGGCAAGCGCTCGGGCATCGCCGCCGCCGAGTACGCGACGAAGACCGACTTCGTCGAGCTGCCCGAGAACCCCGCCCAGCTGGTCGCCGACCAGGTCGAGCGGCTGCGCAACTCCACCGGCACCGAGCGCGTCGCGACGCTGCGCCTGGAGCTCCAGGAGTGCATGGACGCCAACGTGATGGTGTTCCGCACCGAGCAGACGATCAAGACGGCGGTCGACAAGATCGCCGAGCTGCGCGAGCGGTACCTCAACGTGTCCATCCAGGACAAGGGCAAGCGGTTCAACACCGACCTGCTGGAGGCCATCGAGCTGGGCAACCTGCTCGACCTGGCCGAGGTCATGGCGGTCTCCGCGCTCGCCCGCAAGGAGTCCCGCGGCGGTCACTACCGCGAGGACTTCCCGAACCGCGACGACGTCAACTTCATGCGCCACACCATGGCGTACCGCGAGGTGGCCGCCGACGGCGCCGAGTCGATCCGGCTCGACTACAAGCCGGTCGTGACGACCCGCTACCAGCCGATGGAGCGTAAGTACTGATGGCTACCCCGACCCTGGACAAGACCGACGGGACCGCGAAGCCCGAGGCCGGCTTCGCCGACTCCCCGTTCATCACCGCCACGTTCCGGATCCGCCGCTTCAACCCGGAGGTCTCCGACGAGGTCCAGTGGCAGGACTTCCAGATCGAGATCGACCCGAAGGAGCGTGTCCTCGACGCCCTTCACAAGATCAAGTGGGAGCTCGACGGAACCCTGACGTTCCGCCGTTCCTGCGCACACGGCATCTGTGGCTCCGACGCGATGCGGATCAACGGCAAGAACAGGCTCGCCTGCAAGACGCTGATCAAGGACATCAACCCGGACAAGCCGATCACGGTGGAGGCCATCAAGGGCCTCACGGTCCTCAAGGACCTCGTGGTCGACATGGACCCGTTCTTCCAGGCGTTCCGCGACGTCATGCCCTTCCTCGTCACCAAGGGGAACGAGCCGACCCGCGAGCGTCTGCAGTCCGCCGAGGACCGCGAGCGGTTCGACGACACCACCAAGTGCATCCTGTGCGCCGCGTGCACGTCCTCGTGCCCGGTGTTCTGGAACGACGGCCAGTACTTCGGCCCGGCGGCGATCGTCGCCGCGCACCGCTTCATCTTCGACTCGCGCGACGAGGCCGGCGAGCAGCGGCTTGAGATCCTCAACGACCGTGATGGTGTGTGGCGTTGCCGCACCACCTTCAACTGCACGGACGCCTGCCCGCGTGGCATCGAGGTCACCAAGGCGATCCAGGAGGTGAAGCGCGCGCTCATCACGCGTCGCTTCTGACCTTCCCGTAACACCTGTTACCTCGACGGGCCCCGCCCCCGCAGCCTCACCGCTGCCGGGGGCGGGGCCTGTTGCTGCGCCGGGGCCGCACGGGCGGTACGGTTCAGCGGAGCTGAAGACCGAAAGAGAACGGGGATCGTCGTGAGCGAGCCGAATCCGTACGCGGACGACGCGTACAAGTGGGGCCCGCCCCAGCAGCCGGGCCACCAGCCGACGGTGGCCGACGGCCAGGGGTACGGCCACCCGGTGCCGGGCGCCCCGCCCGCGTACGGCTATCCGCAGCCGCTGCCGGAGTCCGCGGCCCAGCCCGGCCCCGGTTACGGGTACCCGCAGCACGGCCAGCACGCGCAGCCGACGATGCCCGGCCAGTACCTCCCGGTGCCCCAGGGATTGCCCCAGGGAGCGCCCGGCCAGGGCGGTGTCCCGATGCTGTCGATCGGCGACATCACCGTGATGAGCGACGCGATCGTCACCCCGTCCGGGGCGATGCCGCTCAAGGGCGCGGTCTGGACGGCCACGGACATGTCGCGCACGGAGGAGAAGATCCCGACGCACGCGGTCGTGCTGGCGATCATCTTCGCGCTGTTCTGCCTGATCGGTCTCCTGTTCCTGCTGATGAAGGAGAAGCGGACCACCGGCTTCATCCAGGTCACGGTGACCAGCGGCGGCCGGCACCACTCGACGATGATCCCGGCCATGGGTCCGTACACCTTCCCCGCGGTCATGGGCCAGCTCAACCAGGCCCGCTCGATGAGCGCCTGACGCCCGGGTCGCTCTGAACCACCCCCTCCCCGGACCCCTTCTTGAACATGTTCAAGAAGGGGTCTATCGTCATGCCCGGAAGTATTTTTGAACGCGTTCAAGGGAGGGTGGGGCATGGACCTCACTGTTGTCGCGTACGTCATCTATCTGCTGATCACCGTGGCGCTCACCGTCTGGGTCGCGCGCACCCTCAGCCGCAACGGACGGATCTTCCTCGCCGATGTGCTGCACGGGAACGAGAAGCTCGCCGACGCCGTCAACCACCTGTTGGTGGTCGGCTTCTACCTGGTCAACCTCGGGTTCGTCACGCTCTACCTGAAGAACGCCGACGGGGTGGCCAACGCCCGTGAGCTGTTCGAGGCCCTCTCGGTGAAGGTGGGCGTGGTGCTGCTGGTGCTCGGCGTCATGCACCTAGGCAATGTGTGGGTGCTCAGCCGCATCCGCCGCCGCAGCGCCCTGGAGCGCGAACAGACCCCGCCCGTACCGCCGGGGGCCTGGACGCCGCCGGGCGACCGGGGCCCGTGGGCCGCACCCGCACCCGGGCGGTGAGCCCGGTGACCGAAACCGCGTCCGAGGCGTCGCCGGGACCGGCCTCGTACACCGCCGCCCGGCCCGGGCTGCCCGTACGCCGGCTCACCGTGCTCTACGACGCGCGGTGCCCGCTCTGTGTCCACCTGCGGCACTGGCTCCAGCGGCAGCGGCAGCTCGTCCCGCTGGACCTCGTACCGGCCGGATCGGCCGAGGCGCGGCGGCGGTTCCCTGAGCTGGACCACGCCGCGACGCCGGCGGAGATCACCGTCGTCGGCGACCTGGGACAGGTCTACCGGGAGACCTCCGCCTGGATCGTCTGCCTGTGGGCGTTGGCCAAGTACCGCTCCAGGGCCCACTGGCTGACCACCCCGGCGGGGCGGCCCTTCGCCCGGGGCACCGTCCTGGCCGCCGCCCGCTACCGCTCCCTGGTCCTCCCGCCCTGCGCCCCCGGGGTCCGGGAGTGCGCCGCCCCGCCCGGAGGGCCGTGGGGTCCCCGATAACCTTGGCCCGTGGTGAAGGAAGAGAAGAACGTGCAGGAGACCAAACCGGCCAAGGCCGCGAAGAGCGAGCAGACCCGCACGCTGATTCTCGAAACGGCGCTCCGGCTCTTCGCGGAGCGCGGCTACGACCGGACGACCATGCGGGCCATCGCCCAGGAGGCGGGCGTCTCGGTCGGGAACGCCTATTACTACTTCTCCTCGAAGGAGCACCTGGTCCAGGGTTTCTACGACCGGATCGCCGGTGAACACGCGGCGGCGGTCCGGCCCGTGCTGGAGGGCGACGGGGATCTGACCGTACGCATCAGGGGCGTACTGCTCGGCTGGCTGGACGTGGCGGAGCCTTACCACCGCTTCGCCGCCCAGTTCTTCAAGAACGCCGCCGATCCGGACAGCCCGCTCTCCCCGTTCTCCGAGGACTCGGTGGCCGCCCGCGACGCGGCGATCTCCATCCACGAGCGCTGCATCGCCGGGGCGGACGTCAAGAGCGACCCGGAACTGGCTCCGCTGCTGCCGCAGTTGATGTGGCTGATGCAGATGGGACTGGTGCTGTTCTGGGTGTACGACCGCAGCGAGGGCGCCGAGCGCAGCCGCCGGCTGGTCGAGCGCACCGCGCCGATCGCCGCCCGGGCGATCTCGCTCTCCCGGTTCCGGGTGCTGCGACCGTTGGTGCGGCAGATCCACGGCCTGCTGGTGGAGTTCCTGCCGGGTACGGAGACGGCCGGGCCTCAGGGACGAGACGCCCCCGAGGCCCGGCCGGCCGGCTGATCCGTCCGGATCAGATCCAGCTGAGTTCCCACAGGCGCCAGGTGCCGGTGCCGTCGGAGAGGTACTGGGAGCCGGCGACATCGGACTTGGCGACGACGTAGTCCTTCTTCTGCCACAGCGGCAGCAGGGGGACGTCCTCACCGACCAGCGACTGCATCTCCTTGAAGTCGTTCGAGGTCCGGCTGCGGTCGCTGAACTGCTGTGTGGCGGCGATCAGCTGGTCCATCTTCTTGCTGGAGTATCCGCTGTGCAGGACGTTCCCGGTGCCGACGAGCGGCTGGCTGAAGGTGTCGGGGTCCGGGAAGTCGGGGAACCAGCCGACGGTGTACATGTCGTACTGACCGTCCGCGTACCCCTTCTGGTACTTCGTCCACTCCACGGCCTCGACCGAGACCTTGAACAGCCCGTCCTTCTCCATCTGACGGCGCAGCTCGGCGGTCTCCTTGGTGTACATGTCGCCCTCGCGGTAAGCGAACTTGACGGAGACCGGCGTCTCCACCCCGGCCTGCTCCAGCAGTCGCGCCGCGCCCTTGGGGTCGGAGGAGGGGTAGGTGTCGAAGAAGGGGGTGCTGTGCCCGATGTAGCCGGTGGGGATCAGCGAGTACAGCGGGTCGACCGTGCCCTGGTAGACCTTCCGGACCAGGGGGCCCCGGTCCAGGAGCGTGGCGACGGCCTGGCGGACCTTCTTGTCCGCGAACGGCGAGTCCTCGCGGACGTTGAAGATGATGTTGCGGATCTCGGCGCTGGCCGCCTCGGTCACCCGCACGTCCGGGTCGTTCACGTTCAGTTCGGCGAGCGTCTCGGACGGCAGCTGACGGTGGGCGATGTCCACATCGCCGCTGTCCCACGACGTCTGCAGGTCCTCGGAGGTCTTGAAGTAGCGGATGTTGACCGCTTCACCGGTCTTCTTGAGCGCACCCTTGTACTTCAGGTTCGGCACCAGCTCGGCGCTGTTCCCCGACTCGTACGACTTCAGGACGTACGGGCCGGAGCCGTCGACCTGGTTGCCCTGGCGGAGCCTGTCCTTCGGGTACTTGGTCGGGTCGACGATCGCGGCGGCGCCGGTGGCGATCTTCTGCGGGAAGGTCGCGTCCTTGCCGGAGAGGTTGAACGTGATCGTGCGGCCCTCGGTCGTCACCGTGTCGAGCGTGGGGAAGAGACCCGCGGGACCGACGTCCGACTTGATCGTGAAGATCCGGTCGAAGGAGTGCTTGACATCCTCGGCGGTGATCTTGCGGCCGTTGGAGAAGGTCAGGTCGTCGCGGAGCTTGCACTGGTACGTCTGGAGCTTCTGCCCGACGAATCCGCAGCTCTCGGCGGCGTCCGGTTCCGGCGTGACCGCACCGGGCTTGAAGGTCATCAGCGACTGGTAGATGTTGCTGTAGATCGCCCAGGAACCCGCGTCGTACGCGCCGGCCGGGTCGAGGGAGGTGACGACGTCCGATGTCCCGACCGTGATCGCATCGGTCTTCGCCTCCCCCGACGGGAGCAGTTGCCAGGCACCGACGCCCGCTATCACCAATACCGCGAGAATCGCGAGAATCCGTACCCGGACCGACCGCATTGCCGTGCTCTCCCTTACCAGCCCCACCTCGGCGGTCGCGTTTGTGACGCGCACATCGCCGCATGTTCGCGCTTACCCAATCACACGATTTTCACATCTGGAAGAGTAAATGGGGCACTCACAGCCTTTTATTGGACACGTGCCCGAACCTCTGTCCGAAAAGGCTGTTTCGCGCCTCCTACCTGCGGGTTTCCGTAGCTGACGGTGACCCTTCGGTGTGGATTCCATGAGGATGGATCGAGGGTTCCCGAACCGTCGCACCCGCAACGGAACTACGCCTGACGGGAGGCCAGCTCCACGACGGTGATGTCGGAGGGAGCGCCCACCCGGACCGGCGGGCCCCAGGCGCCCGCACCGCGCGAGACGAAGAGCTGGGTGTCGCCGTAGCGTTCGAGCCCGGCGACGGTGGGGTTGGCCAGTTCGGCGAGGAGGTTGCCGGGCCAGAGCTGTCCGCCGTGGGTGTGGCCGGAGAGCTGGAGGTCGACGCCGTGCTCGACGGCGTCGTGGATGACGACGGGCTGGTGGGCGAGGAGGACGGCGGCCCGGCCGCGGTCCCGGTCGCCCAGTGCGCGGCCGAAGTCGGGCCCCTGCCCCTCGGTCTCGCCCGCGATGTCGTTGACGCCGGCGAGGTCGAAGCCCTCGATCTCGACCCGGGCGTTCTCCAGCGGGATCAGGCCCAGTTCACGGACGTGGTCGACCCACTGCTCGGCGCCGGAGAAGTACTCGTGGTTGCCGGTGACGAAGAAGCTGCCGTGCCGGGCGCGCAAGGCGGCCAGCGGTTCGGCGGCGGAGCCCAGGTCCGCGACGGACCCGTCGACGAGGTCGCCGACGACGGCGACCAGGTCGGGCGAGGTCGCGTTGATCGTGTCGACGATCCGGCGGGTGTGGGCGCGGCCGAGGATCGGCCCGATGTGGATGTCGCTGACCACGGCGATCCGGAAGCCGTGGGCGGAGCGGGGCAGTTTGGCCAGCGGGACGGTGATCCGCCGGACGCTGGGCCCGCGCAGCACGCCGTACGTGCCGTACCCGACGGTGGCGAGTCCGGCCGCGGCCGCCGCGCCGCCGACGACCCGGGAGACGAACAGCCTCCGGGAGGGGCCGGGAGCGGGGGCGGTGACGGAGGTGGCCGTGGCTTCGGCGGCGGGTTCCGTTTCGGGTTCCGTCACGGGGTCAGGGGCCGTACGCGCCACGGCTTCCGAGCGGGTGGGGGCACCGGCCGACCGGGACGGCACCAGCTCTTCGGCACGAGGACGGGTCTCGTCCGGGAGGTCGGCGAGGGTGCCGGAAGCCGTTCCGCTTTCCGCCGCGCCCGTGCTTGCGTCGCGGCGGGCGAGAACCCGCAGGAGCAGGGGGCGTACGGCCTCGCCGACGAACAGCGCCAGCGTCAGATAGAGCAGACAGGCCAGCCAGAGGAAGCCCGGCCAGGCCAGCACCTGCTGGAGCCAGAAGGGGGCTCCCACCCGGCCGGACATCATGGCGCCGACACTCAGCAGGGGCAGGACGAAGGCCGCGACGGTGCCCGCCCGGCGCAGCGGGCTGCCCGGTGCCGTCGTGTCACCGACGAAGCGGCGCCACAGATACCGGTGCACGGCGCCGAGCAGCACCAGTACCACAAGCCCCACCAGAGCGAAGACCACTGCTGCCATCCGAGCTTCCCCATGTTCCCGTCGTCATGCGCGGTCGTCGCGCAAAGCCCTCACTCCGCGCAACCCGATCACGCCGACCGCCGTCCCCAGAAGAAAGGACGTGATGGCGAGCAGCAGGTGTACCCAGAAGTACCCGGTCGGTTCGCCCGCGTCGTCGAAGGCGAGCCCGCTGCCGTCCTGCCACAGGTTCTTGACGAAAGTGATCCAGATGAACCAGCTCCACACCCCGAACGCGAGCAGGAACCAGGACACGCGGCGGCTGAGCTTCATGGGTCCAGTATCGCCGCCGCCTCCCGGCCCCCTTCCCCGGGGTGGCGTCCGAACGGGGCCGTCCCGGCGTTCCCTGCGGCGGGTCAGCCGGTCCGGGTCCGCATCCACACCTTCGCCCTGTACGTTTCCGACCGTGCCTGCTCTGAAAAAGATCGCTCTCACGGTCACCTCCGCCGCCTTGTTGTCCGGTTTCGTCCTGAGTCCCGCCGCGGCGGCCGACAAGGACAAGAGCGACGACAAACAGCCCAAGCCGCCGAGCACGATGTCCAGCCTCGGCGGGGAGCAGCTCGGCAAGGCCGGCACCCAGGTGAATCTAGGCCCGGGGGCGCCGGTGCTGCCCAAGAAGCTGACCGGTCGGTCCTGGATCGTCGCGGACGCGGAGAACGGGGACGTTCTGGCGGCGCACAACTCGCACTGGCGGCTGCCGCCCGCCTCCACCATGAAGATGCTCTTCGCGGACACCGTCCTGCCCGCGCTCCAGCCCACCACCCTGACCCACAAGGTGACGGGGAGTGAGCTGTCCGGGGTCGGCGAGGGCAGCAGCCTGGTCGGGATCAAGGAGGACCACACCTACACGGTCCACGACCTGTGGCTCGGGGTATTCCTGCGGTCGGGCAACGACGCGGTGCACGTCCTGTCGGAGATGTACGGCGGCGTCCCGCAGACGGTGTCGGCGATGCAGAAGCACGCCGAGGAGCTCCAGGCCCTGGACACCCGGGTGGTCTCGCCGGACGGGTACGACGCGCCGGGCCAGGTCTCCAGCGCCTACGACCTGACCCTGATCGCCCGCAGCGGACTCCAGAAGAAGGACTTCCGTGAGTACGCGGCGACCGCGTCGGCCGACTTCCCCGGCGAGGAGAAGAAGGGGAAGAAGCGCGACTCCTTCGAGATCCAGAACACCAACCGGCTGATCACCGGGGACATCGGCGTGGACCCGTACCAGGGCATCGCGGGCGTCAAGAACGGCTACACCACGCACGCGGGCAACACCTTCACCGGAGTCGCCGAGCGCAACGGCAAGGTCCTGCTGGTCACGGTCATGAACCCGTCGGCGGAGGAGAGCCACGCCGTCTACAAGGAGGCCGCCCACCTGCTCGACTGGGGCTTCGCCGCGAGCGGCAAGGTGACCCCGGTCGGCGAGCTGGTGCCGCCGAAGTCCATCGACACCGGCACCGCGACCGGTGGCAAGGGCGCGGCACCCGCCGCCGGTGCCGACCAGGGCTCGGGGGGTCAGGCGGAGGCCGCGCACGCGTCGGCGGCCTCGGACGGTTCCAGCGGGGTCGGGATCGCCCTGGCGATCATCGGCGGTCTGCTGGTGTTCCTGGCCGGCGGGGTGCTCCTCGTCAACCGCCGCTGGCCGCTGACCGGCCTGGCCCGCCGCACCCCGCCCACGCCCGACCCGGCCGAACCCGCCGAGCAGGCCGAGCCTGCCGCCTCGACCGACAAGTCCTAGACGCGGGTGGAGCCGCCGGGCCCCGTGGCGGCTCCACCCGGTGCGGGGCCGTCCGCACCGGGGCCCCCCGCGCCGGGGGCCTGTTCGGTCTCCGCGCGGGCCTCCTCGTCCTTGCTGCCGGTCGCCGTCCAGGCGGCGCAGAACAGCAGCAGCTTCGCGGTGAAGTTGATCCACAGGAGCAGCGCGATCGGCACGCCGAACGCGCCGTACATGCTCTTGCCCGCGACCTCCCGCATATAGCTGCCGAGCAGCAGCTTGAGCAGTTCGAAGCCGACCGCCCCGAGCAGGGCCGCGACCACCAGCCGCCGCCGGGGCGGCTCCACCCCGGGCAGCAGCGTCAGCAGGTAGAGAAGCAGCAGGAAGTCGGCGACGACCGCGACCGCCAGGGCGGCCGCCCGCAGCAGGATGCCGCCGGCCCCGTCCTCGGGGATGCCGATCAGGTCGGCGGTCCAGCCGACCGCCGTCGAGCCGATGGTGGAGACCGCCAGGGTGGCGAGCGCCGCGCCGCCGAGGCCGACCAGCAGCACGGCGTCCTTCACCTTGGCGACGACGGGGTTGGCCTCCTGGACGTCGTCCAGCTCCCAGACCGCGCGCAGGCACTCCCGCATGGAGCCGACCCAGCCGATACCGGTGAACAGCAGCAGCGCACCGGCCACGAGGCCGACCGTGCCCGCGTTGGCGATCAGCCCGTCGATGCCCAGCTGGTCGGAGATGCCCGGCACCTGGTCGGCGAGCTTGTCCTTGACGGTGTCGACCTGCTGGTCGCTCAGCAGGGCGGCGGCGACGGCCGCGCCGACCGCGATCAGCGGGAAGAGGGCCAGGAAGCTGATGAAGGTGATCGCCGCCGCGAGTCTGGCCCAGTGGACCCGGTCCAGCCGCTCGTAGGAACGCCACACGTGCGTTTCCATCAGCCGCGCGACCAGGGGCCCGATCACCGGGAGTTTCTTCAGCCAGTCCATGACGTCACGCGTACCCTCCTGGGCCCGGAACATCGACGGCCCGCCCCGGACTCTCCCGGACACGTCCGGCGGAACTCCGCCACGCTCCGCCGACACTCACGCCATCACCCGTTCCGGTGAGCGAATTCACCAATGCCGCGAAGGGGATTTCCCGGACGATACGGTCACCCTCATGTCCGTCGACACGGTGTCCTTGACCGGCTGGGGCCGCACCGCCCCGACGACCGCCGTGCGGTTTCGCCCCCGCACCCACGAGGAGGCGGCCGCCGTCGTCCGGGGGCGCGGGCCCCGGGGTGTCATCGCGCGCGGGCTGGGGCGGTCGCCCGGGGACGCGGCGCAGAACGCGGGCGGCTCGGTGCTCGACCTGACGGGCCTGGCCCGGGTCGAGAATGTCGACGCCGCCGTCGGCGTGGTGCGCTGCGACGCGGGGGTGAGCCTGGAACGGCTGCTGCGGGTCCTGCTGCCGCTCGGCTGGCTCCCGCCTGTCGTGCCCGGGACCGGCAGGGTGACGGTCGGCGGGGCGATCGGCTCCGATCTGTCCGGCCTCGACCACCGCCGCTCGGGCTCGTTCGCGCGGCACGTGAGCGCCCTGGAGCTGCTCACCGCCGACGGCGAGGTGCGTACGGTGCTGCCGGGCACGGCCCTCTTCGACGCGACCGCCGGGGGCCTGGGGCTGACCGGGGTGATTCTGGGCGCCACCCTGCGCCTCCGGCGCGTGACGACCGGGCTGATGTCCGTCTCCACCGAGCGCGCCGGAGACCTGGACGATCTGCTGGCCCGCTTCACCGCGGGCGGTGACCGGCTGCCGTACGCCTCCGCCTGGATCGACCTGATGGCCCGGGGCCGGGCGACCGGACGCGGGATCCTCACACGGGGGGAGCACGCGACCCCTGATGTGCGCCCGGCGCACGCGGGGCGCACTCCGCTCTTTCCGCGTTCCGGAGGGGCCCGGGGGCGGTTCCGGCTCCCCGGCTTCCCGCCGGTCCCGGGCGGGCTGCTGGGCCCGGCGTCGGCCGCCCTGTACAACGAGGTCCGCTACCGGGGCGCACCCCGCGCGCGGACCGGTGAGCTCCGGCCGGTCCCCGCCTTCTTCCACGCCGCGGACGCCTTCCCGGACGCGAACCTGCTGTACGGCCGGGCCGGCCTGGTGCGCTACCGGTTCACCGTCGGGTACGGCCGGGAGGAGACCCTGCACCGGGTCGTGCGGCGGATCGCGGCCCGCCGGAGCCCCGCCGTGCGGGCCGTGCTCCAGCGGTTCGGGGCGGCGGACCCGGGTGGGCTGTCGTTCGCCGCGCCCGGCTGGTCCCTGGCCCTGGATCTGCCCGCGGCCCTGCCCGGCCTGGCCCGCTTCCTCGACGACCTCGACGAGGAGGTGGCCGCCGCCGGGGGCCGGGTCTGCCTGGCCAAGGACTCCCGGATGCGGCCGGAGACGGCGGCCGCGATGTACCCGGGTCTTGCGGACTTCCGGGAGCTGCGGGCACGGCTGGACCCGTCGGAGGCGTTCCGCTCCGACCTGTCGCGCCGGCTCGGGCTGTAGGGCCCCAGCGCTGCCTGTGTTTCTTCCCCACACCCCTCTGATCAGGAGATTTCCGTGAAGGATGCCTTCGGCGCCCCGCAGTCCCTGCTCGTCCTCGGCGGCACCTCCGAGATCGCCCTGGCCACCGCGCGCCGGCTGATCGCCCTGCGCACCCGCCGGGTCTGGCTGGCCGGGCGCCCCTCCCCGGCCCTGGAGTCGGCCGCCGCCGAGCTGCGCGGCCGGGGGGCGGACGTGCGGACCGTCGACTTCGACGCGCTGGACTCCGCCTCCCACGAGGTCGTCCTAGGCAAGGTCTTCGCGGAGGGCGACATCGACGTGGTGCTGATGGCGTTCGGGGTCCTCGGCGACCAGGCGCGGGACGAGGAGGAGCCGATGGCCGCGGTCCGGGTCGCCCAGACCAACTACACGGGGGCGGTCTCCGCCGGGCTGGTGTGCGCCGGCGCACTGCAGGCGCAGGGGCACGGTTCGCTGGTGGTGCTGTCGTCGGTGGCCGGGGAGCGTGCCCGGCGCGCGGACTTCATCTACGGCTCCAGCAAGGCGGGCCTCGACGCGTTCGCGCAGGGGCTCGGCGACGCGCTCCAGGGGACCGGGGTGCAGGTGATGGTCGTCCGCCCTGGCTTCGTCCGGACCCGGGCCACGGCGGGGCGGCCGGAGCAGCCGTTCGCGACCGGCCCGGAGGAGGTCGCGGAGGCGATCGTCACTGGGCTGCGGCGGCGCTCGGAGAGCGTGTGGGTGCCCGGTTCGCTCCGGGTGGTGATGGCGGCGCTGCGGCACGTCCCGCGCCCGCTGTTCCGCCGGCTGCCTGTCTAGGGCCTGTCGTCAAACTGCCGTCGTCGCCCGAAGGGCGGCCGGGCGGCGTCTGGTGCGTGCGATCGCAAGGCGCTGGAATGGTCTCGTAGCGGAGCTACTAGGGCATTTCGGCAACGCCGCGAGCGTGCGTGCCAGACGCCGCCCGGCAGGCGGCAGTTTGACGACAGGCCCTAGGGCCTGCGGCCCCAGGGGCTCAGGGCCGCAGCGACGGGGCGTCGATCGTGTAGCCGCCCTGGGCCGGGACGGCGGGCGTGCCGCCGCCCGCTTCGAACGGGAAGTCCCGGAGCTTGCGCCAGACGGCGTCCGGGCCCTGCTCGTACAGCGCGAAGGATCCGCAGGTCCAGGCGGCCTCGTAGTCCGCGAGCTCCTCGTAGGCCCGGTCCATGGCCTCCTCGGCGATGCCGTGGGCCACGGTGACGTGCGGGTGGTAGGGGAACTGGAGCTCGCGCACCAGGGGGCCCGAGGCGTCCCGGACCCGCTTCTGGAGCCAGGAGCAGGCCGAGGCGCCCTCGACGACCTGGACGAAGACCACCGGCGACAGCGGGCGGAAGGTGCCGGTGCCGGACAGCCGCATCGGGAACGGCCGGCCGGCCGTGGCGATCCTGTCGAGGTGCGCCTCGATCGCCGGGAGGTCGGCCGACTGCGCCTCGGTCGGCGGCATGAGGGTGACGTGGGTGGGAATGCCGAAGGCGGCAGGGTCCCCGAAGCTCGCGCGGCGATCCTGGAGCAGGCTGCCGTAGGGCTCCGGGACCGCGATCGAAACGCCGAGCGTTACGGTCCCCACGTCGTTCTCCTCCACCGTCGATGGTCGATTTTCGGTCATGCCGCGTGGGCCGGGTTTCCGGCCCACGCGTTCCGTCGCCGCAAGTGTGACCCCTGCGGCCATGATCTCGCCAGGGTCCTTGGACTCAGTGCTTCGCGGGCAGCAAGCCCATCCGGTCGTACGTCTGTGCCAGGGTCTCCGCGGCGACGGCCCTGGCCTTCTCCGCTCCCTTGGCCAGGATGGCATCCAGCGTCTCCGGGTCGTCCAGATACTGCTGGGCGCGGGCCCGGAAAGGAGTGACGAATTCCACCATGGCCTCGGCAAGATCGGTCTTCAGCGCACCGTAGCCCTTGCCCTCGTAACTCCGTTCCAGGTCCTCGACCGGGCTGCCGGAGAGGGTGGAGAGGATCGTGAGCAGGTTGCTGACGCCCGGCTTCTTCTCGGCGTCGAAGCGGATCACCGTGTCGGTGTCGGTGACCGCGCTCTTCACCTTCTTCGCGGTGGCCTTCGGGTCGTCGAGGAGGTTGATGAGGCCCTTCGGCGTGGAGGCCGACTTGCTCATCTTCACCGCCGGGTCCTGGAGGTCGAAGATCTTCGCCGTCTCCTTGAGGATGTACGGCGCGGGGACGGTGAACGTCTGGCCGTACCGGCCGTTGAACCGCTCGGCGAGGTCGCGGGTCAGCTCGATGTGCTGGCGCTGGTCCTCGCCCACCGGGACCTGGTTCGCCTGGTAGAGCAGGATGTCCGCGACCTGGAGCACCGGGTAGGTGAAGAGGCCGACGGTGGCCCGGTCGGCGCCCTGCTTGGCGGACTTGTCCTTGAACTGCGTCATCCGGGAGGCCTCGCCGAAGCCGGTGAGGCAGTTCATCACCCAGCCGAGCTGGGCGTGCTCGGGCACATGGCTCTGGACGAAGAGTGTGCAGCGCTCCGGGTCCACACCGGCCGCCAGCAGCTGCGCCACGGCGAGCCGGGTGTTGGCACGCAGCTCGGCGGGGTCCTGCGGGATCGTGATCGCGTGCAGGTCCACGACCATGTAGAAGGCGTCGTGGCTCTCCTGAAGCGCCACCCACTGGCGCACCGCGCCCAGGTAGTTGCCGAGGTGGAACGAGCCCGCGGTGGGCTGGATCCCGGAGAGCACGCGCGGACGGGCGGCCGCACCGGTGCGGCCCGTCTGCGGCTGGTCGGTGGGGAGGTCAGAGGCCATGGCTTCATTGTCTCAGGTACGGGGGCGATCTCCGGCAGCCGGTGCGGGGCGGAGAGGGCGCGTACTCGCAGGGGCACGGAGCACGGGAGCGCACGCGCGAGATGAACCGCACATTTCGGCTGCCCGGCGTGCGACGGCGGGCGCGCCGGGCAATGGAGGTTTCCCGGCGCGGGTTCCGACCGACGATACAAAGTGGGCACCACCCCCGCCCACGCCGCACGACGAACGGAGATCCCGTGTCGATCACGGAAACTGCCATCGCCTCCGCCGAGGCGCACAGCGCGCACAACTACCACCCGTTGCCGGTCGTCGTGGCCTCGGCGGAGGGCGCCTGGATGACCGATGTCGAGGGCCGCCGGTACCTCGATCTGCTCGCCGGATATTCGGCACTCAATTTCGGCCATGGCAACCGCCGGCTCATCGACGCGGCCAAGGCCCAGCTGGAACGGGTGACGCTGACGTCCCGGGCCTTCCACCACGACCGGTTCGCCGACTTCTGTACGGAGCTGGCGGCGCTGTGCGGCATGGAGACGGTGCTGCCGATGAACACCGGGGCGGAGGCCGTGGAGACCGCGGTGAAGACCGCCCGCAAGTGGGGCTACCGGGTCAAGGGCGTGCCGGACGGCATGGCGAAGATCATCGTGGCCTCGGACAACTTCCACGGCCGCACGACCACGATCGTCAGCTTCTCCACCGACCCGGAGGCGCGGGCCGACTTCGGCCCGTACACCCCCGGCTTCGAGATCGTCCCGTACGGGGACCTCACCGCGATGCGGGAGGCGATGACCGAGAACACCGTGGCGGTGCTGATCGAGCCGATCCAGGGCGAGGCCGGGGTGCTGGTGCCGCCGGCCGGCTACCTCCCCGGCGTACGGGAGCTGACCCGCGAGCGGAACGTGCTGTTCGTCGCGGACGAGATCCAGTCGGGGCTGGGGCGTACCGGGAAGACGTTCGCGCTGGAGCACGAGGGCGTGGTGCCGGACATGTACCTGCTGGGGAAGGCGCTCGGCGGCGGGGTGGTCCCGGTGTCGGCGGTCGTCTCCTCGGCGGACGTCCTCGGCGTGTTCCGGCCCGGCGAGCACGGCTCCACGTTCGGCGGGAACCCGCTGGCCTGCGCGGTGGCGCTGGAGGTGATCGCGATGCTGCGGACCGGCGAGTACCAGCAGCGGGCGGCCGAGCTGGGCGACCATCTGCACCGCGAGCTGGGCCTGTTGACGGGCGGCGGCGCGGTGGAGGCGGTGCGCGGCCGGGGTCTGTGGGCGGGCGTCGACCTCGCTCCGGCGCTGGGCACCGGCCGGGAGATCTCCGAGAGGCTGATGGAGCTGGGGGTGCTGGTGAAGGACACCCACGGCTCCACCATCCGGATCGCCCCGCCGCTGGTGATCAGCAAGGAGGACCTGGACTGGGGCCTGGACCGGCTGCGGGCGGTACTGAGCGCCTGAGAGTCCGCCGGGCGGGGCCCGGGGCCGGGCCTCGGGACCTCAGAGGATGACGTGGGGCAGGAAGCGGGCGTACTCGTCCGTGACCGGCCCCGCCGACTCCCGGATGCCGAGCCCCGCCGCCTCGTCCTCGACGACCCACGCGCCGAGCACCACCCGGTTGCCGTCGAAGTCGGGCAGCGGAGCCACCTCCTGGTAGCAGCACGGCTCGTCGCGCGTCACGGGCGGCGAGCCGGGGCCGTGCAGCTCGACACCGGCGCCCTCGCGGCCGAGCAGCGGCTTGGACACGTATCCGGCCCCGCCGGGTCCGGCCAGCTCGCGCGGGCCGTCGAGGTAGGCGGGCAGCAGGTTGGGGTGGCCGGGGTACAGCTCCCAGACGATCGCGAGCAGCGCCTTGTTGGAGAGGAGCATCTTCCAGGCGGGCTCGATCCAGCAGGTGGTGCCGGAGCCGCCGCCGTTGTCGAGGGTGTCCAGCACCTGCGGGCCGAAGCGGTCGGTGGCCAGCCACTCCCAGGGGTAGAGCTTGAAGCAGCTGCGGATGAACCGCAGCCGTTCGTCGACGAACCGGCCCGACAGCCGGTCCCAGCCGATCTCCTCGACGGACAGCGCCTCGGTGTCGAGCCCGGCCTGCTGGGCGGTCTCGCGCAGATACGCGACCGTCATCAGGTCCTCGCCCAGCTCGTCGCCGTCGGAGTGGACGAAGTGCAGCGGCCCGGGCGGCAGCAGGGGCGCCTGCCGCTTCCAGGCGTCGACCAGCCTCTCGTGCAGGGAGTTCCACTGGTCGGCCCCGGGGAACCGGTCCTCCATCCAGAACCACTGGGCGCTCGCGGCCTCCACCAGCGAGGTCGGGGTGTCGGCGTTGTACTCCAGCATCTTCGCCGGGCCGTTCCCGTCGTAGCGCAGGTCGAACCTCCCGTACACGGACGGCAGTTCGGCGCGGCGGCGCCAGGACTCGGCGACCAGCGCGGCGAGCCGGGGGTCGGTGATGCCGAGGTCGGCGAAGCGGTCCCGCTCGACGATGTGCGCGGCGGCGGCCAGGCACATCGTGTGCAGTTCCTCGACGGTCTCCTCCAGCGCCTCGACCTCGGGCAGCGAGAAGACGTAGTAGGCGCTCTCGTCCCAGTACGGACGCAGCGAACCGTCCGGGTAGCGGGTGAGCGGGTAGACGACGCCCTGCGCCTCGACGGTCTCCTGCCAGCCGGGGCGCGGCTCGATCGTGCGGCGTTCCACGGCGGTCAGCCGCCGCCGGAGCCGGAGCAGCCGAAGCCGCCGCGGTCGACCGCCGACTTGTCGAAGCTGCCGCCCTGCACCTTCCCGCTGTCGCTCTTGCCGCCGTAGTAGTACGAACCGTTGCCGCCGCTGCGGCACTCGGAGCTCGGCAGCGTCCGCTGCGTCGTGCGGTCGGCGCAGCGCTTGTCCGGCTCCGAGCCGCAGGACGTGATCGTCAGGGCGAGCAGCCCCATACCGCCGAGCACGACCGTGCTCGACCTCAGCCTTCGTGTGGACATGTTCGGTTCTCCCCCGTCGTACGCGATCGGATCCGGCGTCCCTTTTCCGCCACCGGACCTCTTGTCAGATTAGTGGGAGGGGTGGCCGGTTCGGAACCTGGTCCCCTACGGGAGTACCCGGCACAGGGCGTCGAGCGCGCCCGCCCAGGCGCTCTCCGACGGCGAGCCGTAGCCGATCACCAGGGCGTCGCGGGCGGCCGGGGCGTCCGGGTGGCGGTAGCGCGCGAGGCCGTCCAGTGCCAGGCCCTGGAACGCCGCCGCCTGGATCACCGAACGCTCGGCGCCCGGCGGGAGTTCGAGGACCGCGTGCAGCCCGGCCGCGATCCCGCTGACCTCGATGCCCGGCGCGCGCTCGGCGAGCGCCGCGACGAGCTGGTCGCGGCGACGGCGGTAGCGCAGCCGCATGGAGCGCACATGCCGGTCGTACGCCCCGGAGGCGATGAACTCCGCGAGCGTCAGCTGGTCGGGCGAGCCGGACATCCAGTCGGACACGCCCTTCTCCGCCACCACCTCCTCCACCAGGCCCCGGGGCAGCACCATCCAGCCGAGGCGCAACCCCGGTGCCAGCGACTTGCTGGCGGTGCCGAGATGGACGACCCGCTCCGGGTCGAGGCCCTGGAGCGCCCCCACCGGCTGCCGGTCGTACCGGAACTCCCCGTCGTAGTCGTCCTCCAGGATCAGCCCGCCGGTGGACCGGGCCCAGTCGACGGCGGCGGCCCGCCGGTCCGGGTGCAGCGGTACGCCGGTGGGGAACTGGTGCGCCGGGGTCAGCAGGACCGCGCCCGCGCCGCGCAGCGCGGCCAGCTCGCCGGTCCGGGACCCGTGCTCGTCCAGGGGCAGGCACGGGGTGCGCAGCCCGGCTTCGGTGAGGAGGTCTCTATGGAGGTCGAGGCCGTACGACTCGACGGCGATCTCCCGGCCCCCGCGCCGCCGCAGCACCCGGCCCAGCAGCCTCAGCCCGTGCGCGAAGCCGGAGCAGATCACGATGCGCTCCGGGTCGGTGTGGACCCCGCGCGCCCTCGCCAGGTACTCGGCCAGCACGGTGCGCAGTTCGACGCGGCCGTGCGGATCGCCGTAGCCGAAGGCCTCGTCGGGCGCGGCGGTGAGCGCCTTGCGGGCGGCCTTGAGCCAGGCGGTGCGCGGAAAGGCGGAGAGGTCCGGCGAGCCGGGCTTCAGGTTGTGCCCGGCCCCGGGCCGCACCGGCCGGGACCGGGCCGCCACGGGGTCGGTCCGGCGCGGCGCGGACCGCTGGGCGACCCGGGTCCCCGAGCCCTGTCGGGCGGTGAGCCAGCCCTCGGCGACCAGCTCGGCGTAGGCGTCGGCGACCGTGTTGCGGGCGACGCCCAGGTCGGCGGCGAGCACCCGGGAGGACGGCAGCCGGGTGCCGGGGGTCAGGCGGCCGGTGCGCACCGCCTCCCGCAGCGCCTCCATCAGCCCGCTGCGGAGCCCCTGGCCGACCGGTTCCAGATGCAGGTCCGCGCCGAAAGTGGCCCAGGAATCCGTCATGCCAATGGACCATACCGGGGTGCCATCGGGGCCGTAGCGTCGTCCTCATGACCTCGACGCACGAGCACCACCACGCCCCGGCCGACCTCTCCCCCGAGGAGCCGCCCCGGATCTCCGTCTCCCAGCTCCTCCCTGACGTCTACAAGGCGATGGTCCGGCTCGACATCGCCGCCCGCAAAGGCCTGGACCCCGTCCTGGTCGAGCTGGTGAAGATCCGGGCCTCGCAGCTCAACCAGTGCGCGTTCTGCCTGGACATGCACAGCAAGGACGCGCTCGCGGCGGGCGAGTCGGTCGAGCGGATCGTCCAGCTCAGCGCCTGGAGGGAGTCGCGGCACTTCTACACCCCGAAGGAGCTGGCGGCGCTGGCCCTGACCGAGGCGGTCACCGTCCTGACCGACGGCTTCGTCCCGGACGAGGTGTACGCGGAGGCCGCCAAGCACTTCGAGGAGACCGAGCTGGCCCAGCTGATCGCGGCCATCACCGTGATCAACGCCTGGAACCGCTTCGGCGTCACCGGGCGGCTGACCCCGGGCCACTACACGCCGGGCGACTTCAAGAGCTGATCACTCCCGGCTGATCGCTCCTGGCTGATCACTCCCCCGGGAACGCCCGTCAGAACGGGTCGTCGTACGGGTCCCTCGGCGTCGTCCTGGGTGATGAACCCGGGCAGCGGCGAGGCGTCCGGGGACGCGGTGTCCGAGACCTCGGGCGGGTCCTGGCCCTGCGACGGCCGCGGCACGGCACTCCCGGTCACCGGCACCTCTTTCCCTCTGGCACTTCGCACCGGTCCCGGCCCGGGACGTACGGAGACGGTTGAGGGCGGGAAACGCGGAAGCGCCCCCGGCGGCGGGTGCTGCCGGGGGCGCTCGACGTGGTGCGGGTGCGGGTCTCAGATGAGGCCGAGCTCGCGGACCGCGTCGCGCTCCTCGGTGAGCTCCTTGACCGACGCGTCGATGCGCGTACGGGAGAACTCGTTGATGTCCAGGCCCTGGACGATCTCGTACTTTCCGTCCTTCGTGGTGACCGGGAAGGAGGAGATGATGCCCTCGGGGACGCCGTAGGAGCCGTCCGACGGGATGCCCATCGAGGTCCAGTCGCCGGCGGCGGTGCCGTTGACCCAGGTGTGCACGTGGTCGATGGCGGCATTGGCGGCCGAGGCGGCCGAGGACGCGCCACGGGCCTCGATGATCGCGGCGCCGCGCTTGGCGACGGTCGGGATGAAGGTGTCGGCCAGCCACACCTCGTCGTTGACGGTCTCGGCGGCGTTCTTGCCGGCGATCTCCGCGTGGAAGATGTCCGGGTACTGGGTGGCCGAGTGGTTGCCCCAGATCGTCAGCTTCTTGATGTCGGAGACGGCGGCACCGGTCTTGGCGGCCAGCTGCGAGATCGCGCGGTTGTGGTCCAGACGGGTCATCGCGGTGAAGCGCTCCGCCGGTACGTCCGGGGCGGCGGCCTGCGCGATGAGCGCGTTGGTGTTGGCCGGGTTGCCGACGACGAGGACCTTGATGTCGTCGGCGGCGTTGTCGTTGATGGCCTTGCCCTGCGGCTTGAAGATGCCGCCGTTGGCGGCGAGCAGGTCACCGCGCTCCATGCCCTTGGTGCGCGGGCGGGCGCCGACGAGCAGGGCGACGTTCGCACCGGCGAAGCCGACGTTCGGGTCGTCGGTGATCTCGATGTTGCGCAGCAGCGGGAAGGCGCAGTCGTCGAGCTCCATCGCGGTGCCCTCGGCGGCCTTGAGGCCCTGCGGGATCTCCAGGAGGCGCAGGTTGACCGGCACGTCCGGGCCGAGCAGGTGGCCGGAGGCGATGCGGAAGAGCAGCGCGTAGCCGATCTGGCCGGCTGCGCCGGTCACGGTGACATTCACGGGAGTGCGGGTCATGGCGGTCTCCGTTTAGACAGCTGGCGGTGGGGGTCCCGGCCCCTGGTGCCGGACCCTGGTGCTGGACACCCTCCCCGCCCCGACGAATCTTGACGTGAAGAGATATCCAGCGGTCAGGCTATCGGACCCGGCTCGGCCGGGCCGCCCGCCCCCCTGTGGCACCGCACACAAACGGTCACGCACCGCACCCACGGGCCACGGGGCTCCTGGCTTCCGCCGCCCCGGGCCCGCCGTCACTCGCCCGGGTCGGTGCACCCCTTCGTGCCGGAGGTGAGCGTCGCGCAGGCCTTCGCGTCGGGCGCCTTCTTCACCGCGACCATCGGGGTGTACGCGTCGGTGTCCCCCATGACCTCGCCGTTCTGCGCTCCCTCGCCGGCGGTGATCCGCACGGTGTCGCCGATGGCCGCCTCGGTGAGCCGAGCCCAGGAGGCGGAGCAGACCTCGCTGTAGCGGACCTCGATCTTGCTGCCGCCGACCACGGCGGCGGCCACCGTACGGGCGAACTCGCCGCCGCAGCCCATCGCCTCGGGGTCCTTCCCGGCGCACTCCGCGCCGCTGCACTCGACGCCCACGGGCAGCTCCGGGGCGGCCTTGGTGGGAGCCACCGACGGGGTGGGGGTGGCCTTGGCCGCGTCGTCGCCCGGTGCGAGCAGCACCGCGCCGACCACGACGATCAGGGCGCCGAGGGCCCCGACGGCGAGCATGGGGCCCTTCCTGCGGCCGCCGGGGGTCTGGCCCGGTCGGGTGCCGCGCACGTCCCGGCCGGAGCCGGAGTCGCGGCCGGTGTTCTCCGCCGTGTTCCGCTCCGGCCGCTGCCCGCCCTGGTTCGGCCCGCCGTCGTACGGTCGGTCCTGGTGGCGTGCGGGGTGCGGTGCGGTGCCGCGCTGCATGGGAACGATGAGTTGGCGCGTGTCGTCGTCGCCGGGCCCGTAAGCCCCGCCGCCGTACGGGTCCTTGCCGTGGACGTCGCGGGGCGGGGCGTCCGTGCCGGCCGGGCCCGCGGCGGCGGGAACCCGCGTGCCGGCTCCGGACGCGCTGTGCCGGCCGCCGGCGGAGGACCGGCCGGACCGGCCGGCCGCCGGGGCGTCGGGAGCCGTCGTGCCGAGCTCGCCGAGCGCGGCGCGGGCCTGCGTGATCCGGATGGTCTCCATCGTCATGTCGTGGCGCATCTCGGCCCGGCTCCAGGCCCGCTCCGCCAGCTCCCACATGGTCGTGAGGTGGTGCTGCGGGGCGCCCGTCACCTCGGCGAGGGCCACGACGGCTCCGCGCGGGGCGAGCAGCCGCCCGTTGAGATACCGCTCCCAGGACGTCTTGCTGTAACCCGTGCGGTCGGCCACCGCGTTGATGTTCAGTCCGCTGCGGTCGACGAGCCTGCGCAGCTGGCTGGCGAACTCCCTGATCTGCGGGTCGAGCTCTTCGGGCAGTGCCTTCCAACGAGGCATCGCGTTTCCCCCTCTTGTCCCCCGGACGTATTTGCTGTGCCCCGCTACGGCCGGTCCCCCGGTCCGCGCATCCCCCGGTCCGTCCGCCGCCGTCCGGTCCGGACCGTCAGCTGGACTACCCACGAGGATGCGCGGAGCCAGGGTGTCAGTTCCTGACGAGGAGGCGCACGGGAGCATTCGGGAGGGGTGCGTGTTCTCACGCGCCCCGAACTCCGCGCCGGCCACTGCTCCGCCTGCTCCGTGCCGCTCTGTGCGCCGTGCCAGTCTGCCATCGTTGCGCGGCGATCACACCGTGCCGGAATGGTCACTTCCGTGCCACAGGCCACAGTGAGCGCTTGTTCCGGTCTTTCATGTCCATGACGCTGGAGTCGGGACGGGGCAAGGCCGCCCATCTCGCCGCATACCGGGGCTTCTTGCCCGGTTGTCCCGTTCCGCCGTGGTGTCCGTCCCTCCTCGGGGGTGGGGACGGGCACCACGGACCTGATCGGGACGGGGCGCCCGGCGGCGGAATCGGGACGGATGCCCGCTAGCGGATCGTGAAGCGGACCGCGTCCTCCAGGATCGGGACGTCGAGCCACGGCGCGGGCTGTGCGACCAGCGCGAGCAGCACGATCAACGTGCCCATCAGCCCGTACGTGACCAGGTCGGTGAAGCGGGAACGTACCGCCAGCATCCCGACCGAGGGCACCACCCAGCGCAGCACGGCACCGGCGATCAGCGCGCCACCGATCAGGATCGTGCCGATGCGGAACGCCTGGTCGAACGGGTCGAGCACCACGATCAGCAGTCCGAGGCCCGCCGCGCAGAGCACGGTGAGCAACGGCCACTGCCGGGCCGGGGCGGGCGCGTCGCCGGACGCCGCCCTGCCACCGCCCTCGGGACGGGCGGTGTCCCGGGTGAACCGCGGGAACCGCCGCGACCGGCGGGGCCGCCCGTCGGCCGCGGCCCCGTCCTTGCCCGGGCCCGTGGCCGTGGCCGTGTCCGTGGCCGTGGCCGTGGCCGTGTCCGTGTCCGGGGCCTCGTCCGTGTCCGTGGACGTGGACGAGGACGTGGTGGTGTCCGTGGACGTGTCCGTGTCCGTGGACGGGGCGGTGTCCGTGCCCGGAGCCGTGGCGTCCGTGGCGTCCGCGACCGGGTCCGGTCCGGCGGACCCTGTGGACCCGGCGGGCCCGGCGGACCCGTCCCGCTCTTCCCGCTCGTCCGGTTCGCGCGGCTCGTCCGCCGCCCGGCCGGCGGGGGCGGGGTCGGCCGGACTCGTACCAGCACCCATGAGGTTCCCTCCGGATCCGGCCGTCAGCCCGTTGCGGCGGCGTCGGCGGCCTCGGCGGCGGCCCGCTCGGCGGCCTCGACCACGTTGACCAGCAGCTGCGCGCGGGTCATCGGGCCGACGCCCCCGGGGTTCGGGGCGACCCAGGCGGCCACCTCACGGACCCCCGGGTGCACATCGCCGACGATCTTGCCGTCAGCGTCCCGGCTGACGCCGACGTCGAGCACGGCCGCGCCCGGCTTCACGTCCTCCGGCTTGATCAGGTGCTGCACGCCGGCGGCGGCGACGATGATGTCGGCCTGCCGCAGGTGGGAGGAGAGGTCCCGGGTGCCGGTGTGGCACTGGGTCACCGTGGCGTTCTCCGACTTGCGGGTCAGCAGCAGCGGGATCGACCGGCCGATGGTGACACCGCGTCCGACGACCACGACGTGCGCCCCGTTGATCTCCACGCCGTGCGCGCGCAGCAGCTGGACGACGCCCTGCGGGGTGCAGGGCAGCGGGCCGGTCTCGTTGAGGACGAGGCGGCCGAGGCTCATCGGGTGCAGCCCGTCGGCGTCCTTCTCCGGGTCCATCAGCTCCAGGATCCGGTTGGTGTCGATGCCCTTGGGCAGCGGCAGCTGGACGATGTAGCCGGTGCACTCGGGGTTGGCGTTGAGCTCCCGGACGACGTCCTCGATCTCCTCCTGCGTGGCGGTGTCGGGAAGTTCGCGCTGGATCGAGCCGATGCCGACCTGGGCGCAGTCACGGTGCTTGCCGTTGACGTACCACCGGCTGCCCGGGTCGTCCCCGACGAGCAGGGTTCCGAGGCCGGGAGTGATCCCCTGGGCCTTGAGGGCCGCCACACGGACGGTCAGATCGGATTTGATCGCGGCAGCGGTGGCCTTGCCATCGAGAATCTGGGCAGTCATGGTCCCATCCTCGCGGATGACCCCGCCCGCATACCAATTGCCGGTGCCGCACCCGTACCGGACATTGCACTTGCACAACGTCGGGGGCCCCGGACTGGACAAACAAGGGTCCCGCTCATAACGATGAAGGCCGCGGTTGTACGGGGGGCGGGCCGCTGATCGATGTCCTTCCTCCGTGTGGCCATCTCGTCCCCACACGTCTGTTGAAGGAACACCCCTTATGAGCTTCGGCGACCCGAACAACCCGTACGGGCAGCAGCCCGGCCAGCCGCCCCAGGGCCCGCCGCAGGGACAGCCCGGTTACGGCTACCCGCAGCAGGCTCCGCAGGGTGTCCCGCCGCAGGGCTACGGCTACCCGCAGCAGCAGCCGGGGTATCCCCAGCAGCCCGGCTACCCGCAGCAGCCCGGCCAGCCCTACGGTGGCGGTTACCCGCAGCAGCCCGGCCAGGGCGGCATGCCGGAGCTGGCCCACTGGGGCCTGCGCTTCGGCGGACTGATCGTCGACGGGCTCGTCATGATGGTCCCGTACATCCTGGTCATCATCGGCGGTGGGGTCGGCGACTCCTTCGGCATGATCCTCAGCGCCATCGGCTCCATCGGTGTCATCGCCGTGGTCATCTGGCAGCTGTACCAGGAGGGCACCACCGGCCAGACGATCGGCAAGAAGGCCGTGGGCATCCGCCTGCTGCGCGAGGCCGACGGCCGCCCGCTGGGCTTCGGCATGGCCTTCGTGCGCCGCCTGGCCCACTTCCTGGACAGCATCGCCTGCTACATCGGCTGGCTGTGGCCGCTGTGGGACGCGAAGAAGCAGACGTTCGCGGACAAGGTCTGCTCGTCGGTGGTCGTCAAGGCCAACTGATCCACCTCATCCACCTGATTCACCTGATTCACCTGATTCACCGCAGCACCTCGCGCATACGAAGGCCGCACCCGTTGAACGGGTGCGGCCTTCGCGCGTACGGGCCCGGGGCCGCTGTCGGTCGACCGGGACGCTGTCAGTCCCCCCTGGCCCCCGGGATCTCCGCCGGCTCCGGTGACGTGCGCTCCATCACCACGAAGCTGCCACCCCGGTGCTTGAGCCGGTAGGACGCCTCGGGGTGCAGCTGCTGGGCGTACGCCACCGGGTCCTGGATCGGGCGGGACCAGCCGAAGTCCAGGTTGATGGCGACGAAGTCGGGTGCGGTGCCCGGGGCTCCGCCGACCCAGTAGACGGTGCGGTCGGAGGTGAGGTGGGCCATCAGCGTGATGTCCGTCTCGACCCGCGCCCCGGCCGGGATGGCGTCGAGCGCCGCCCGGGCCGCCTGGCTGCGGGCGTCGTCGGTGCGGTAGGTCTCCGGGCGCAACAGGTCGCGCAGCGGCAGGTGCTGGGTCATCGCGACGGCGATCGCGGCGGCGACGGGCACGGCGACCTTCGCGTACGAGGCGAGCCAGGGCCGGTGCGAGTCGCGGCTGCGGCGGACGCCGTCGGCCAGCGCGAGGAAGAGCACCGGCATGAGGATCGCGCTGTAGTGCCAGACCATGCCCCAGTGGTTGCTGTCCTGCGAGAGCAGCCGCCAGCCGAGCGTGGGAACGATCAGCAGCGTCAGCGGTGAACGCAGCGCCATGAACGCGGTGATGCCGATCAGGAAGACCAGCATCTCGATCTTGACGGAGGAGTTGAGGACGCCGAGGACGGAGTCCAGCATCGAGACGTCCTGCTCACCGTTCTTGTCGATCTTCTGCCAGTAGTCGTAGGTGCCCGCACTGCTGGCCGCCGGGATGAGGACCATGAGCGTGACGACGAAGGCGGCGACCCCGAAGGCGGCGAGCAGCGCGCCCTGGAGGCGGCGGCCGTACACGAAGAGCAGGAAGCCGACGACCGCCACGGTGGCGCCCAGGTCCTCCTTGACCAGGACCAGGGGGAGCGACCACAGGAGCGCGGCCGTGTACCGCTTCAGGAGCAGGGCCCGGCAGACGAGGGCCAGCAGCGGTACGGCGAACGCGATCTCGTGGAAGTCGGCCTTCACCGCTTCCTGGATGCCCCAGGAGAGTCCGTACGCGACGGTGACGCAGAGCCCCGAGCGCCCGCCGAGGAGCTGCTGGGTGGTGCGGCCGACGATGACCGCTCCCAGCGCGAACAGTGCGGCCTGTGCGAACAGCAGGGACTCGGCCGACGGCCAGAGCCAGTACAGCGGGGCCAGCAGCGCCACGATCGGGGAGAAGTGGTCGCCGAGGATCAGATAGCCGGGGCCCTTGATGTCGACGACCGGGGCGTCGAACCCGGCGTACGCCCGGACCTCCTGCTCGAAGATTCCCAGGTCCCAGGAGGGTGAGCCGAAGCGGCTGTACTGGAAGTACGCGTAGAGGAAGTAGAGCGCGCACAGGATCGCGCCGGCGACGAGGTACGGGCGCAGGGGTACGCGTTCGGCGGCGGCGTCGCCCGTACGCGGCGCGTCGCCGGCCGGACGGGCGTCCGGCCCCGGGCCCTGGGCGGGCAGGCGTCCCGGTCCGGACCGGTCCGTTCCACTCTTGTTCAGCTCAAGCACGGTGACTGCCCCCGCTACGGATTTCCACGGCCGTTCATTAGAACAGAGCGGCGAGCCGGTTCCGCACGACGGACACGGCCGAGGCCGCACCCGTGTCGGGGTGCGGCCTCGGGCCGGTCGGTGAACTCCGCGGAAGAGGTCCCGGTCAGTGGAAGAAGTGGCGCGTGCCCGTGAAGTACATGGTCACGCCGGCCTTCTTCGCGGCCTCGATCACCAGCTCGTCGCGGACGGACCCGCCGGGCTGGGCGACGGCCTTGACGCCGGCGGCCGTGAGGATCTCCAGACCGTCGGGGAACGGGAAGAAGGCGTCGGAGGCGGCGTACGCCCCGCGCGCCCGCTCCTCGCCGGCCCGCTCGACGGCGAGCTTCGCGGAGTCGACCCGGTTGACCTGGCCCATGCCGACGCCGACCGAGGCGCCGTCCTTGGCGAGCAGGATCGCGTTGGACTTGACGGCGCGGCTCGCCTTCCAGGCGAAGGCCAGCTCCTTCAGCTCAGCCGCGGAGAGCGCGTCGCCGGTGGCGAGCGTCCAGTTGGCCGGGTCGTCGCCGTCGGCCTGGAGGCGGTCGGCGACCTGGAGCAGCGCGCCGCCGTCGATCGGCTTCACCTCGAACGCGGCGGTCGGGGCCTCGGGAGCGCGCAGCACCCGGATGTTCTTCTTGCGGGCCAGCACCTCGACGGCGCCGTCCTCGTAGGCCGGGGCGACGATGACCTCGGTGAAGATCTCCGCGACCTGCTCGGCCATCTCGACGGTCACCGGGCGGTTGACGGCGATCACGCCGCCGAACGCGGAGAGCGGGTCGCAGGCGTGCGCGTTGCGGTGCGCGGTGGCGACGTCGTCGGCGATGGCGATGCCGCACGGGTTGGCGTGCTTGATGATCGCGACGCACGGCTCGGCGTGGTCGTAGGCGGCGCGGCGGGCGGCGTCGGTGTCCGTGTAGTTGTTGTAGGACATCTCCTTGCCGTGCAGCTGCTCGGCCTCGGCGAGACCGCCGTCGCCGGAGGTGTAGAGCGCGGCGGGCTGGTGCGGGTTCTCGCCGTAGCGCAGGACGTTCTTGCGCGTGTAGGTGTCGCCGAGGAACTCGGGGAGGCCCGAGGCATCCGCGGCCGCGTAGTCGTCCGCGAACCAGGAGGCGACGGCCACGTCGTAGGCGGCGGTGTGCTGGAAGGCCTCGCCGGCGAGCCGCGCGCGGGCGGTCAGGTCGAAGCCGCCGGCCTTGACGGCGGCGAGGACGTCGGCGTACCGCTCGGGGCTGGTGACGACGGCGACCGACGGGTGGTTCTTGGCGGCGGCGCGGACCATCGAGGGGCCGCCGATGTCGATCTGCTCGACGCACTCGTCGTCGGAGGCGCCCGAGGCGACGGTCTCCTTGAACGGGTAGAGGTTCACCACGACCAGGTCGAAGGGCTCGACGCCGAGCTCCGCGAGCTGCTCGCGGTGGGAGTCGAGACGGAGGTCGGCGAGGATGCCGGCGTGGACGCGGGGGTGCAGCGTCTTGACGCGGCCGTCCAGGCACTCGGGGAAGCCGGTGAGCTCCTCGACCTTGGTGACCGGCACTCCGGCGGCGGCGATCCTCCCGGCGGTGGAGCCGGTGGAGACGAGTTCGACGCCCGCCTCGTGCAGACCGCGGGCGAGGTCTTCGAGCCCCGTCTTGTCGTAGACACTGACCAGGGCGCGGCGGATGGGCTTATTCACCGACATGACCGAGATGAACCTTTCGTCCCTCAATGCGATAGCCGTCACGGGCGATACGCCCCACGGCCTCGACGAGCAGCGAGCGCTCGACTTCCTTGATGCGTTCGTGAAGGGCGGCTTCGCCCTCCGGGGTGTCCTCCTCGGTCACCTCGACCACGCCCTGCGCGATGATCGGACCGGTGTCGACGCCGTCGTCGACGAAGTGGACGGTGCAGCCCGTGACCTTGACGCCGTACGCGAGTGCGTCACGCACTCCGTGGGCGCCGGGGAAAGCGGGCAGCAGGGCGGGGTGGGTGTTGACGGTCCGGCCGCCGAACGCGGCGAGGAACGCCGGACCGACGATCTTCATGAAACCGGCGGAGACGACGAGGTCCGGGCGGTGCGCGGCGACCTGCGCGGCGAGCGCCTCGTCCCACTCGGCGCGGGTCGCGTGGTCCTTGAGCTTGCACACGAACGTGGGGATTCCGGCCCGCTCCGCGCGCTCCACGCCCCCGGTCCCGTCGCGGTCCGCGCCGACGGCGACGACCCGTGCCCCGTACGCCGCCGGGTCGTCGCCGATGGCGTCGAGCAGCGCCTGGAGATTCGTACCGGATCCGGAGACCAGCACGACCAGCCGGGCAGGAGAGGCGGAGGGGGGCGGGGAGGCCACGTCGGGGCCCTTTCTCACGTGATGACCGCAGGGTGACGCAGGTGCGGCATGCTCTTTGTAGGGTCGTACGAAAGTATCGCCTCGCCCGATACGGGGAACCCTACGAACGGGCCGACCGTCAGCAACGATACCGGCACACCCGACGGCCCCCACGGGACGGGGGCGTGACCGGGAGGTAGCGTCAGGGGACAGCGAGCCGTCCACCGGGCGGACGAACCGTCCTACGGGCGGACATGACGAGATGGGGAAGACGTTCACCACATGCCGGACCGACGCCGTCGCACCGCCTTCCGCCTCCCGCTGCCCGAGCGGTCCGCTCCCCTGATGCGGGAACGCCTGCCCTCTTCGCCGGACTCCTCGTCCCCGGGCTCCTCGCCTCAGGGACCTTCCTCGTCGGGTCCTCCTTCCCCGGATTCCTCGTCCTCGGGTTCCTCGTCCTCGGATTCCTCGTCCCCGGGTCACTCCTCGCCGGATTCCTCCTCGGGATCCGCGCCGGCCTCCGGCTCCGCCGCGAAGCCTCAGGAGGACAACCCGTTCGCCGCGCCGCCCGTGGACCGTCCGGACCAGCCGTGGCAGCCGCGCCGCGCCGCCGGGTCCAACGGGCCGGAGGGGTCGAACGGTTCGGACGGGAACGGTGGGCCCGACGGGGACGGCTCCGCCGGGGACCGCCCGTCGTGGGGCAGCCAGTGGAGCAGCAAGCAGCCCGGCCGGGGCAACGGCGGCTTCGGCGGCCGCTCCGGCGGGAACGGCTCCGGCGGCCCGGGAGGCAAGGGCGGATCCGAACGCGGCGGTCCGGGTGGACTGCGCTGGGACCCCACCGACCCCGCACAGCGGCGCGCCCGCTACGCGGTGCTCGGCGGTATGTGGGCCTTCTTCTTCGCCCTCTTCGACCTCTCGGAGCTCGCCCTCCTCCTGGGCGCGCTCTCGACGTACTGGGCGATCAGCGCGCTCCGCACCCCGATGAAGAGCGCGTCCGCGACGGACCGTACGGCGGCGGGCGGCACCGGAGCGGCCGGGACCGCTGCGGGGGCCGAGACCGGGACGGGGGCCACGGCGGGCGACGTCTCCGGAGCCTCGCCCGCCGTGCCCACGCCCGCCGCGCCGCCGAATGTCAGCAGCAGGCAGCAGACCACGGCGGCGGTGAGCGGACTGGTGACCGCCCTGCTGGCACTGCTCATCGTGGCGACCACGTTCACCGTGCAGCTCGTCTACCGCGACTACTACACGTGTGTGAACGACTCCCTGACCAAGACGGGCGCACTGTCCTGCAACGACCAACTGCCGAAGCCTTTGGAGCCGTTCTTCGGCGTCAAGGAGTAGGCCCCGGGCGGTCCGCTTCCGCCGCGGGACGCCCCGCGGCGGCATCGGCGGCATCAGCAGAATCGGCGGGGCCGGCGAGACCAGCAGAATCGGCGGGACCAGCGGGGAAGTCGGCCATCAGGCCGCCGGAACCCCGCTTCAGGGAGGCCCAACGGGCCTCCCTGAAGTCTTTCTCGTGCCACGGGTCGGTCGGCAGGAAGTCGTACGGCTCGAACCCCGCGTCCCCCCTCCCCGCCCCCGACCCGGCCCCGCCGACCAGAGCGCCGGAGACCGTTTCGGGTGCCGACCCGGGGGCCGGAACGGCGGACGCGGCGGGTGCCGCGGAACCGCCCTGCGCCGCATCGCCGGACGCGCCCGCCGCCCCTCCCCGCACCCGCCACGGCGCCCACCAGCGGCGCGGACGCCCGATGGCGGCCTGCGCGTCCGCCCCCGCCTTCTCCTCGGACGCCGTCGCTTTCGCTGCCGCTTTCGTCGGCGTCGGCGTCGACGCTGTCACCGAGGGCTCGTCCGCTTCCGGTACGTCCCTGCGCCAGGCCCAGCCCGGGGTGCGCAGGCGCCACAGGCGCAGCAGCAGGACCGCCGGTACGCCGATGCCCGCCGTCCACGCCAGTGCCGCCGGTCCGGCCAGCCACCACACCGGGCCGAACTCCCTCAGCGCCCCGGTGCCGAGCGGCCCGCCGGCCACCGCCATGAGCAGCCCCGTCACGGCACCGCAGGCCAGCGCGGCGAGCAGCGTCACCAGCACCGTCTCGCGCCGGCTCCACACCTGAGCGCGGGGCGCGTCGGCGGGCGCGGCCCTGCGGGCGGTGAACCAGGCGACGGCCAGCGCGGTCGCCACCGGCACCGCCAGGGCCGCCCCGTTCAGCAGGGAGCCCGGCCCCTGGTCCGGCACGGCCGCCAGCAGGGGGAAATGGGGCGCCGCCGGAGTCCCGTCGAGGCCCAGCGGGGTGGCGGTGGCTCCCGTACCGAGCGAGAAGCCGGGCCCGAGCCCGTACGAAGCTCCCCACAGTGCGGCGTTCGGCACGAGCGAGGCGGCCAGTAGGAGCACGGCGAACCGTCCCGACCAGTCGCCCGCGAGCCCCAGGAACGCGTCCTGCGCCACCCCCGCGTTCCGGCCGAGCGCCACCGCGACCAGCACCGCACCGCCCCCGAGCAGCACCGTGACGCCCACCGCCGCCGACCGGCACGCCGCCTCGACCCGATCGCGGAAGAGCGTCCGCGCGATCGCTTCCTGAAGCACCAAAGGAGACCAGGACGGCAGGGGCCCGAGTGGCCGCCCGGCCGCCGTCCACACCCCGGCCGCCGCCGCACCGGCCACCACCAACGCCACCGGGAACACCAGCGTGTCCGGGTCCGGGCGCAGCGAACCGCCGCGCGCACCGGCCGCCGCCCCCGCCACGACCAGCAAATATCCCGCGGTCACCGCGCAGAACGCGCCCACCTGCGAAGGCCTGGGCCGCCCCTCCTCCGGCTCCGCCGCATCGCGCGCCGCGCGGTGCGCCAGCCAGACCGGGCCCACCACGAGCAGCAGCGGCACCACGGAGACGGGGGCGGGAACGCCGCTCAGGGTGTCGGGCCGCACGAGCCCCGCGCCGTGCGCGAGCAGCCAGACCCCGGCCGCCGCGCGCAGCGCGCCGCCCGGCCCGCTGTCGGGATACGGGGAGCTGATCCACAACACCATGACCAGCACCGTCAGCGACCCGAGGCCGAGCCCGGCAGCGACGGCTCCCCGCACCAGGGCGGAGGCCAGGGCGAGGGTGCGGTTCCGCTCGGCCGTCGCCTTCGGGCTGCCTTGCGTCATTTGGGTCACGCGGCCCATGCTGCCAACGACACGCGCTTATTTCGCGTAACGCGCGAACAGCCGTTGTGTCGCTCAATATACGTTTATGTACTTTTTCACTCAGTGCGGCGCTGCCGGGGGTCGTCCATGACCCGGAGCACGACCGACGAGGCCGCCGCGCCGCAGCTGCCCTCCCCCAAGGAGCGCCGCAGACTGCGCGAGGCGAAATCGCTGAGCGAGGAGCAGGTAGCGGCGGCGGTCGGCGTCACGCGCGCCACCGTGCGCTCCTGGGAGACGGGGCGCACGAGCCCGCGCGGACGCAAGCGCGCGCTGTACGCGAAGCTCATCGCCCCCGAACCGAAGGCACCCACCACGCCGCCACCAGCGGCTGCCCCGGCGGCTGCGGCTGCGGCTGCGGCTGTGCCTGTGCCTGCGGCTGTGGCAGCTCAGGAGCCTCCTCCCGAGGCCCCTCCCGAAGCCGCTCCGGAGGTAAAGGTGCCGGTGGTGGCGGAGGCGGAAGCGGAGCCGGAAGCGGAGCCGGAGGGAGAGAGGGAGGGGGACACGGAGGCAGTCGGAGAGCGGCGTCTCTCCCCCGCCGAGGCGTTCGACGAGTTGTACGCCCGGACTGCCCCCGGCCTCGTCCGGCAGGCCTATCTGCTGACCGGCCGCCGCGCCCTGGCCCGCGAGTCCGTCGAGCGTGCCTTCCAACTGGCCTGGCACCGCTGGCCCGAGGTGGCCGTCGACCGCGACCCGGCCGGCTGGGTGCGCGCGGCGGCGTACGAGTACGCGATGTCCCCCTGGCACCGGCTGCGCCGCGGGCACCGGCATCCCGACGCCCCGCCCACGGAACCGGGGAAGCGGGCGCTGTTCGACGCGCTGCTCGACCTGCCCCCGGCCTACCGGCGCACGCTCCTCCTGTACGACGGGGTCGGCCTGGACCTCCCGGAGACCGCGGCCGAGACGGAGGCCAGCACCCCGGCGGCGGCGGGCCGTCTGATGACCGCCCGCGCCGCCGTCGCCGAGCGGCTCCCCGAACTCGCGGCCGTCGGCTCGCCCGCCGAGCAGTCGGCCCTGCTGCACGACCGGCTCGGCGGGCTCGCGCGCGCCGAGCACGTACCCGTACCGCGGCCGGCCCGTGCTGTGCGCACCGGCAGCGAGGACAAGGCCAGGCTGTGGACCAGGGCCGCCATCGCGGGTGTCGCGGTGCTCATCGCCGTGACCGGACTGACCCTGCACACCGCGCCCACCCACTACGAGCCGCCGATCGCCCCCGCCGAGCGGGTCGGGGGCGTACCGCCCCGCGGTGGTCCCCAGAAGCTCACCGCCCAGGACCTGAAGCTCCAGATGTCGCTGCGCGAGCAGTTGGCGCACGGCCCGGAGCGGCTGATTCCGCAGCTCCGGTGAGCCGTCACGTGAGCCGTCACGCGGACTGAGCCATCACCCGGACGGCAGGCGCGTACGCGAACGGCGCGGGCCCGCACCCCTGCGTCACAGGGAGTGCGGGCCCGCGCCGTTCGCAGCGTGCCTCCGCCGCCTGACCGACTGCGTCAGGCGCCGAGGATCTCGCGCGCCAGCTTGGCGGTCTCGGTCGGCGTCTTGCCGACCTTGACGCCGGCGGCCTCAAGGGCCTCCTTCTTCGCCTGGGCGGTGCCCGAGGAGCCGGAGACGATGGCGCCGGCGTGGCCCATGGTCTTGCCCTCCGGGGCGGTGAAGCCCGCGACGTAACCGACGACCGGCTTGGTGACGTTCTTCGCGATGAAGTCGGCGGCACGCTCCTCGGCGTCGCCGCCGATCTCGCCGATCATCACGATGAGGTCGGTCTCCGGGTCCGCCTCGAACGCCGCGAGGGCGTCGATGTGCGTGGTGCCGATGACCGGGTCGCCACCGATGCCGACGGCGGACGAGAAGCCGATGTCACGGAGCTCGTACATCATCTGGTAGGTCAGCGTGCCCGACTTCGACACGAGACCGATGCGGCCGGGCTTGGTGATGTCGCCCGGGATGATGCCGGCGTTGGACTGGCCGGGGGTGATGAGACCCGGGCAGTTCGGGCCGATGATCCGGGTCTTGTTGCCCTTCGCGCCGGCGTACGCCCAGAAGGCGGCCGAGTCGTGGACGGCGATGCCCTCGGTGATCACGACGGCGAGCGGGATCTCGGCGTCGATCGCCTCGACGACGGCGGCCTTGGAGAAGGCCGGCGGCACGAAGAGGACGGACACGTTCGCGCCGGTCTTCTCCATCGCCTCGGCGACGGAGCCGAAGACCGGTACCTCGGTGCCGTCGAAGTCGACGGAGGTGCCGGCCTTGCGCGGGTTCACGCCGCCGACGATGTTGGTGCCGTCGGCGAGCATGAGCTTGGTGTGCTTCATGCCCGTCGCGCCGGTCATCCCCTGGACGATGACCTTGCTGTCCTTGGTGAGGAAGATAGCCATGGTGGTCTGAGTCCCTCTTCCTTACTTCGCAGCCGCGGCGAGCTCGGCGGCCTTGTCGGCCGCGCCGTCCATGGTGTCCACGCGCTGCACGAGCGGGTGGTTGGCGTCGGAAAGGATCTTGCGACCCAGCTCCGCGTTGTTGCCGTCGAGACGCACGACCAGCGGCTTCTCGACCTTCTCGCCCTTGGACTCGAGCAGCGCGAGCGCCTGCACGATGCCGTTGGCGACCTCGTCACAGGCGGTGATGCCACCGAAGACGTTGACGAAGACGGACCGGACGTCCGGGTCGCCGAGGATGATCTCCAGGCCGTTCGCCATGACCTCTGCGGAGGCGCCGCCACCGATGTCGAGGAAGTTGGCGGGCTTCACGTTGCCGTGGTTCTCACCGGCGTACGCGACGACGTCCAGGGTCGACATGACCAGACCGGCACCGTTACCGATGATGCCGACCTCGCCGTCGAGCTTGACGTAGTTGAGGTTCTTGGCCTTGGCGGCAGCCTCGAGCGGGTTGGCTGCGGCCTTGTCCTCGAGCGCCTCGTGACCCGGCTGACGGAAGTCGGCGTTCTCGTCGAGAGACACCTTGCCGTCCAGGGCCAGGATCCGGCCGTCCTTGGTCTTCACCAGCGGGTTGACCTCGACGAGGAGCGCGTCCTCGGCGACGAAGGTGTCCCACAGGGTCACCAGGGCCTCGGCGACACCCTCGGCCACGTCGGCCGGGAACTTCGCCTGGGCCACGATCTCGCGGGCCTTGACAATGTCGACGCCGTCGACGGCGTTGACGGGGACCTTCGCGAGGGCCTCGGGGGTCTTCTCCGCGACCTCCTCGATGTCCATGCCGCCCTGCACCGAGGCCATGGCCAGGAAGGTGCGGTTGGTGCGGTCGAGGAGGTACGAGACGTAGTACTCCGCCTCGATCTCCGGGGACAGCTCGGCGATCATCACCTTGTGGACCGTGTGGCCCTTGATGTCCATACCGAGAATGTCGGTCGCCCGGGCGACCGCCTCGTCGGGGTCGGCCGCCAGCTTGACGCCACCGGCCTTGCCTCGGCCACCGACCTTCACCTGCGCCTTGACGACAGACTTGCCGCCCAGCTTCTCGGTCGCCTCGCGGGCTGCCTCAGGCGTGTCGATGACTTCACCGGCCAGCACCGGTACACCGTGCTTGGCGAAGAGGTCCCTCGCCTGGTACTCGAACAGGTCCACGCGCGTCCGTCCCTTTTAGTGGTATCGCGGTTCGTTCTTCTGCGTGGGCGTGCCGCGATGGGCAACGTGACTGCGCGGTCACAAGGAAGGCGTACACGGTGTCCGAGTACGCGGCATGTCCATCCGGCAGGTTATCCCCGCGCTCCGTGTGACCCTAAATCGCAGATCACACCTGAGCGGTGATAACGGTCACAGGGGGTGGCCCCTCCGGCTCCCGGACGGGGCTCGCCGGGAGCCGGAAGAGGCTGGTCGGAACCGGAGCACCCGGCCCGGGTCCCCCTGGGCCGAGTACTCCGATGTGGTGAACCGTGCGGCCTCTCAGCCCGCGCCGTTCGTCCTTGTCGGACATCTCGGAGCCGACATCTCGGAGCCGACTTCTCGCAGCCGATTTCTCAGAGGGGGCTTCTCAGAGGCGGCTTCTCAGATCGGACTTCTCAGAGCGCGGGCAGCGCGTCCGTCGCGAAGGACGGGGCGACGGAGGTGACGCCCTGGACGCCGGCGCCCGCGTGACCCACGGCGGGGCGGGCGTCCTCGCTGACCGTGTCCGCCAGACCGCCCGCGAACGGCCGGGCCTGCGCCCCGACGCCCTCGGCCAGCGGCTGCACCCGGGCGGTGACCCCCTGGGCGAACGGCGCGACGGCGTCACCGGTCAGACCCTCGGCGAGCGGCGACACCTCGGCGGCGACGCCTCCGGCGAACGGCACGGCCGCACCCGTGACGCCGGCCGCCAGCGGCTGGACCTCGGTCGTGACTCCCTGCACGAAGGGCGCGGCGGCGTCGCCGACGACGCCCTGGGCGAACGGCGCGACCTCGCCAACGACTCCCCGGGCGAGCGTGCCGACGTCGCCGACCGCCTGCCCGACGACCGGGACCGCGACGCCGACCGCACCCGCGGCGAGCGGCGGCAGCACCGCGTCGGACGTCTGCCCGACCACGGGCCCCGCCTCGGCCAGCGCCCCCTGGACGGCGGCCGGCGCCTGGTTCTGCGCATAGCCGGGGATCTGCTCGATCGGCCCGAAGAGGTAGTCGATCTCGTCGGCCGGCGCGGCGGGAAGCCGCACGGCCCCGGGCACCTGCTGTACGTCGCCGAGCTCCGGCACCTCCGCGGCATGCGGGACTTCCGGCACCTGCGGCGCGCGCACCTGTGACGGGAGTCCGTCCCGTACGTCGGCCGCACCGGCGGCCTTGCTCCCGGCCTCCGTCAGCGTGTCCTTGACGCCGTCGACGCCGTCGATGGTGTCGATGCTGTCGACGGCCTTGGCGTCCTTGAGCACCTTGGCGTCCCTGGAGTCCTTGAGGACCTTGGTGTCGGTGACGTCCTTGACGTCCTTGACGATCTCCGTCGCGTCGGGGGCCTCGGCCGCCAGGTCCGGGGTGGAGAGCGGTACGGACACGGGCAGCTCGTCCGCGCTCGCCGCGGCGGTGCCGAGCGCCCACATACCGGTGGCGGTGGCGGCGACGGCTATGGATCGGCGCATGTTCTTGTGCATGGGTGTGTCAGATCCTTCGAAGATGTTCGGCAGTCCGGAGAGCTCCGGACGCGGGCAGACCTGTTCCGCCCCCGCGCGGCAGGTCGAGGCGGGGAACGGCCTGCCCTAGCCGGGGAATTCGAGGATCTCGCCGGATCTGTCGGGTATCGGGGCGGCGGTCGCCGGGAGTCCCGCTCCCCGGACGAGCGCGGTGTACGGGCCACTCGGGGCACGGACCGCGTGCAGGTCGCCGCCGCGCGGCCCCTGGCCGTCGGCCACCGCCGTACGCACGAGGTCGCCGCAGGGACCGAGCGGTGCACGGCCCGGAGCCGGCGTGGGCTCGGAGTCCGGTGTGTGCCCGGCATCCGACGCTCCGGACACGTCCGGCACGGCCGGGGCGGAGCCCTGGTCCGCGGTGCTCCGGTCGTGGCCGGCCCTGGGCTCGGCCGAGGCGTCCGCCCCGGCGTCGACGTGCGCCGCCGTGCCGCTCCCGGCCCCATGGCCGGTGTCCGGCACGGAAGGTGACGGAGCACCGGGTGCGTCCGGTCCACCACCGGGCACGGGGAGCACGGAGAAGAGCGGGGGAAGCCCCGGCAGGGACGGCACCAACGGCCGCACCGCCCCGGCGATCCGGTCCACGGTGTCTCCCGCACCCCCGACCACGGCATCGCGGACGCGAGCGGGCGCAGAGGCAGTGGAGGCAGCAGCGGAGACGGTTGAGCCAGGGGAGACGGTGGAGGCAAAGGCGTCGGTGGAAGCAAGGGCGTCGGCGGGGGTCGCGGGTTCGGCGGCCGGTTCCGCGGCGGATTCCCCTACAGATTCCGCAGGGGCCTTCTGCACGGTCCGCTGCTGTGCGGCCTGTTGCCGGGCGGCCCGCTCGACCGGCTCGATCACTGTCCTGACCACCGGCTGGGCCGCCGGCTCGACTGCCGTGGGGACGGCGGCCTCAGGGGCTGCGCCCTCCGGCACGGCGTCCGCCACGGAGGCGGTGAGCGGACCCGGGCCCGGACGCTCCCGCGCTTCCGCGTGTCCACCCGCGAGGAGACCCAGGGCCAGCAGCCCGCCGAGGAACAGCACCACCTGTACCGCGCGACGCCCCGCCGTACCCCGCGCCGGGCGCGGATCGACGGCTGCGCGAGCAGCGGCGGTTGCGGTCACCTCGGTGGATCCTCTCTGGTGCACGGGGGGGGCGGAATGCGCCCCTCCGCGAATGACGGGTCGATGCTTGCACGAGCCCGTGGGGGTCGCGCAAGTCCCCGGTTACTGTTGGGTCTCCTTGTCCGGTATGGGCAGTGGCCTCTTCTCGATCGCCGCCGCCATGACGTCCGGGAAGAGATCCGGCGTACAGGCGAACGCTGGTGCGCCCAGCGCCCCGAGCGCCGCCGCGTGGTCGTGGTCGTACGCGGGTGCGCCCTCGTCGGAGAGCGCGAGCAGCGTCACGAACTGCACGCCGGAGGCCTTCATCGCGGCGATCCGCTTGAGCATCTCGTCGCGTATGCCGCCCTCGTAGAGGTCGCTGACGAGGACGACGACGGTGTCCGCGGGGCGGGTGATCTTCGACTGGCAGTAGGCGAGCGCCCGGTTGATGTCGGTGCCGCCGCCGAGTTGGGTGCCGAAGAGAACGTCGACCGGGTCGTCGAGCTGGTCCGTGAGGTCGACGACCGCCGTGTCGAAGACGACGAGCCGGGTCGAGAGGGTGCGCATGGAGGCGAGCACCGCCCCGAAGACCGAGGCGTAGACGACCGACGCGGCCATCGAGCCCGACTGGTCGATGCACAGGACGATGTCCTTCTTGGCGGACCGGGAGGCGCGCCCGTAGCCGATGAGGCGCTCGGGAACGATCGTGCCCGTCGGCGGCGCACCGTCGGCCCCCGGGACGGGGAGGTAGTTCTTGAGGTTGGCCCGGATGGTGCGGTTCCAGTCGATGTCCCGGTGGCGGGGCCGGCTGATGCGCGCCGAGCGGTCCAGGGCGCCGGTCAGGGTGGCCCTGGTACGGCTCTCCAGACGCTTCTCCAGGTCCTCGACGACCTTGCGGACCACAGCGCGCGCGGTCTCCTTCGTCGTCTCGGGCATCGCCTTGTTGAGGGAGAGCAGGGTGCCGACGAGGTGGACGTCAGCCTCGACCGCCTCCAGCATCTCCGGTTCGAGGAGCAGGGCCGCCAGGCCGAGCCGGTCGATCGCGTCGCGCTGCATGACCTGGACCACGGAGCTGGGGAAATAGGTCCGGATGTCGCCGAGCCAGCGGGCGACGGAGGGCGCCGACGCGCCGAGACCCGCCGAACGGCCACCGGAGCCCCGGCCGCCGGGCTTCTTCCCCGCGCCCCCGCCGTACAGCGCGTCCAACGCGCCGTCCATCGCGGCGTCCTGGCCGGTGAAGGCACGCCCGGTGCTGTCGGCACTGTCCGCGCCGAGCACCATCCGCCAGCGCCGCAGCCGTTCGGCGTCGGGCACGTGCGGGGCGGTGGGCCGCGCCGTCCCGGAGGCCTGTGCCGTCGTCCGTTCCATCGTCTCCTCCGTCGGGTCCGTCGGGTCCGTCGGGTCCGTCGGGTCCGTCGGGTCCGTCGGGTCCGTCGGGTCCGTCGGGTCCGTCGGGTCCGTCGGGTCCGTCGGGTCTGTCGGGTCTGTCGCGCCGTGGCCGGTCGTGCCCGGGTCGGTGGTCCCCGGGTCCGTCGCGCCGTGGCCCCTCGGGCCCGGGCCCGTCGTGCCGTGGTCGGTCGTCCCCGGGTCGGTCGTGGTCGTCGTCATCCGGCTGCCTCCTCGGGCTCCGATCGGCTGCCGATCAGCAGGCGCAGCACCGGCTCCACCGCGTCGGCCCGGACCCGGTCGAGACCGGGTCCGAAGCCCCCGGGCACCCGGCCGACGTCGTCGCGGCGGGCGCCCTCGGGGACGGGCCCGCGCCGGACCAGCTCGCCCAGAGTGCGCCGTACGCCCGGTTCGTACGCGGAGAACGTGCGGCGCAGCAGCGGCAGCACATCGGTGAACATCTCGGCGGGGACACCGGTCAGCCAGGCGTCGATGAGGCCGAGCAGCCGCTCGTCGTGGACCAGCAGCATGCCGCCGCCCGACGCGCCGCCGACGAACCCCTCGATCCAGGCGGCGGCGTCGGCGGGCGGCGTTCCGGGCGAGAGCGCCAGGCCCATCAGCCGGGCCGCCTCGTCCTCGGCCAGCCGCCCCTCGTCCAGGAGCAGCCGGGTGGCGCGGCCCCGGATGATCCCGGCGACCGTGTCCCGGGCCGCCAGCTTGTGCAGAACGGCGTCCCAGCGCTCTCGCAGTCCTTCGGCGGGGGCCGTCCCGGCGAGCAGGAGCCCGATCGCACCGTGCACGGCCTCCACCTGACGGCGCAGCGCCTCGGCCCCGTCGGCGTCGAGGCCGGTGCAGGCGGGCGGCAGGCCGACGCAGATCCGCTCGGCGAGTCCGGCGGCGACCTCCGCGAGCGCCGCCGTGTCCGTGGAGCGCACGTCCCCGTACCGCAGGGAACGGGCCAGGGCGGGCAGCGCGTCCGCGAGGTGGCCGACGTCCGCGTCGAGGGCGGCCCGGTCGGCGAGGGCCCTCATCACGACGGGCAGCGCGTCGGGCAGTCCGGCCAGGAGGCAGCGTTCGGCGAGTGCGGTGACGTCGGCCAGCGCGGTCGCCGCCACGGCCCCCGACTCGGCCTTCGCGGTGGCGGCGGTGAGCACGGTGGTGCCCCACACGCCCGCCTCCGCGACCCGGACGTGCAGTTCCGGTTCCCAGCTCAGCCGCCAGCTCTCCCGGAAGGTGCCGGTGCTGCCCCGGCCCTCGACCGGGTCGCCCCAGCCGACGTCGAGGAGGCGCAGCCGGTGCAGGAGGCGGCTGCGGGCGGCGTCGGTCTCCTTGCGCAGGTCGAGGTCCAGCTCGCGCTCCGACGCCTCCGGCTTGAGCCGGAGGGTGCGCTGGCTGCGGGTCAGGTCCCGTTGCAGCGGGACGGCAGGGGCGGTATCCGGCACCTCGCCGAGGGTCTCGCCGACGATCAGCCGGTCCCGGACGAGGGCGAGCGGGACGTCGGACCCCTCGCACATGACGGCCCGCACAGCGTCGGTCGTCTCCCCGAGGCCGGCCAGCGGGCGGCCCCGGAGGGCGGCGAGGGTCTCGGCGAGCCGGACGGCCTCGATGACATGGGCGGTGGAGACGAACCGGTCCTCCTCGCGCAGCAGTCCGGCGACCTTGGTCATCCATCGCTCGATCGGCCGGTCGGCGACGTCGAAGAGGTGCCCGTACCACCCCGGCGAGTCGATCCCCGCCCCGTATCCGCTGTGCCGGGCGAGCCGGCGGTGGGTCCAGGGCACCCAGGTGAGGTCGGCCTTGACCTTCGGGTGGCCCTTGAGCAGGGCGCGGTCGGCGGCGAGGGTGGTCCGCGCGGCGAGGGCGGGAACGTGCCAGGCCCCGCAGACGACGGCGACGTCCTCCCCGAACTCCTTGCGCGCGGTACGCAACTGGATCCGCATGTACGCCTCGCGCACCGCGTCCCGGGGCTGCCCGCCGTCGCCGTATGCCTCGCGGAGAGCGCTCATGGCCTCCGCCAGCGCGACGAACGGCGCGAGCGCGTCGCCCCCCTCGCTCGCGTCGCCCCCCTCGCTCGCGTCGCCCCCGTCGCTCATGGGGTCCCCGTCGCTCACGTCCACCGTGGCTCCGGGCGGGCCGCCGGTGGGCGCCGCTCCGGTGGGTGCCGCTCCGGTGGGTGAGCGGTGCTCGACGACGTCCTCCCACCAGCGTTCGGGATCGTCGTATCCGGCGGTCTCGGCGAGGACCCGGATCGGGTCGACGACCGGCGTGGCATCTTCCCCGGCCCGCTCCCCCGCCGCCGGCTCCTCGCTCCCGATGCCCGGCGCGGGTTCCTTGAGCGCGAGGGAGTGGGCGGCGGGGAGGTCGATGAAGCGGACCGGGACGTCGTGGTCGAGAGCCCAGCGGATGGCCACCCACTCGGGCGAGAACGCGGCCATCGGCCAGAAGGAGGCCCGCCCGGGGTCGTCCACGGCGTGCGCGAGCAACGCGACGGGGGGACGCATCCGCGGGTCGGCGACGAGGGGCAGCAGCGCGTCGCCCTCGGGCGGCCCCTCGATGAGGACGGCGGCCGGACGGGCCGCCGCGAGCGCGGCGAGGACCGCGCGGGCCGACCCGGGGCCGTGGTGCCGCACCCCCAGGAACCAGGGCCCGGCGGCCACGCGGGGCCCCGGCCCGTCCGTTCCGGTCGTGGCCCCGGTCACCGCTGGCGCCCCGGCGGCGGTCGGCGCTCCGGTCGCGGTCGTGGCCGGGGCCGGGGCCCCGGTCACCGCTGCCGCCCCGGTCGTGGGCGGCGCTCCGGTCGTCGTCGCCGCCGTCCCGGCGGGGCTCGTCATGCCGATACCTCGCGGCAGGCGCGGTAGAAGTCCTTCCAGCCGTCCCGCTCGCGGACCACGGTCTCCAGATACTCCTGCCAGACCACCCGGTCCGCCGCCGGGTCCCGGACGACCGCGCCGAGGATGCCGGCCGCGACGTCGCCGGGGCGCAGGACGCCGTCGCCGAAGTGGGCGGCGAGTGCGAGACCGTTGGTGACGACGGAAATCGCCTCCGCCGTGGAGAGCGTGCCGGAGGGGGACTTGAGCTTGGTGCGCCCGTCGGTGGTCACCCCCTCGCGCAGCTCGCGGAAGACCGTCACCACGCGCCGGATCTCGGTCAGGCCCTCCGGCGCCGCGGGCAGGTCGAGCGAGCGGCCGATCTGGTCGACGCGCCGGGACACGATGTCGACCTCGGCGTCCGGGGTGGCGGGCAGGGGCAGCACGACGGTGTTGAACCGGCGGCGCAACGCGCTGGACAGCTCGTTGACCCCGCGGTCCCGGTCGTTGGCCGTGGCGATGAGATTGAACCCGCGGACGGCCTGGACCTCCTGCCCCAGCTCGGGGACGGGCAGCGTCTTCTCGGACAGGATCGTGATGAGCGAATCCTGCACGTCGGCGGGGATGCGGGTCAGCTCCTCGACCCGGGCGGTCATGCCCTCGGACATCGCCCGCATCAGCGGACTGGGCACCAGGGCGTCGCGGCTGGGGCCGTGGGCGAGCAGCCGGGCGTAGTTCCACCCGTAGCGGACGGCTTCCTCGGGCGTCCCCGCCGTGCCCTGGACGAGCAGCGTCGAGTCACCGCTGACGGCGGCGGCGAGATGCTCGGACACCCAGGTCTTGGCCGTACCGGGGACGCCGAGCAGGAGCAGCGCCCGGTCGGTGGCGAGCGTGGTCACGGCCACCTCGACCAGGCGGCGCGGGCCCACGTACTTCGGCGTGATCACCGTGCCGTCCGGCAGGGTCCCGCCCTGCAGATAGGTGGCGACAGCCCAGGGCGACAGCCGCCAACGGGCGGGCCTCGGGCGGTCGTCGGCGGCTTCGAGCGCCTTCAGCTCGTCGGCGAACGCGTCCTCGGCGTGCGGGCGGAGCGCCTCGGCGCCCGCCTCCGGCTCGACGGCCGCGGTGGTTTCGGACACGGTCATGGATCCCCCTCCAGATCGTTCGACCTGATGTGGTTCCCACCGTGCACCATGCCACTGACAACGGGCCCTGACCGCAGGTCAGGACCCGTTGTCAGGCCCGCGGGGCCAACTCGGCCGCCCCCGCCGGACCCCGCGCTCGGCCAGTCAGTCAGGCGCTCGGCCGGTCGGCCGGTCAGCGGGTCAGCCGGTCAGCCGGTCAGCCGGTCAGCCGGTCAGCCCACGATCGGGGACACGGCGACACAGCCGCCCGCCGTGAGCATGCCCTCCCCCTTCGCCTCCTTGATGACCTTGCCCTTGTACGTGATGGTGCAGGTGACGTCGGCGCCGCCCGCGTCCACGGCCATCGGCATGACGGCGGGCGGCATGATGCCGCGCAGCTCGACGGTCTTCTTCCACGGCAGGGTCGGCGAGGTGACGGTCTCCAGCTTGGGCTCCATGGCCTCCCCGCCGCCCCCGTGGTACGTGATCTCGTCGACGCTCTTGCCGGTGACCTCGTACGTGACCTCGTACTTCTCGTCCACGGTCGTGTCGACCGCCTTGCCGACCGCTTCGTCCACCGACTCGGCCGAGCAGGCGCCGAGGCCGAGCACGAGACCGGCGATGGCGAGGGCGTGGGCAGCGGCGCGTACCGGGCGGGTGGTTCTGGCGGTACGTGCGGTGCGGGTGGTGCGGTTCATTTCGGGATCCCCCCTGGATCGGACCGGGCACGGATCTTTTCCGTACGCGGAGATCGCAGAGAAACGTAAGGCAATGGCAAAGTCAAATCCCGCGCGGAGCGGCTGCTTCGCAGGTCGGAGGGGTCTGTCAGTGGTGCCCCCTACCGTCGGAGGCATGCTGCTATCTCACGGGGGAGAACCCTCGCCCACCGGTGGACCGGTGGCGCGCTGGTCGGTGGAGCAGGTGCTGGCACTGGCTCCTGACGACGCATCACGCAAGGCGGGTACGCGACTCGGCGCGGCCGGCCCGTGGACGGGCACGGGCCGCGACGCGGCGGGCGCGGTATGGGGCCGGTGCAAGGGGAGCGGGAGCACGCCGTACCGCACGGTGGTCGACACCACCGGCCCGGCCTACTCCTGCAGTTGCCCCAGCCGCAAGTTCCCGTGCAAGCACGCGCTGGGGCTGTTGCTGCTCCGGGCGTCCGACGACGCCGCGTTCCGGCCTGGTGAGCCGGCCGACTGGGCCGCGGCGTGGATCGAGGCCCGGCGCGGACGCGCGGCGGAGAAGGACGGGCCCGCCACGGGCGGTGACACCGCGCGGGGTCCCGCCGACCCCGCCGCCGCCAGGAAACGGGCGGAGCGCCGTGCCGAGCGCGTCACGGGCGGGGCCCAGGAGCTGGAACAGCGCCTGGCCGACCTGCTGCGCGGCGGACTCGCCGCGACCGACCGCTCGGGGTACGGCCTGTGGGAGGAGACCGCGGCCCGCATGGTCGACGCCCAGGCCCCGGGGCTCGCGGCCCGGGTGAGGGAGCTGGGCGCGATCACCGGGTCCGGTCCGGGCTGGCCGGTCCGCCTGCTGGAGGAGTGCGGCCTGCTCCATCTGCTGGACACGGCCTGGCTCGGCCGGGAGCGGCTGCCGGACCCGCTGGCCGCGACCGTGCGGACGAGAGTGGGACTGCCCATGTCCGCCGAGGGTGCCCCGGTCCGTGACCACTGGCTGGTCCTCGCGCAGTACGACATCCCGGACGGCAAGATCGTCGCCCGGCGAATCTGGCTGTACGGGTGGGAGTCGGGCCGTACGGCTCTGCTGCTCTCGTTCGGCGCGGCGGGCCGGTCCCCGGCTCAGGCGCTGCCGGTGGGCGCGACGATCGACGCCGAGCTGACGCCGTATCCGGGCGGCGGGCAGCTCCGGGCGGAGCTGGGCGAGCAGTTCGGGGCCATGGCCCCGGCCGGGCCACCGCCGGGGATCGCCGCCGCGGCCGCGCCGGCCGTCTACGGGGACGCCCTGCGGGAGGACCCCTGGCTGGACGCCTGGCCGGTCACCCTGCGCGACGTCATACCCGTGCCGGCCAAGGACGGCTGGCAGGTGGCGGACGCGCACGCCGAGTCCGCGCTGCCGATCGCCCCGGCCGCGCTGTCCCGGCCGGGGCTGTGGAAGCTCGTCGCCCTGTCCGGCGGTGGCCCGGTCACCGTGTTCGGCGAGATCGGCCACCGCGGCTTCGACCCGTTCGCGGCCTGGGACCCGGGCGAGGCGGAGGAGGGCGGGCGCACCACGGGCGGCTCGATCGTCCAACTGGTCTGACCCGCACGACCGGCCGCCCGGCCCGTCGTCCCTGCTCGCCGCCCCTCCCCCGCCATCAGTCCGCCGTCCCAGTCCGACATCCGCGCATTCCTGCCGCTGGAGGGGAAAGATGCCTCGCACGACCAGCCCCACCGCCACCATCGCCACCACCGCCCCCGCTGCTGCCGCCGCGTCTGCCACCGATACCGCCGCTACCGCCGCCGCTTGCGGCTCCATCGACTCCCTCCCCTGGGAGGAGCTCGTCACCTCGGCGCTCCTGGGCACCGACCGCCGCCCCCCGACGCCCCACGGCGGCCCGGTACCGGCCGATGCGCCCGCGGCCCTGCTGGACGCCGCCGCGCTGCACACCGTGCGGCAGCGGGCCGGGCTGCTGCCGGCCGTGCCGGAGGCCCGGCCCGAGCCCGCTGCACCGGATCCCCGTCCGGCGCTCCCCGAGGCCGCCCGGCACCGACTCGCCCACCTGCTGGCCGACCGTGCCGCGCCTTCGGGCAGCGGGCGCCGCGGGGCCGCACCCGATCTCACCGAGCTGATTCCGCAGTGGCTGGCCACCGCCAACCGGAAGGGGTTCCGCGCCCCGGCGGCCCTGTTGCCGCCGCTGCTGGACGCCGCCCGCGCCCGTACGGACCTGCGCCCGCAGGCGCTCGCGTTCGCCGGGGCGCGCGGTCTGTGGTTGGCCGGGCTGAATCCCGACTGGAAGTTCGCCCTGCGGGGCGCGGCGCGCGGCGCGCTCCACCCCGACATCACGGACCCGGAAGCGGTGGGCCGGCTGTGGGAGGAAGGGCTGTTCGCGGAGCGGGTCGCGCTGCTCGACGCCGTACGGGCGCAGGATCCGCCCGCCGCGCTCGCCCTGCTCGCCACCACCTGGCCGGCCGAACGGGCCGAGGACCGGCTGATGTTCCTGGACTCCCTGCGGTCCGGGCTCGGGGGCGACGACGAGCCGTTCCTGGAGCAGGCCCTGTCCGACCGCAGCCGCAATGTCCGCGCCACCGCCGCCGAACTGCTGTCCGCCCTGCCCGAGTCGGCGCTCGCCGGACGGATGGCGGCCCGCGCGATCTCCTGCGTGAACCCGGACCGTACCGGGGACACCGCCTCCATAGCCGTGGAGGCGCCGCACGAGTGCGACGCGGCGATGCAGCGCGACGGCGTCGCCGCGGTCCCGCCGACCGGCCGGGGCGAACGGTCGTGGTGGCTCGGCCAGTTGGTGGAGGCCACCCCGCTCGGCATCTGGGAGGAGCGGTTCGGCAAACGTCCCGCCGAGGAGGTCGTGGCCCTGCCCGTCGCCGACGACTGGGCGGACGAGCTGCACGCCGCCTGGTGCCGGGCGGCCGTACGGCAGCGGAATCCGCAGTGGGCCCGGGCTCTGCTCGGGCGCCCCTCAGCACCCCCGGCGAGCGGCCCGGGGACGGTCTCGATCGCCGAGCGCTCGAAGCTCCTCGCGATCCTGGAGCAGGCCGAACGCGCTTCCTGGGTGGCCGAGTTCATCGCCGCGCACGGCCTCTCGGAGGCGTTCCAGCTGCTCGGGGTGTGCACGGTCCCCTGGGCCGGGCCGCTCGGGCGTGCGGTGGTCGACGCTCTCGACATCGCGCGGGACAGTGGGAGCTATCCCTGGAGCTTCAGCGGAGTGATGGGCCTCGCGGAACGCTGTCTGGATCCGGCCGAGGCCGACCGGCTGGAGGTCCTGACGGCCGCGCAGGACGAGCAGGAGGGGGCATCGCCGGGGGCGGGCGGCTACTGGTCGGAGGCCTTCCAGCGCCTGGTCTCCACCCTGCGGCTGCGCGCCGCGATGGAGGCGGAACTGATGTCCTGACGCCGCGAGGGAAGCGGCGCGGATCTGCCAGCCGCCGCAAGGGAGTCGGAGCTGCCCCGCCCACCGCCGTGACAAACGACGGCGAGAACGCGGGCACACACGCGGGGAGGGCGACCGCGAGCACGTACGCGCACGCGGGCGACGGCGAGAAAGCCGGCACGTACGCGGGCGAGGGCGGCAGCGACGGCCCGGGGCGGCGGCGACGGAACCGTCGTCGCCCGCGCGGGCCCCGTACGCAGCGGGCCCGCTCCGGGGTCGGCGTTCAGGCCTGCGCGGCCTGGCGGACGTTGGCGTTGACCCACGTGACGATCTCGGTCGTCGTCGCCCCCGGGGTGAACAGCTCCGCGACGCCCAGCTCCTTCAGCGGCGCGATGTCGTCCTCCGGGATGATCCCGCCGCCGAACACCTTGATGTCCTCCGCCTCCCGGACCTTCAGCAACTCGATCACCTTGGCGAACAGCGTGTTGTGCGCCCCGGAGAGGATCGAGAGGCCGATGGCGTCGGCGTCCTCCTGGATCGCCGTGTCGACGATCTGCTCGGGCGTCTGGTGGAGCCCCGTGTAGATCACCTCCATACCGGCGTCCCGCAACGCCCGCGCGATGACTTTGGCCCCGCGGTCGTGGCCGTCGAGTCCCGGCTTGGCCACCACCACACGGATCGGACCGGTCACACCCATCACTGCCTCCACCTGGTCTCCCGCGCCTGAAGGGCCGGGGATGTGAACGAACGTTATCCACAGCATCCCGCAAGGCGCTGTTTCGCGGCAGGCGGGGAGGGGGAAATCACATGTGGGACATGTTCGCCGGGCGTCATCGACCCGTACGTGACCGATCGGACACCCCCAGGGGAAGGGCACGAGGTTGTCGTACCACCGCGCCGCCAGCCGCACGGCACGGTGGTGCGGCCCCCGTGGCCCGCAGGTCCGCGACCCTCGCGGAGACACCCCATGGCGGAGACACCCCATGAGGGCATACGGGGACGGGAGCCGTCTCCTCGTACGCCAGTGCAGGAGGTCGGCCGTGAAGCTCCTTCCTCTCCTCTCCCTGCTGCCCCGCCTGCCGGGCCCCCGACTGTCGTCCGCGCTGCTCGGCGCCACCGCGCTGGAGCTGGCCGTCCTCACCGGGCACCTGATCGCCTACCCCTTCGGCCTCACCCCGGAGCGCCGCCCGTCTCCCCGCCCGCCGGCCCCGCCCGCGAGCGCCGGGGCCGACGGCCCGGGTCACAGCGGGACCACCCCACCCGGGGCCACCGCCCTGCCGGTCGCGGCCACCGCCGCGCCGCCCGTCGTCCTGTTGCACGGCTTCATCGACAACCGTTCCGTGTTCGTCGTCCTGCGGCGCACACTGACCCGGCACGGCCACCGCCACCTGGAAGCCCTCAACTACTCGCCGCTGACACGCGACATCCGCACCGCCGCCGAACTGCTCGGGCGGCATGTGGAGGAAATCTGCGAGCGCACCGGGCACAGCCGGGTCGACGTCGTCGGGCACAGCCTCGGCGGCCTGATCGCCCGGTATTACGTACAGCGACTCGGCGGTGACCGGCGGGTGCGCACTTTGGTGACGCTCGGAACCCCGCACGGGGGCACCGCCGTCGCCCCAGGGGCGGGCGTTCACCCCATCGTGCGTCAGATGCGCGGCGGTTCCTCCGTGATCGAGGAGCTGCGTGCCCCCGCTCCCGGCTGCCGGACCAGGTTCGTGAGCTTCTGGAGCGAGTGGGACCAGGTGATGGTTCCGGTCAGGACCGCGCGCGTCGACCATCCCGATCTCGACGCGGTGAACGTACGCGTCACCGGCATCGGACACCTCGCGCTGCCCGTGCACCCGACGGTGGCCGCCGCGATCCGTGAGGCGCTCGATGCGCCGGAGGCCGGAGAGCACACCGCCACCGCCGCCGGATCCTCCACCGGGACGACTTCCGCGGCCTGAAATAGAACATCAGTCGAACGTAGGGCCAAGGCTGCGCCTGCCGTCCACCGAAAGACGGCCGATTGCCCGTTTCCTGCGAACGCAAAACCTGTCGAAGATTGTCGTCCTCACATACCGCCGGGTACAGTCGCGGCCACTGCTTCCCCCTGGGGCTCCCCTGACCGGGACCCAGAACAGTCCTGCTGCCGAGGCGAGAGAGAAGTTGGTGAACGACCAGCACCCCCACGCCGGGCATGTCGGGTACGACGACCGATCGACCGGCAGCTTCGACACCGACCCGCTCTTCGGCTCCCTTCCGGGCGGCCACGACACCGGCTACGACGCGGGTCACTCCGTCGCCGGATACGGCGACACCACCTACGGCGCCGGTTACGACACGACGTACGCGACCGGACAGCCGGACCACAGCGGCCAGTACGACTCCTCCGCGTGGAACACCGACACCGGCGCACAGCAGACGCCCGCCTACGACGGTCACGCCGCCCAGGAGCAGGCCCCGCAGCAGTGGGACACCTCCGGGGCCTGGCAACAGGTCGCCGACCAGAACCTGACCGGCCAGTGGGCGACGGCCGACACCGGCGCGTTCCCCACCACGGGTTTCCCCGCCGCCCCGTACGGCACGGACACCGCGTACGCCACGGAGGCGTACGGCACCGGGGTGTACGGGACGGACGCCTACGACACCGGTACATACCCGGCCGGCGCCGCGTACGGAGCCGACGGCGTCCACGGCGCCGACGCCTACGAGTCCGGGTCGTACCCGACCGGCGCGTACGGCACGACGGCCGTCGCCGCCGACACCGGGACGTACGCCACCACCGCCTTCACCACCGGTACGTTCGACGCGGGCACCCATGACACCGGTGCGCATGGCACGGGCGCGCATGACACCGGTTCGTACGACATCGGTTCGTACGACATCGGCGCCTACGAAACCGGCGCTTACGGCACCGTTTCCTACGGCACGGGCACGTACGACACAGGCGCCTACGACGCGACCGCGTGGAACTCCGGCGCCACGCCCGGGGACTCCGCGTACGAACCCGAACAGACGTCGCACCCGCTGTACGAACAGCAGCCGGCCGACGCGACGGCGGCCGCGGCGGCAGCCGAACCGGACGGTACGACCGAGGAGCCGGAGACCGGCCACCACTCCACCGCCGAGTTCGCCGCCCTCGCACCGGACACCGTGCTGGAGCCGGAAGCCGGGGACGACTCCCCCGCCCCGCACTCCGTGAACCGCACCGCCGTCCGCCCCCCCGCCCCCCGCAACCGGGCCCGTCGGCGCACCCCCGCCAAACGTTCCGCCCTGCTGACCGTCGCGGTGCCCTCCGCCTGCGTGATGAGCGTCGCGGGCATCGCCGCCGCCTCGGTCGGCGGGATGCCCGGCGGCGAGGAGAAGCCGGAGGAGACGACCACCTCGCTGGCGGTGGCCGACCCCAGCACGGTCAAGCCGGTCGCCGCGAACAACCGGCTGGACAGCCAGCTGGAGCAGCTCTCCGAGGGCAGCGACGACTTCCGTGAGCGCGCGAGCCGCACCCAGGAGCGCATCGACCTGCGGGAGCGGCAGGCGGCGGAGAAGAAGAAGCGCGAGGAGGAGGCCGCACGCCGCGAGGCGCTGCGACCCAAGTTCGTCCTGCCGGTCAAGCAGCACGGGCTCAGCGCCTACTACGGCCAGGCGGGCGTCAACTGGATGTCCGTGCACTCGGGCATCGACTTCCCCGTCTCGTACGGCACTCCGGTGATGGCCGCGACCGACGGCACCGTACGGACCCAGCTGAACAGCGCCTACGGGGTCATGGCGATCGTGACCGCCGCCGACGGCACCGAGACCTGGTACTGCCACCTCAGCAGCACCAAGATCCGCTCCGGCCCGGTGAAGGCCGGCGACGTCATCGCGTACTCGGGGAACTCGGGCAACTCCACCGGTCCGCACCTGCACTTCGAGGTCCGGCCCGGCGGCGGCTCGGCCATCGACCCGCTGGCATGGCTGCGCAGCAAGGGCATCGACCCGAGCTGAGACGGCAGCACGAGCACGGACGGACGGAAGCGGGGGGGGGGGGCGCGGGCCCCCCCCCCCCCCGGGGGCCGCCCCCCCGGGCCCCCCCCCAACACCCTCGAGCCCCGGGGGGGCCCCCCCCGCCGCGTAGTAGGGGGGGGGTGACCCCACTC
>NZ_JBIVUV010000027.1:56810-93054 GCF_044768525.1 Streptomyces sp. NPDC091287
GCCCCCACGCCCCGGGTGGTTTGGGCGCGCACCCACGCCACCCCCCCGTCGCTCCGCCGCCCCCCCCCCCCCGGCCCGCCGGGCGGGGGGGGGGGGGCCCGCCCCCCCCCCCCCCGCTTCCGTCCGTCCAGCCTGGCCCGCCCCTCTACAGCTTCTCGACCGGCGCGTACCGCAGCAGCAGCTTCTTCGGGCGTTCGTCACCGAAGTCGACCGTCGCCTTGGCCTGGTCGCCGAAGCCCTCGACGGCCGTCACCGTGCCGAGCCCGAACTGGTCGTGCGTGACCCGGTCCCCGGCCACCAGGGTGACCGTCGGCTTCTCCGCGCCGCCGCGTCGGGTCGCGAAACCCGAGGGTCCTGAGCGGGAACGGGAGGAGGACAGCGAGGACGTGATGCCGGAGGTGGGCCCGGCGGGGGCGGCCATCGGGCCCTTGCGCCGCCAGTCCAGGTGCGCTTCCGGGATCTCCTCCAGGAACCGCGAGGGCGGGTTGTACGAGGGCTGGCCCCAGGCGCTGCGCATCGCGGCCCGGGTCAGATAGAGCCGTTCGCGGGCGCGGGTGATGCCGACATACGCGAGGCGGCGCTCCTCCTCCAGCTCCTTGGTCTGGCCGAGGGCCCGCATGTGCGGGAAGACGCCGTCCTCCATGCCGGTGAGGAAGACGACCGGGAACTCCAGCCCCTTCGCCGTGTGCAGGGTCATCAGCGTGATGACGCCGGAGCCGTCCTCGTCCTCGTCGGGGATCTGGTCGGAGTCGGCGACGAGCGCGACCTTCTCCAGGAACTCCGCGAGCGTGCCCGCGCCCTCCTCGTCGCCGCGCTCCTGCTCGAATTCGAGGGCGACGGCGGCGAGTTCCTGGAGGTTCTCGATGCGGGTCTCGTCCTGTGGGTCGGTGGAGGCCTGGAGCTCGGCGAGATAGCCCGTGCGCTCCAGGACCGCTTCCAGCACGACGGCGGGGCCGGCGCCGGACTCGACGATCGTGCGCAGCTCCTCCATCAGCGTGTTGAAGCGCTTGACGGCGTTGGACGAGCGGGCGGCCATGCCGTACGCCTCGTCGACGCGGCGCAGTGCCTGCGGGAAGGAGATCTTCTCGCGCATCGACAGGGCGTCGATCATCGCTTCGGCGCGGTCGCCGATACCGCGCTTGGGGACGTTGAGGATGCGGCGCAGCGGAACGGTGTCCTCGGGGTTGGCGAGGACCCGGAGGTAGGCCAGGACGTCCCGGACCTCCTTGCGCTCGTAGAAGCGCACACCGCCGACGACCTTGTAGGGCAGGCCGACGCGGATGAAGATCTCTTCGAAGACACGGGACTGGGCGTTGGTCCGGTAGAAGACGGCGACATCGCCCGCCTTGGCGTCGCCCGCGTCGGTCAGCCGGTCGATCTCGTCGGCGACGAACTGCGCCTCGTCGTGCTCGGTGTCGGCGACGTAGCCGGTGATGCGGGCGCCGCTGCCGGCGTTGGTCCAGAGGTTCTTGGGGCGGCGGCTCTCGTTGCGCTCGATGACGGCGTTGGCGGCGGAGAGGATCGTCTGCGTGGAGCGGTAGTTCTGCTCCAGCAAAATCGTCGTCGCGCTCGGGTAGTCCTCCTCGAACTGGAGGATGTTGCGGATGGTCGCGCCCCGGAAGGCGTAGATCGACTGGTCCGCGTCGCCCACCACGCACAGCTCGGCGGGTGCGTCGGCCTCCCCGGCCGGGCCGACCAGCTCCCGCACCAGCGTGTACTGGGCGTGGTTGGTGTCCTGGTACTCGTCGACGAGGACGTGGCGGAAGCGGCGGCGGTAGTGCTCGGCGACGTCCGGGAAGGCCTGGAGCAGGTGGACCGTCGTCATGATGATGTCGTCGAAGTCCAGGGCGTTGGCCTCGCGCAGGCGGGCCTGATAGAGCGCGTACGCCTGGGCGAGGGTCTTTTCGAAGCCGTCCGCGGCCTGTCCCGCGAAGGTCTCCTCGTCGATGAGCTCGTTCTTGAGGTTGGAGACCTTGGCGGTGAAGGACTTCGGCGGAAACTGCTTCGGGTCCAGGTCGAGGTCGCGGCAGACCAGGGCCATCAGTCGCTTGGAGTCGGCGGCGTCGTAGATCGAGAACGACGAGGTGAAGCCGAGCTTCTTCGACTCACGGCGCAGGATGCGGACGCACGCGCTGTGGAAGGTCATGACCCACATGGCGTTGGCGCGGGGCCCGACGAGCTGCTCGACGCGCTCCTTCATCTCGCCCGCGGCCTTGTTGGTGAAGGTGATCGCGAGGATCTGCCCGGGGTGCGTCCCGCGCTCGGCCAGCAGGTGGGCGATGCGGTGGGTGAGGACGCGGGTCTTGCCGGAGCCGGCCCCGGCGACGATGAGCAGCGGGGACCCGGCGTGCACGACGGCGGCGCGCTGCTCGGTGTTCAGCCCGTCGAGCAGGGCGGCGGAGTCGATCGCCGGGCGCGGGTGCCCGTCCCGGTAATACCCGTCCCGGGGCGGCGGGGGCGCGTCGTAGACGCCCTCGAAGAGTTCCTCCGGCACCGCTTCGGGCGCGTGGTCCTCGGGGGGCGGCGGGGGGCCGTCCTCCGCGGGCTGGAGGCCGGTCAGGAAACTGTCGTCAAAGAGGCTGCTCATCGCCTCCCGAGTCTAGGCGGCCGGACTGACAAGGTTCCGCCGAAGGCGGGAAGCGGGCTCCGCTACCCGCCGCCGACACGCCCGTACCGGGTACGCACGGAGACCGGACGCCGACGTTCCGTGAAGGAGTGCCCGGTCGGAGGGGGTGCGGACCCCCCGATCCGGAAAGGTCACGAAAATGTATCGGGCATATCGCTCATCGTCCTTCCCAGCGGCGGGGCCGGTTGGCTAGCGTGCTCGGTCAGGTGGCCCGTACCCTCCCTGAGGCGAACCACGCCTGACGGGCACCTCTGCCGAATCCGTCCTGCCGCCCTGACAGTTCGGAACCGGGGACCCACACGCAACACCGGGGTGAATCGGTCCGTGCCCTCGCATCCGGACCGTAGGACAACCTTCCGTTCCGTCCGAACCCGACAGCTAACCCGGTAGGCGGTCCACGGAAGGAGATGCCGGTCTTGGCATCGCATCGCAAGCCGCGCACGAAGGTGCGCACCACCACCCCCGCCGTCGGGCTGACGACGGCCGCGCTGGCGTCTGTGACGCTGCTCTCCACGCAGAGCGCCACGGCCGCGCCCGCGGAGCCGAAGCCCGCCATCGAGGAAGTGCAGAAGAAGGTCGACGCCCTGTACCGGCAGGCGGGCACCGCGACCCAGGAGTACAACCGGGCCAAGGCCGCCTCCGCGTCCCAGCAGACGAAGGTCGACACGCTGCTCTCCGACGTGGCGAAGCGGGCCGAGAAGATCAACGAGGCGCGCCGGGCGCTGGGCTCGTACGCGGCGGCCCAGTACCGCAACGGGGGCATCGCGCCCGCAGCGACGTTCTTCCTGGCGGACAACCCGCAGGGGTACTTCGACCAGAGCCGGCTGATGGACCGGGCGACGGAGCGGCAGCAGAAGGCCGTCGACGAGGTCCGTACGCAGCAGGCCTCGGCGGCGAAGAAGCGCGCGGAGGCGGTGAAGAGCCTGGAGACCCTCACCGAGACGCAGGCCACGCTCGCCTCCAGCAAGAAGGACGTGCAGACCAAGCTCACCGAGGCCCGGGGGCTGCTGTCGAGGCTGACCGCCGAGGAGAAGGCGCGGCTGGCGGAGCTGGAGCGCAAGAAGGAGGCCGAGGCGAAGGAGAAGGCGGCGAAGCTGGCCGCCCGGCAGGCCGCCGAGGCGAAGGAGAAGGCCGAGGCCGAGGAGAAGGCCCGCGAGGAGGCGGCGAAGGAGTCCGGCGGCGGTTCGGACACGGGCTCCGGTTCCGGTACGGGAACGGATCCGGGCTCCGGCACCGGCACCGGCACCGGTACGGACAGCGGTTACGCCGCCAAGGCGGAGAAGGTCCTGGCCTTCGCCCGCGCCCAGATCGGGAAGCCGTACGTGTGGGGCGCGTCGGGCCCCTCCAGTTACGACTGCTCGGGGCTGACGCAGGCGGCGTGGCGGGAGGCGGGCGTGACCCTGCCCCGGACGACCTGGGACCAGGTGGAGGTCGGGACGCGGGTCGCCACGTCCGATCTGCTCCCCGGGGACCTGGTCTTCTTCTACGACGACATCAGCCACGTCGGCATCTACAAGGGCGACGGGATAATGATCCACGCCCCGAAGCCGGGTGCGAACGTGCGCGAGGAGTCGATCTACTACATGCCGATCTACGGAAGCGTGCGCCCCGCGTAGGGCAGGCGCCCAGCGCGGAGCGGGCGTCCCGCCCGGAGCGGGCACCCCGCCCGGAGCGTGTGCCCAGCCCGGAGCGGGCACCCCGCCCGGCGCGGGCGCGCCGCGCGGACTCAGGTCCAGACCGTGGCGATGAAGATGTTGGCGACCGTCAGTCCGCCGACCGCGGCGAACGCGCCCTTGTCCACCATCTCGTCGTCCCGCTTGACGTAGACGAGGGCGAGGATCACGACCAGCAGCGCGAGCTTGATGCCGATCTTGACGTTGTTCACGGTCTGGTCGTCGGCCTGGTTGAGTCCGACCAAGGCGATGCCGGTGACGAGCATGGTCAGCGCGCCGTGCAGCATGGCGGGGATGAAGCGCGCGGTGCCCGCCCCCATGGCCTTCATCTGCGTCAGGAAGCCGCCCAGCAGGGAGGCGATGCCGATGATGTGCAGGGCGACGAAGACATTGATGAGTACGTCCATGGCTCCGGAGCCTAGCCAGGGCCAAGGATTTTCCTTTCAGTGAGGCAGACCTTCCTTGTGCGCTTCCTCCGGCATTGACCGCATTGCCCTGATGTGTGGGCATAACGGTGATCAACTACGACCGATGAAACGTCACATCAGGGCAATAGCGGTCATGGCGACTCTTTTCCCGGCACCGGGATTAGCGTCCTTCACGGACCCGCCGGTATCCCCCGACGGGCACCCGACAGGAAGGATGCCGCCCCCGTGGCAGCGCACCGCAGGTCAGCTCACCGAAAACCCAAGCAGCGCCCGCTCACCGGCTCTGCTGCCCGCACCGCCGCCACCCTGGCACTCGCCGGGGCCGCCACCGCGGGATCGGTCACCGGGGCGGGCGCGGCCCCCACCGAGCCGGCCCCCACCGCCGCGCAGGTCAAGGCGAAGGTCGACCGGCTGTACCACGACGCCGAGGTCGCCACCGAGAAGTACAACGGGGCGAAGGAGAAGGCGGCCAACGCCACCCGCGCCGTCGACGCCCTGGCCGACGTGGCCGCGCGTCGCACCGCCCGCCTCAACACCGCCCGGCACGCCCTCGGTTCGCTGGCCACCGCGCAGTACCGCAGCGGCACCCTGGACCCGGCCCTGCAACTGGCGCTCTCCTCCGACCCCGACGCCTATCTGCAACGCGCCTCCTACCTCGACCGGGCGGGCGACCGGCAGAGCGGCCTCCTGCGCGGCATCCGGCGCCAGGTCTCCCAGATCACCCGCGTCAAGGCACGCGCCGACCAGGAGACCGAACGCCTCGCCGCCCGCCGCGCCGAACTGCGCGAACACCGCACCGCGATCCGCACCAAGCTGGCCGACGCCCGCAGGCTGCTGGACACCCTGACCGCCGACGAGCGCGCCGCCCACGAGCGCTCCGCCGACGCCCGGGGCGCCGGCGGCCCGGCCCACGCCGACCGCTCGACCGTCCGCAGCGGTCCGGTCGCGGCCCCCGGCTCCCGCGCCGCCCAGGCCATCGATTTCGCGTACGGCGCGATCGGCAAGCCGTACGTCTGGGGCGCGACGGGCCCGAACGGCTTCGACTGCTCGGGCCTGACCCAGGCGGCCTGGAAGGCGGCGGGCGTGAGCCTGCCGCGCACCACCTACACCCAGATCAACGCCGGAGCCCGGGTCCCCCGCTCCGAACTGGCCCCCGGTGACCTGGTGTTCTTCTACTCCGGGATCAGCCATGTCGGCCTCTACATCGGCGGCGGCCAGATGATCCACGCCCCGCGCCCCGGAGCGCCGGTCCGCATCGCACCCGTCGATCAGATGCCTTTCGCCGGAGCGACCCGGGTGGCATAGTCCGCCGCGCCGGTCCCGATCTCCCGCCGAAGGAACTCCCGTATGACGTCGATGGCGAACGCCGTCCAGGACTACGCCCGGGCGCTCGCGCTGCGCTCCCCGGACCACTACCGGGTGGGCCCGTTCACCGTCCGGCACAACCCGGGCTGGGAACTGAAGTACGCCAACTACGCCATCCCCGACCGGGACGCGGAACCCACGGCGGACGAGGTGGCGGCCCTGGTCGACGCGTTCGGGAAACACGAACGGCTTCCCCGCCTGGAGTTCCTGCCCGCCTGGGCCCCGGCCGTGGAACCGGCCCTGCTGGCCGCCGGTTTCACCGTGGAGAACCGCGCCCCGCTGCTCGCCTGCGGCCGCGAGGACCTCCGGCCGCCGAGGCCGGTCGACGGTCTCCGCATCGGCACACCGGTCACCGAGGCGGAGTTCACCGAGGCCGCCCGCGTCCAGCACCACGGCTTCGGCGGCGAGGGCGAGCCCGAGCCGGGAATGACCGACTGGCTGCGCGCGGCGGCCGCCGGCGACGGGGTCGCCGCACTGGCCGTCCTCGACGGAGCGCCGGCCGGGGCCGGCGGCTGCTCGGCCGCGATCGACGGCCTGAGCGAGCTGGCCGGGCTCGCCGTCGCCGCCCGCCACCGCCGCCGGGGCGTGGGCGCCGCGCTCTCCACGTGGCTGACGGAACGGGCCTTCGACCGGGGCTGCCGGGCGGTCTGGCTGGAGCCGGGCGACCCCGGCGTCGAGCGGGTCTACGCGGGCATCGGCTACCGCAGGATCGGCGAGAAGGTCAACATCTCGCTGGAGCCGAAGCCGGGGCCGGAGACCGCCTGAGGGCTGCCCCGGCTCACTGAGGGCTGCCCCGGCTCAGACCAGCCGTCGAGCCGTCGCCCACCGGGTCAGCTCGTGCCGGTTGGAGAGCTGGAGCTTCCTGAGGACCGCCGAGACGTGCGACTCGACCGTCTTCACCGAGATGAACAACTGCTTGGCGATCTCCTTGTACGCGTAGCCGCGGGCGATCAGCCGCAGCACCTCGCGCTCGCGCTGGGTGAGGCGGTCCAGGTCCTCGTCGACCGGCGGCGCGTCCGTGGAGGCGAAGGCGTCCAGGACGAAGCCGGCCAGACGCGGCGAGAAGACCGCGTCGCCCTCCTGGACCCGGAACACCGAGTTCACCAGGTCGGTGCCGGTGATCGTCTTGGTGACATAGCCGCGCGCACCGCCCCGGATGACGCCGATGACGTCCTCGGCGGCGTCCGAGACGGACAGCGCGAGGAAGCGGACCGGGTTCTCGGCCGTGCCCATCATGGGGGCGCAGCGGCGGAGCACCTCGACGCCGCCGCCGCCCGGGAGGTGGACGTCGAGGAGGACGACCTCGGGGCGGGTCGCCGTGATGACGGTGACCGCCTGGTCGACGTCGGCGGCCTCGCCGACCACCTCGACGCCGGTCTCCTCGGTGCGGCCGATCTCGGCCTGCACCCCGGTGCGGAACATCCGGTGGTCGTCGACGAGCACGACCCGTACCCGTCGCTCCGGGCCCCCGGTGGCTTCGGTGTTCTCGGTCATTCGCTCGCCCTCTCCATCTCCAGCTCGACCTCGGTGCCCCCGCCGGGCACCGAACGCAGCCGGGCTCTGCCGCCGTTGCGCTGCATCCGGCCGATGATTGATTCTCGTACGCCCATCCTGTCCCCGGGAACCTCGTCGAGGTCGAACCCCGGACCCCGGTCCCGTACGGAGACGAAGACCGTGCGGCCCTCGACCTCCGCGAAGACCTGGACGGCGCCGCCCTCGCCACCGTACTTGGCGGCGTTGACCATCGCCTCGCGCGCGGCCTGCATCTGCGCGGTCAGCTTGTCGTCGAGGGGGCAGTCGCCGACCACGACGACCTCCAGCGGGACGCCGTGCTTGTCCTCGACCTCGGCGGCGGCCCGTTTGACCGCCTCCGCCAGGGTCTCCGGCTCGTCGTCCTCGTCCTTGCCGGTGCCCTCGGGGTTGTAGAGCCAGTTGCGCAGCTCGCGCTCCTGGGCGCGGGCGAGGCGTCTGACCTCGCCGCCGTCGTCGGCGTTGCGCTGGATCAGGGTGAGGGTGTGCAGCACGGAGTCGTGGACGTGGGCGGCGACCTCGGCCCGCTCCTGGGCGCGGATGCGCATCAGGCGCTCCTCGGAGAGGTCCTGTGTCATCCGCACCAGGTAGGGGCCGGCGAGCAGGGCGATGCCGGTGAGTACGGCGATGGCCGCGGTGAGCACGTTGCCGAGCTGGGCGGCCGAGCCGCGCACCACCATGAACACGGCGAGGCCGAGGCCGACGAGGGCCACTCCGGCGAGGCCGCGGGCCAGGTGCAGCAGCTTGCGGTTGCGACCGGTCTCCATCCAGCGGGCGCGGCGGGCGTTGTCCGCCTGCCGCCAGACCAGGACGGAGCCCGCGCCGATCAGGAGGGTGGGCCAGATGTAGCGGTCGGCCTCGCTGCCCATGTCGACGTTGACGACGAACGCGACGGCCCCGATGGTCAGGGCGACCAGCGCGAAGACCTGGCCCCTGTCCGGTTTACGGAGCTTGCGGCGGCCGTCCGCCGACGTCTCGAACACGGAGCGCGGGGCGTCGACGCCGCCGACGCCGAGCGGCACGACGATCCAGAACACCGCGTAGAGCACCGCGCCGAGGCCGTCGGTGAAGAACAGCCCGAGGAAGAGGAACCGCACCCAGGCGACGGGCAGCCCGAGGTGTCCGGCGAGCCCGCGCGCGACGCCGCCGAGCAGCCGGCCGTCGGCGCTGCGGTAGAGCTTGCGCGGTGCGGGCTCCTCCGGGTCGGCGGCGAGGGAGCTGGCGGCTCGGGCGGTGGCGGCTGGCATACCCCGATCGTCACACGCGCGGACGCGGGGCGGCATCAGGGTCGGCCCCCGAAGTGACCCTGATGCTGTCCCCAGCGCACGCCTGATGACAGCTCCCCTCCCCGCGCCGCCCGGCGCGTGCGCCCCGGCCCTTCAGGGGCGTACGCGGGCAATATCAGGGACCGTCCAGGGTCGGCGCGGGTCCCGGCGGGCGGTCCGGACCGTCACCATGGAGGCATGACCGCTCCCTCGGACGCCGCTCCCGGCGTCGCGCCCCCCGAAGCGCCGAAGCCGACGCTGCGGCGCACCCCGCGACAGAAGGTCGTCGCCGGGGTGTGCGGCGGACTCGGCCGGTACTGCGACGTGGATCCGGTGATCTTCCGGATCGTGCTCGGTGTGCTGTCGGCGACCGGAGGCATCGGTCTGATCTTCTACGGCTTCGCGTGGCTGCTGCTGCCCGCGGACGGCGACGACGAGAACGAGGCGCGCAAACTGCTGTCGGGGCGGGTCGACGGGGCGTCCCTGGTGGCGCTGCTGCTGGCGCTGATCGGCTGCGGGCTGTTCCTGTCGATGCTGCACAACCGGGGCATGCTGGCGTTCGCCGCGCTGCTGACGCTGGCGGTCGTCGGCTTCTCCGTGTGGACGCAGTCCCGGCGGACGGCGGGGGCCCCGGAGGACCCGGCGGCCCCGCCCGGCGCACCGGCGGCCCCGCCCGGCCCCGTACACACGGGCGGGCTCGGCACGCCGCCGCCGGAGGTGAAGGCCCCGCCGACACCGGGCAGTCCGTCGTGGTGGCGGGACCCGATCGTCAAGGACGGCACCACGGGGCCGGTCGGCCCCGGCTATCTGTGGGGTCCGCCGGACACGGACGTCGGCACGGCGCGCGCCGGGGCGAAGGCCGGCCGGCCCACCCCGGACGCCCCGTTCCTGAGGCCGCAGCCGTCGCCCGTGGAGCGCGGGCCGCGCTCCATCGGCGGTCCGGTCTTTCTGACGGCGCTGGTGGCGGGCGGTCTGGGCACCGGGCTGAGCTGGGAGCAGCAGCCGCTGGGCACCGCCCTCCAGATCGGTCTGGTCGCCGCTCTCGCCGTCTTCGGGCTCGGCCTGCTGATCGCCTCGTTGCTGGGGCGGACCGGTTTCGGCACGGTCCTGATGGCGATGATCACGGCGGGCCTGCTGGCGGGCGCGGCGGTGCTCCCGAAGGACATCGACACCTCGTGGGCGCGCCAGGAGTGGCGGCCGGCCTCGGTGTCCGCCGTCGCGCCGCACTACGAGCTGCGTACGGGCGACGCCAGGCTGGACCTGTCCGGACTGAAGGTGGCCAAGGGCGAGACCGTGCGCACGGGGCTCGATGTGGCGGCGGGGCGGGCGGCGGTCGTCGTCCCGGAGAACGTGACGGTGAAGGTGCGCGCCGAGGCGGGTCTCGGGGAGATCCGGCTGGAGGAGGGGCAGCGGGTCCAGGTACGGATCAACAGCGACGAGGCGAAGCAGCGGACGCTGCCGCCGTCCGCGGGCACGAAGCCCGCCGGAACGATCGAACTGGTGCTGGAAGTCGGTATCGGACAGGTGGAGGTCACCCGTGCTGCGTCATGAATTCCGGCCCGGCCGCGCGGTGGCGGGCCTGACGATGCTGGGTCTGGCCGGCGGGTACGCGGCCGACGCCGCCGGGGCCTGGGAGGTCCCGTGGACGTTCTTCCTGCCGCTGTTCCTCGGTGGGCTGTGGCTGGCCGCGACGGTGACGTGGGCCGCCTACATGCTGCGGCGGCGGCGCGAGGCGAGGAAGGCGTCGGCGGAGAACACCGTGGCGCCCGCGAGCACCAGCGGCAGCCACGCCATCAGATAGGGAAGGTCGTTGCCGTAGTAGTAGGGGGTGGCCTGCCAGCTCACGGTCAGCCAGAGGCTCAGCGAGATCAGCGCGCCACCCAGCGCCGCGAGCCGGGCCCAGAGCCCGACGAGGGTGCCGAGGCCGACGAGGAGTTCCCCGATCGCGATGGCGTGGCCGAAGCCCTCGGGGCTCTTCAGCGCCAGATCGACGAGGGCGGGGATCGCGGAGGAGTCGCGCACCCCGCGCATCATCTCGCCGATGGATCCGGTGCCGGTCGCGGACAGGAACGCGCTGTCCGTGAGCTTGTCGAGGCCCGCGTAGACGAAGGTGACGCCGAGGAAGATCCGCAGCGGCAGCAGGGCGTACGTGCCCGCCTGTTCCCTCAGTGTCCTGCGATCGCCCAGACCGTACGATCCGCCGCCGTAACCGTTCATCACCGCTGCCCCGCTTCCCGAAGTCCCGTCACCTCGACCATACGTACGCCTTCGGCGCGCCGCTCACCAGGGCTGGGACGCGATCGGCGGCGGAATCTCGCCCGGGGCTCCGGTGCCGGTCAGTCCGTGACGTCGATCGGGCAGCGGTTGGTCTCGACCCCGGCGGCGGTGACGACCTGGACGTCCACGGTCCCCGGTTCGACCTCGACCGGGACGGGCACGGTGAGAACGGTGTCGGTCGGGTTGGCGAAGCCCCCGGCGACCGGGATCAGCGGTACGTGGACGTGGACCGTGCCGATCCGTACGACGAGCCGGGCCAGCCGGTCGGGGCTGCCCGCGCCGGGCGGTACGAAGCCCGCGCCCCGGATCTCGATGTCGTCGCCGGTCCGGATCGGGGCGTCCAGGTCCCCGGCCTCCCGGGCCCGCACGACGGACAGCACGACGGGCCGGCCGCCCTCCGCGTACTTCCCGGCGAAGTAGGTCGCCGCCGAGACCGCCACCAGCAGCGCGAGCCCCCACGGCAGGTCGGGCAGTTGCTCGGGGCGGCGGGCCAGGCGGACCGCGGCGAACAGCACGGCGACGGCGCTGACCAGCACGTACTGCACATCGGTGAAGGAGCCGCGCCCCGAGTCGTCGGTGAGCAGGTCGGCGGCGCGCGGCCGGTCCGCGCGCAGCTTCTGGAGCCGCTGGCCCAGCACCCGTACGGTCACCACGCGGCGCACGACGACGGCGACCGCGCACACGAGCGCCAGCACGGTCACGACCCCGGCGGAGCGCACGAGGTCGAGCCCCTCGATCAGCGCGTCCCTCTTCTCCGGGTCGGAGGCCCCCGCCAGCTGAAGGGCGAGCACGAGAACGGCGAAGGCGGCCAGCAGCACCCAGACCCCGGCGACCGTCCGGGAGGTGGAGAGCCGGTTGTCCTCCCCGATCAGCGGAGCGAGGAGGCCGCCCCGGGCGCGGTGGAAGCGGGCGGCGGCGGTGAGCAGCCCGGCCGTGAGGAGGGCGGCGATCAGCCCGGCGGTACGGGCGGTGGACCAGCCGGCCCCGATCGCGGTGAGGCTCGCACCGACGAGGAGGGCCCCGGCCGCGCCCCAGACGGCGAACAGCGTCCCCCGCCAGACCTGGTGGAGCCAGGCGTCACCGGCTTCCCGGGCCCGCTCGGCGACGGTGCGGGCGGACCCGGTCAGCTCGTCGGACACCCACTGCCGGGACGCGGACGGGGACTGGGCGACCCCGGCGGGAAGCCCCTTACCCGCCGCCAGTTCGTCCCGTTTGGCCAGGAACGCGGCGACGGCGCGCCGGTGTCCGCGACGGGCTCCGTGTGGGCAGTCGCCGCACGTACAGCCGCCGCTGTGCGTGCCGCTCGTCCTGGATTCGTCCAACGCCACGGAGGATTACGCCCTTTCCCGCCCCGGTACAGCCAACTCACTTGCGATATCTGCGAATTGTGCCGTACCGGACGGCCAGGTCACGCATCGGGGCGGGCCGGGGGCGCGTGTCGTCGATACGTTCGAGCGATCCGCTCCCACAGGGGCTGGTAGTTGATCCAGGCCACCAGGTCGCCGCCGAGGTGGTCGCGGGTGGTGACGGCGTCCCGGTGCGAGATGAGGACGGGTTTCCCGGCGGCCCGCGCCAGCAGCTGCACCTGGCAGGCGCGCTCCATCGTGAGGAACCACCAGGCCGCCGCGTCCACCGAGCCGCCGACGGTCAGCAGCCCGTGGTTGCGCAGGATCACCGCCTTGTGCGGCCCGAGCACGGCGGCGATCCGCCGGCCCTCGTCCTCGTCCACGACGACCCCGGAGTAGGCGTCGTACAGCGCGTGGTCCTCGTAGAAGGCGCAGGACTCCTGGGTGATCGGCTCGATCGGCTCCCCGAGCGCGGCGAGCGCCCGCCCGTGCACGGAGTGGGTGTGCGCGACGGCCACGGTGTCCGGGCGGGCCCGGTGCACCGCCGCGTGGACGGCGAACGCGGCCTGGTTGACGTGGAAACGGCCCCGGACCACCTGGCCGTCGCCGTTGACGAGGATCAGGTCCTGCGGGGCGATGTCGGCGAAGGGGGCGCCGAACGGGTTGACCCAGAAGCAGTCGGCCAGCTCGGGGTCGCGGGCGCTGATGTGCCCGGAGACCCCGTCCTCGTACCCGAGCTGCCCGAACAGCCGCAGCGCGCCCGCCAGCCGCTCCCTGCGGTACGCGCGTTCCTCGTCCGGCGAGGCGTGCACGGGCTCCATCGCGAACTGGAGGTGCTCGACGGGGATCGGGGCGGGGGCGGGCACGGCGACCGGCTCGGACATGGCGGCTCCTCGGGTTCCCTGGGCGTACGGGACCGGAAGTTACCGCCGGGTGGGTCAGGTGGCCAGAGGTGTGACGCCCCCGGGCGGGGGTCAGGCGCTGAGCACCAGATAGGCGAGCGTGAGATACGAGCGGTAGCCGCCGTAGTAGCCGGTGCGGCGGGCGTCGATCTCGGCCGTCACCTCGGCGTGCAGCGGGTGGTCCGGGTGTTCCAGTGCCCAGCGCTGCCCGCGGCCGATCGGCCCCTCGGACTCGAAGAGGTCCCATTCGCGCTCATCGGCGACGGTGACCTGGAGCGCGCGCAGCCCGACGGACTCCGCCAGCCGGATCAGCTCCAGCAGCGACCCGAAGTCGCCGGGCCCGGCGCCGATGCCCTCCAGTGCGGCGGGGGTCGGTTCCTTCAGCCAAATCCCCTCGCCGAACAGGACCCGTCCGCCGGGGCGCACGGTGGCGGCGAGGGCGGTGAGGGCCTCCCGGGTCGTGCCGGGCCAGGCGTGCGAGGGGCCGATGGAGACGGCGAGGTCGTACCCGCCCTCGGTCCACTCGGCGGCGGGCACCTCGTGGAACCGCACGCGGTCCGCGATCCCCCGCTGCTCGGCGAGCTTCCGTCCGCGCGCCACGGCGTCGGGGTCGGTCTCGACGCCGTCCCCGGTGGCCCCGGGCGCGGCTTCGACGAGCCGCATCAGCAACTCGCCCCAGCCGGAGCCGAGGTCGATGATCCGTGATCCGGGGGCGGGGGCGCAGGCGGCGATCAGCCGGCCCGCGTGCTCCTCGGAGAGCGGGGTGTTCCAGGTGAGGCGGTCATTGCCGGCGGCGGACACGATGGCGCGGACTTCTTCGGCGGACATGGTGCGGGAGCCTTCCACGGACGGGAGGACCGTGCCACCGAATATGGGCCTCGGACCGGAAACGCCGATGCCGCCGCCCAAACGCATGGGCGACGGCATCGGCGTTGGTCCGGGAGGGCTCTACGGGCCCGCCGGGAGCGGGGAGGTCACTCCCACTCGATGGTCCCCGGCGGCTTGCTCGTCACGTCGAGGACGACGCGGTTGACGTCGGCGACCTCGTTGGTGATGCGGGTGGAGATCTTCGCCAGCGTCTCGTACGGCAGACGCGACCAGTCGGCCGTCATGGCGTCCTCGGAGGAGACCGGGCGCAGCACGATCGGGTGGCCGTAGGTGCGGCCGTCGCCCTGGACGCCGACCGAGCGGACGTCGGCGAGGAGGACCACCGGGCACTGCCAGATGTCGCGGTCCAGGCCGGCCGCCGTCAGCTCTTCGCGGGCGATGGCGTCGGCGTCGCGGAGCAGGTCCAGGCGCTCCTTGGTGACCTCGCCGACGATGCGGATACCGAGGCCGGGGCCGGGGAACGGCTGGCGCTGGACGATCTCCTCGGGGAGGCCCAGCTCCTGGCCGACCATGCGGACCTCGTCCTTGAACAGCTGGCGCAGCGGCTCGACGAGCTGGAACTCGATGTCGTCGGGGAGTCCGCCGACGTTGTGGTGGGACTTGATGTTGGCGGTGCCGGTGCCGCCGCCGGACTCGACGACGTCCGGGTAGAGCGTGCCCTGGACGAGGAAGGCGACCTCCGGGCCGTCCTCCTGGAGGATCTCCAGCTGGGCCTGCTCGAAGACGCGGATGAACTCGCGGCCGATGATCTTCCGCTTCTGCTCGGGGTCGGAGACCCCGGCCAGGGCGTCGAGGAAGCGCTTCTGCGCGTCGACCACCTTGAGCTTCGCGCCGGTCGCGGCCACGAAGTCCTTCTCGACCTGCTCGGTCTCACCCTTGCGCATCAGGCCGTGGTCGACGTACACGCAGGTCAGCTGGGAGCCGATGGCCTTCTGGACGAGGGCCGCGGCGACCGCGGAGTCCACGCCGCCGGAGAGGCCGCAGATGGCGCGCTTGTCGCCGACCTGCTCGCGGATGAGCGCGATCTGCTCCTCGACCACGTTGGTCGTGGTCCAGTTCGGCTCGATGCCCGCGCCCCGGTAGAGGAAGTGCTCCAGGACCTGCTGGCCGTGGGTCGAGTGCATGACCTCCGGGTGGTACTGGACGCCGTAGAGCTTCTTCTCGTCGTTCTCGAAGGCCGCGACCGGTACGACGTCGGTGGACGCGGTGACGGTGAAGCCCTCGGGGGCCGCCGAGCAGGCGTCGCCGTGCGACATCCACACCGGCTGCTCGGTGGGCGTGCCCTCGAAGAGCGTCGAGCCCGCCTTGCTGACGTGCAGCGGGGTACGGCCGTACTCACGGGCCCCGTTGTCGTCGACCGTGCCGCCGAGCGTGGTGGCCATCAGCTGGAAGCCGTAGCACATGCCGAAGACGGGCACCCCGGCCTCGAAGAGCGCGCGGTCCAGGGACGGCGCGCCTTCCGCGTACACCGACGAGGGGCCGCCGGAGAGGATGATCGCGCGCGGGTTCTTGGCCAGCATCTCGGCCACCGGCATGGTGGACGGGACGATCTCGCTGTAGACCCGGGCCTCACGGACACGGCGGGCGATGAGCTGGGCGTACTGCGCGCCGAAGTCGACGACGAGGACCACGTCGGCCGTGGCGTCGGGCGCGGCGGGGGGTGCTGCTGGCACGGGGGCGGCCTTCCGGCGGTGGTGAAGGGGGTCGGTGCTTCCGATTCTACCGGCCGTGCGCGAGCCCTCCACCGGGCCGGGGGACGGGGCCGGCGCCTCGGGACCGGTGCCCGTCGCGTCTCAGGATCCGGGCCCCGTTTTGTGGGGGCCGCCGGGCCGGGTCCATACTGTGCCCCATGCGTCAGCACACGACCTTCGTCTTTACCTATGGCATCCGGCCCGCCGGCTGCCATGGTCGTGCTGCTTGAGCTACTGACAAGCAACGTTCCAGGCGCCCCGGGCCAGCAGGCCCGGGGCGTCTCGCGTGTCCGGGCCTGCTGGCCCCGGGGGCCGTCACCCCACCGGGAGTCACCACCATGAACAGCACCACCGGCGCCACCGCCGTCACCCCCGCCGAGCTGACCGGCGCCCGCACCGACGAGGCCGCCGTCCTGATCGGCGGCGCCCGGGAGCGCATCGACGCCCTCGACGACCGGATCATCGGCCTCGTCCAGGAACGGATGGCCGTCTCGGCGGTGATCCAGCAGGCCCGCATCACCTCGGGCGGCCGGCGGGTCAACCTCTCCCGGGAGACGGCCGTGCTCGGCCACTACAGGGACGCGCTGGGCAAGCCGGGCACCGCGCTGGCGATGACGCTCCTGGAGCTGTGCCGCGGCCGGGTGTGAGGCCCGGTGGGCGGCGCCCGGACGGAACGGTTCTCCGCGTGCCGGACAGGGGCCGTATCTGCGTTCGGGGCCCGTCTCACCCGTACGGCGCGTGACCGGGAGCGCGGCGCCTTCGTTGAGCCTGATGTCCGTGCCAACCAGGGGCGGCATCGGCAGGAAACCACGCGTGGCTCCGCCGGGACGTGTGACGTACCGCAGGTACGTCGTGGGACCACATCCCGGCGTAAGTGACCGGTCCGCAGGGGACAGCAGCCCGGTCACCCCATATGCGGCCGTACCCGGGGACGCCCGGGTCGGCCGCATCGGAACGTGTCCCGGCGGAGGCCTGCTCCCTCCTCCGCCTTCTCCGCCCTCCTCCGCCGCCGGTCAGACGTGCCGCGCAGTCCGTCGCCGTGCCGCCGTGAACAGCACCAGGCCCGCCGCCAGCGCCGCGGCCGCCGTGCCCGAGGCGATCAGGACGATCGATCCCGTCGAGGCGAGGCCGCCCCCGCCGCCGGAGCCCCCGGTCGTACCCGCCGAGCCGCCGGACGTGGTGGAGGCCGAGGGTCCGGAGGTGCCGGACGGGCTCTCCTCCGGGTCCGGTGCCGAGGTCGGCGGGGTGGACGGTTCGCCGGAGCCGCCACCGGAGGAGCCGCCTGTCGAGCCGCCGGAGTCGGAGCCGTCGCCCTCGCCGTTCAGGACGAGGAACGCGGTGTTGTTGGCCGGCTTCGGGTCGAACGGCAGCGCCGGGTTCTGCAGCCAGGTGCTGCGGACGGTCACCTCGCCGTCGGCGCCGATCAGGGCCTTGTCGATCCGCAGCTCGAAGGGCAGGCCGAGGTCGGCCCCGTCCCACACGGTCATCGAGGTGTCGCAGACGTAACGCGGCGCGGGGCTCTTCTGGTCCTCGCGGTACTTCCCGTCGGCGGTCACCGCACGGCAGCGGTCCGGCTTCGCGGTGACCGACGCGCCCTGTGGGACGGTGAAGTCGACAGTGGCGACGGGCTCGCCGGAGCGGAGGTGGCCGATCCAGGCGGGGCCCTCGTTGCGGAAGCCGATGTCGGCCTTCACCGTGGTCCCGGCGGCTCCGGACGCCTCGTCGCCGTACGCCACGAAGTCGGCCGTGTTCTTCGTACGGAAGTCGGCTTCCTGCTGGTTGTCCTCCGGGTTGAGGTCGCTGCCCCGGGCGGTCGCGCCCTGCTGGGAGGCCTTCACCGGGACCGCCTTCAGCACGGGACCCGCACCCCGCGCGAAGGGGGCCCCCGCGCGCTGGGCGGTGCGCTGGGCGGCGCCGTCCTCGTGGATGCGGTAGACGAAGGTGTCGTAGTAGGCGCGGGTGGTGGCCTCGATGGTCAGCGGGGTCGCCAGGGTGTACGTCTCGCCCGCCTCGAAGGCGCCCTCGACGGAGCAGAGGGCCGTGGTCCAGCCGATGCCCGGGACGTCCGGGTCGTCCTCGGTGTACTCGCAGTTGGCGTAGCGCTGCGGAATGTCGAGGCCTCGGGTGTACATGAGGGTGAGCAGAACGCCGTCGGCGTCCCGGCTGCCCCGGTTGGAGAAGGTGATCGGAGCCTGCTGCTCGTCGCCCGGGTTCAGCTCCTGGTCGAAGGGGAGCTCCTCCATGACCAGGTCGGTGCCGCCGACCGTGAGCCGGGTGGTGAACGGGGTGAAGGTCGCACCCTCCGCCTCGCCGGTCACCCTGATCGTGCCCGTGTCCCCGGCCCGGCTGCCCTCGGCGGCGGTGACCAGGAGGTCGGCGGCGCGCTGGTTGCCCGGCCAGATGCCCCAGTCCTCGCAGACCGCCTTCGCGCCGGTGACCTCGCAGTCCGCGCTGCCGGACTCGCCGTCGAACGCCACCTCGGCGACGCCCTCGATGCCGCTGAGGTCGAACGTGAGGGTGAAGTCGCCCCCGTAACCGCCGTTCTCCTCGTCCTGGCTCGGGTTGTTGACGGTGATTCCGACCGTGGAGTGCCGCGGCTCGCCGCTCTCCGGGTACGGGTTCAGCCCCGTCTCGGCGGGGCCGCCGAGGGCGAACACCGGTACGTCGGCGGCCCCCGCCGGGGCGGCGGCCCCGGCGAGCGAGGCCGCGGCCAGAAGACCCGCGGCGGCGAGGGAGCCCGCCGCGCGGCGCAGCGCGGTGCTCGGGGTGAAGGGTGTCATCGGGGACCTCTGGGACTCGGCAGGAGCTGTGTGACCGCTGTGACAGTTGTCGCGGTACGGGTTCGACCGCGCAGCTCGCCGAAGAGTTGCCCGGAGAAAGATCACGGATTGGGTACGGGTGTGTTCCCGACGCCCTTCACGTTCGCGCCGGCCTCCGCCGTCCCCTTCGGCGGCACCACGGGGATGCCCAGGAACGGCAGCTTCAGCGCGCCGAACGCCTCCTTCGGCACGGTCGGCGCGAGAGGCTCGACGGGGGTGAGCCGCTCGTAGGCCTGGCCCTGCTCCGGGCGCGGGTCCGTCTCTCCCTTGTTGGGCCAGAAGGACATCGCGCGCTCGGCCTGGGCCGTGATGGTCAGCGAGGGGTTGACGCCGAGGTTGGCGGAGACCGCGGAGCCGTCGACGACGCTGATGCCGGGGTGGCCGTACAGGCGGTGGTACGGGTCGATGACGCCCTCGTCGGCGTTCGCGCCGATCGGGCAGCCGCCGAGGAAGTGGGCGGTGAGCGGGGTGCCCATCAGTTCGCCGACGTTGGAGCCGGCGAAGCCGTTGATCTCCTCGGCGAGCAGGGTGGCGCTGTGGGTGGCCTCCGGTATCTGGGTCGGGTTGGGCGCGCCGTGGCCCTGGCGGGCGGTGAGCAGGCCCTTGCCGATGCCACCCGGTTTGCGGTACGTCGTCAGGGAGTTGTCCAGCGACTGCATGACCAGGCCGATGATGGTGCGCTCGGACCAGTGGTGGTTGGAGAGCGAACGGGCGGCCAGGGTGGGGTGCTTGACCATGTTGGCGAGCCAGCCGCGCACCCGGTGGGCCCCGTAGGGGACCTGGAGTATCGACATCGCGCCCATGGCGTTGGAGCCCTTGCCGTAGCGGACGGGCTCGATGTGGGTGTTGTCGTCGGGGTGGATCGAGGAGGTGATCGCGACGCCCTGCGAGAAGTCGGCCTTCGCGGTGCCGTGCTTCTTGCGGTAGCGGCGGTCGCTGGTCTGGGAGCCGACCAGCGCCTCGGAGTTGGTACGGGTCAGCTCGCCGAGCCTCGCGGAGAGCCGGGGCAGCAGCCCTCGGTCCTTCATGGTGTGCAGCAGGGTCTGGGTGCCGTACGTGCCCGCGGCGACGACGACCTTTCGGGCGCGGAGCTTCGTGGGCTTCGCCCTGCGACGGCGGTCGGTGGGGACGGTGAGGACCCGGTAGCCGCCCTCGGGGTCGTCGGTGACCGCGACGACGGAGGTCATCGGGTGGATGACCGCTCCGGCCTTCTCGGCGAGGTGGAGGTAGTTCTCGTTGAGGGTGTTCTTGGCGCCGTGGCGGCAGCCCGTCATGCACTCGCCGCACTCGGTGCAGGCCTTGCGGGCGGGGCCCGCGCCGCCGAAGTACGGGTCGGGGACGGTGCCTCCGGGCCTGGCCCTCGCGGTGCCGTCGGCGTCCTTGCCGTCGCCGAAGAAGACGCCGACCGGGGCCAGGTGGAAGGTGTCGCCGACGCCCATGGCCTCGGCGGCGGCCTTGAGGTGGATGTCGGAGGGGGTCATGGTCGGGTTGAGGCGGACCCCGAGCATGCGGCGGGCCTGGTCGTAGTACGGCTTCAGCTCGTCCTGCCAGTCGGTGATCGAGGCCCACTGCCGGTCCTCGAAGAACGGGGCGGGCGGCACGTACAGCGTGTTGGCGTAGTTGAGCGATCCGCCGCCGACCCCGGCCCCGGCCAGCACCATGACGTTGCCGAGGAGGTGGACGCGCTGGATGCCGAAGAGACCCAGCGCGGGGGCCCAGAGGTAGTTCTTCAGGTCCCAGGAGGTCTTGGGGAGGGTGCCGGGGGTGAAGCGGCGGCCCGCCTCCAGGATCCCGACCCGGTACCCCTTCTCGGTCAGCCGGAGCGCCGACACCGCGCCCCCGAAGCCGGATCCGACGACCAGGACGTCGTAGTCGTACGCGGCGTCGTCCTCGGCCGGCACAGGGCTCGCCGACACAGGGCTCGCCGGAACAGGGACCGTCGGCGCGGGGCTCATGGCCTGTTTCTGGGCAGGGCTGTCCTGGGACATGGCACTCCTCGGAACGGAATCGGTACGAAAAGGGCGGAAGTCGCTACGGCTCCCGGGGCGTTCAGCGCAGCCGGAACGCCTTCATCGCCTTGAGGCTGCTGGTCATGAGCGCGGCGTACTTCTCGTCGTCCAGCCCGAAGGAGGGCGCGAGCGGCATCAGCCGCTGCTGGGCGACGGTCTGGGCCTCGGTGTACTTGAGGATGCCCTCGGAGCCGTGCCGTCGGCCGAGGCCGGAATCCTTCATGCCGCCCATCGGGGCCTGGACGCTGCCGTAGGCGGGGGCGAACCCCTCGTTGATGTTGACCGTGCCGGTGCGCAGCCGGGCCGCGACCTGGTGACCGCGGCGGGAGTCGGTGGTCCAGACGCTGGAGTTGAGGCCGTACGGGGTGGCGTTGGCCAGCGCGATCACCTCGTCCTCGTCGCTGAAGCGGTAGATCGAGACGACCGGCCCGAAGGTCTCCTCGGTGCAGACGGCCATCGGGGCCTCCACCCCGTCGAGGATGGTCGGCTCGTAGAACAGCGGGCCGATGTCGGGGCGGGCGACGCCGCCGGCGACGAGCTGCGCACCCTTCTCGACGGCCTCGTCGACGTGGCGCGTGACGGCCTCCAGCTGGCGTTCGCCGACGAGGGAGCCCATGTCGGCCCCGTAGGCGAGGGCGCTGCCGAGCCGCATGGCCTTCGTCCGGGTGGCGAAGCGCTCCACGAAGTCGTCGGCGACGGACTCGTGGACGTACAGCCGCTCGATGGAGATGCAGAGCTGTCCGGCGGAGGCGAAGCAGGCGCGGACGGCTCCGGCGGCGGCCTTCTCGACGTCGGCGTCCTTCAGCACGAGCATGGCGTTCTTGCCGCCGAGCTCCAGGGAGACGCCGACCAGCCGGGACGCGGCGCCGACGGCGACCTCGCGGCCGGTGCGGGTGGAGCCCGTGAAGGAGACGTAGTCGGCGCGGCTGACGACCTCGGGTCCCACGACGGGGCCCTCGCCGAGGACGACCTGGAAGACCTCGGCGGGCAGTCCGGCCTCGATCAGCAGGTCGCGGGCCCACAGGGCGGTGAGCGCGGTCTCCGTGTCGGGCTTCATCACGACGGCGTTGCCGGAGACGAACGCGGGCAGCGCGTCGCCCACGGAGAGTTCGAGCGGGTAGTTCCAGGGGGCGATCTGGCCGACGACGCCGCGCGGCTGGCGCAGTTCGGTGACCTTGGTGAGGATCGGGACGACGCCGGTGTGGCGGCGGGGCTTGAGGTAGGCGGCGGCCTTGCGCCCGTAGTGGCGGGCGGCGATGGCGATGGCCTGCACCTCCTCGTGGGCGTGCAGGCGGGCCTTGCCGGTCTCCAGCTGGATGAGGTCGAGGACCTCGGACTGGCGGCTGAGGACGAGGTCGTGGAAGCGCAGCAGGACTGCGGCGCGCTGCCGTACGGGGACGGCGGCCCAGACGGGCTGGGCGGCGCGGGCCCGGTCGAAGGCGGTGGCGACGTCCTCGGGGGTGGACTCGGGCAGGTCGGCCAGCTTCTCCCCGGTGAAGGGGGTGTGGTTGGCCGTGCGGCCCGACCCGACGACGCCACGGGTCAGCTGGGCGATCACCTCGGGAGTGACCACGTCGGCGGCGTTGCGCACCCCGGCGGGGGCGACCGCCACGGGGTTCGTACCGAGAGGGGCGTCAGGGGCCTGCGAGTCCGTCATGAGGCCGAGAGTATGTCCAGCCGCAGCCTTTGGGTACCCGTGGGTAACAGTTTTTCACAGGACCCGCCACCCCTGCCGGGCACCCTCCTCGAACGAGCCAGTGATCGCTGGCGACATAACCGCTGATCAGTGGCTATGCAGCCGACCGCCGCCCGGCGGTCGGCCCGCGGCACTCAGGAAGCGTGAATCTTCAGCCCCTCGGTGACCTCGGTGAAGATCGCGTCGCCGTCCTTCGCCGCCTGCCCCTCGGCGGGCATCCGCACGCGCACGTGCCAGTAGGGGTCGCTCTTCTTCTCGCCGGGGATCAGCAGCTCCCGGAAGCGGTAGCGCACCGGGTCGTCGTCGGACGAGGCGTAGGGGACGAACTCGGTGGTCATCTCGACCGCCCTGCGCCCCTCGTGCGTGGCGTCCTTGTACGTGACGGAGGCTTCCTCCATCTGTGTGGTGCTCTTCCCGCCCTTCTCGTAGTACGCCTTGCGGGCCGCCGGGTCGACGCCGGGGTTGTCGTCCGAGGTGTCGTCGCTCTTGACGGGGCGATGCCAGAAGACGATCTCGAAAACGCCGCTGGGGTCCGCGTACCAGACCAGTTCGCCGTCGTCGTCCTCCTGGACCCTCTTGTACTCCTCCGGCACGGCGACGTCCGCCGACAGGACCTCGTTCTCCGGCCGGACCTGCCAGCCCTCGGGCGGTCCGTCGCCGGCGAACGGGTTCAGCAGGAGCAGGACGAGCGCGACCGTCACCGCCAGCGCCCCGCCGCCGAGCGCGAACTGGGCGACGCGGTTGCGGTGCAGGACGGGTGGCACCCACTTGCTGCCGCCGCCGCTTCCGCCCACGGGGACCGTCCCGTACGCGGAGGTCGCCCGCGCCGGGGCCGGGGAGGCCAGCTGCTGGAGCGTCCGGCGGACCTCGGCGGCCGGCGGGCGCGCGGCGGGGTCCTTGCGGAGCAGCTGCATGACGAGGGTGCCGAACGCGCCCGTGCCCCGGGCGGGCACCTGCGGCTCGGCGGACAGCACGGCCTGGAGGGTGGCCGGGGTGTGCGAGCGGCGGTACGGGGACATCCCCTCGACCGCCGCGTACAGCACGACGCCCAGCGACCACAGGTCCGACTCCGGTCCGGGGCGCTGTCCGAGGACCCGCTCCGGTGAGATGTACTCGGGCGAGCCGACGAACGCGCCGGTCTCGGTGAGCTGCTGCTCGCCCTCGACCTGGGCGATCCCGAAGTCGGTGAGGACGACCCGGTCGCCGGTGCCGAGCATGACGTTGTCCGGCTTGACGTCCCGGTGCAGGATGCCGATCGCGTGGGCGGCCATCAGCGCGTCGAGGACGGCGAGTCCGATCCTGGCCGCCTCGCGGGGGTCCAGGGTGCCTTCCTGGAGGCGGTCGCCGAGCGACGGTCCGCGCACCAGCTCCATGACGATCCACGGCTTGCCGTCCTCGACGACCACGTCGTGGACGGTCACGACGGCGGGGTGGTCGATCCGGGCGGCGGCCCGCGCCTCGCGCTGCATGCGCTGGTGCACCATGCTGTGCTCGCGCTCGCCGAGGTGTTCCGGTACGCGCGGTTCCTTGACGGCCACCTCACGGTCGACGACCTCGTCGTGGGCCCGCCACACCGTGCCCATCCCGCCGTGCCCGAGCCGGGCGAGCAGCCGGTAACGCCCGCCGATCAGCCGGTTCACCGCACTGTCCGGGACGCCCGCGTGGACGGTGGGGGACGGAATAGGCGCCGGAGGTGAGGGATACGGCACGGAATGCGGCGCGCCGAAGCCCCCCGGTGTCTGCGGCGGCTGGATTCCGTAGCTGGTGGGCTCGTTCGCCCGTCCCCCGTGATCTGTCATGTACCCCATCCTGGTTCACGCGCCGGGCCGGGCACCACCGAGGGTGGTCACCGGATGCGGAGCCGTGACCGTCTCGCGACCGGGCCGGAGCATCGGGCACCCGCCGGGCGGCGTGCTCACTGCTGGGGTTTCGGCGCGCTCCAACTGCGCAGCATGATGTCGAACTTCTCGCGGCTGGCCTCCCAGCCCTCCTGCGGGGCCGTCAGATACAGCGCGTACTCGGGGCCGCCCGAACCGCCGTAGTACATCTGGTCGATCCCGTGCCGGGGCCCCGGGTGGTCCTTGGTCTCGTTCCAGGTGAACTCCCAGAGGGCACCCGGCCGGTCGCGGAAGGTGTTCTTCTCCATCCCGATCCGCTGATAGCCCGGCAGCCGCTCGGAGAGCTGCTCCTCCATGTTCTCCATGTGCAGATACGGATGCTCGAAGTCCGGGTCCGGGTCGACGCTGATGCGGATCCGGTGGGCCCCGCCGTCCGGCGTGTAGTCGATCTGCCCGTCCTGGACCTGCCGGGTCCAGTCCACCGGCACGACCAGGCTGAACCCGGCCGGGTCGTCGACCCGGCGCCAGCCGTCGGGTACCTCCGGCACCCCCTTCGACGAGGCGGCCGGCTCCGGGGAGGTCTGCTCCGCGGAGGGTGTGCTGCCCGCGGCCGTGCCGCCGCTCGTACCGCCGGGGGCGTCCGAGCCCTCCCCGTACTTCATCGCGAACAGCCCGGCCGCGCCCCCCAGGACGGCGGCGGCGACGACCACGACGAGCACCGTGCGCCAGCGGGATCCGGTGCGCCGGGTCACCGGGGCGGAGGCGGGGCCGGTGACCGGGGCGGCGGTGTCCGGGCCGGGGGCGGGCGTCGGCGTCGTGGCGGGGGTCGTTCCGGGCAGCCGGGCGGTGGCGCCGTCGGAACCGTCGGCGCCGTTGGGGCCGCCGTCCGTGTCCTGGTAGCCGTACCGGGCGTCCTCGGGGAAGCGCTGGGTCGGCACGTGCGCCTGGGCGGCCCGGGGTTCGCGGCCGTCCATCGCGTCCAGCAGCATCTGCTCGGTCTGGGCGGCCGTGGGCCGGTCGTCCGGGTCCTTGCGGAGCAGCGCGGTGATCACGGCGCCCAGCGGGCCGGCGTTGACCGGGGCGGGCGGCTCCTCGGTGACGACGGCCTGCATGGTGGAGATCGGGGACGTACGGCGGAACGGGGAGGTCCCCTCGACCGCCGTGTACAGCGTCGCCCCCAACGACCAGAGGTCGGAGGCCGGCCCCGGGTCGCCGCCGCGTACCCGTTCCGGGGCGAGGTAGTCGATGGAGCCGACCAGTTCGCCGGTACGGGTGATGGTGGAGTCGCCCTCGATCGCGGCGATCCCGAAGTCGGTCAGCAGCACCTGACCGTCGCGCGCCAGCAGCACGTTGCCGGGCTTGACGTCGCGGTGCAGCACCCCGGCCGCGTGCGCCGCGCGCAGGGCGCTCAGGACGTGCAGCCCGATCCGGGCCGCCTCGCGCGGGGCGACCTCGCCGCTCTCCTTGGCGGAGTCGGCGAGTGAGGGCCCGTCGACGTACTGCATGACGATCCAGGGGCGGTTGTCGTACTCGATCACGTCGTGGACGGTGACGACGCCGGGGTGCGTGATGCGCGCCGCCGCCCGCGCCTCCTTCTGCGTCCTGGCGTGCAGGACGAGCCGGTCGGCCTCGGCGACGTACAGCCCGGCGGTCAACTCCTTGACGGCGACCGTGCGGTGCAGCACCTCGTCGTGGGCGCGCCAGACCTTGCCCATGCCGCCCCGGCCGAGGACGTCGCCCAGCCGGTAGCGCCCCGCCAGCACCAGTCCCGCGTCCGTGCTCTGTGATCGATCCACGTGATGTCCCCGCCCCGTTCCTCGAATGGCCAGATTACGGAGGCGCGGCGGTGAGGCGGAACCGGGGATCGCCCACGAGACCGCACTGTGATGGTTGTCGACACCGCACAACGCCCGTGACGGAGCAGTGGCGATGACGTGTAATCAGGCTCGGGGACAAACGGTCACGTACGCGCGGTCGGGTGTGACCGGCGGTCAGGTGACCCGGTACGAGGCGATGGCCTGCTCGTAGATCTCGGTGACCTTGTCCCGGTCGCTCTCGGGCCCGATGACCTGGATGACGTGGTACCTGCCGTCGACGATCATGGCGAGATTGCGGACGTACACCTCGCGCCCACCGCTCTCCTGCCAGGTGAACTGCCCCTCGGCCATGGCCTGCCGACCGACGTCGACCCGGCGCAGTCCGGACGAGGAGGACCAGGTGGAGTCGCGGAACGGCTGGAGCTCGGGCTCCTTGTCCCGCTGGTAGTCCAGCGGATCGCCGCCCCCCGCCTTCACCGTGTCCCGGCCGGGCACCACGAGCAGGGTGAACCCGTCGCTGCCGTAGCGGATCTGCCGGTCCGCGTTGGCGGGGCTGCGCTGCCAGTCCTTCGGTACGCCGACCTGGAAGCCCTCCGCGTCCTCGCGGAGCGCGTAGCCGGGGGCGAGCGCCACGGCCGACCGGCTGGTCTGCGGCTGCTGGGAGCCGGGATCGGCGGACCCGTCCGCCGAGGCGGACGGCTCGGGCTCCCCCGAGGCGGCGGGCGGTGCGGCGGAGCCGGCGGGCGACGCCGGCGCTCCGCTGTCCTTGCCCGGTTCCTGCTCCGGCAGGAACATCACGGCGTACGCGACGGCGGCGGCCATCAGCAGCAGGATGAGGACGAGCAGCAGCCGGCCCAGGCTGCGCGGGGAGGGGGACTCCTCGCCCCGGCGCGGCGGTTCCCGCAGCACTCGGGGCCCCTTGGGCGCACGGGGTGTGCGGGCCGGGCGCTCCTCCTCCCAGGTCTCCACGGGCATCCGCACGGACCGGTCGGGCGGCAGCAGCGATTCCTGCCGGTCGCGCTGCTTGCCGCCATCGCTCTGCTTCGGCGGTTGCTGACGCTTCCCCTGGCGGTGCCTGCCGTGCGCCGAGCCGCCGCCGAAACGGCCCCGGCGCCGGCGGACCAGCTCGCCCCGGCGGCGTACGACGGGGAGCCGGGTGGCGTCGGGCGCGGGCAGGGTGACGACGTCGGCGCCCGCCTCCGGCTCCGGCGCGGAGCGCACCAGCGAGCGCAGCCAGCCGCGCAGCTCCTCGAAGTCGGGCCGCTCCGTGGGGTCCTGGCGCAGCAGCGACTCGACGACGGGCCGCAGCGGGCCGCACTCCTCCGCGAAGGCGGGCGGCTCCCCGCACACCATCTGGACGAGCTCGGCCGCGTTCTCCTCGGGGTAGGGGGCGTGGCCCTGGACGGCGCGGTAGAGCAGTGCGCCGAGCGCCCACAGGTCGGTGGAGGGGCCGATCGGGGGCGCGAGCTGCCAGTTCTCGTGGACGGGGCCCGCCTGCTCGGGGGCCCAGCGCTCGGTGACGGCTCCGACGACGGCGATCCGTGCCTGGCGGGCGCGTTCGGCGGCGAGCGGGGTGGCGGGGCCCCGGTAGACGGCGGGCTCGTCGCCGCCCGCGACGGCGTCCTCCCAGGCCCCGGGGGCGGTCCGCCCGCCCCGGGGCGGGGCGGTGCGGGCGAGCTGCTTGGGGGCCGGGGCCGGCGGGCCGGGCCGCCGGGAGTCGGCGCGCAGCGCGTCCTCGCCGGAGCCGCCCGCGGAGACGGGCCGCGCCCCGGGTCCGTCGTCCCAGGTCCCGGCGAGGTGCACGCGGCGGCCCGGCGGCCGGGGGCCGTCCTCGTCGTCCTCGTCGTCCTCGTCGTCGTAGGGGTCCTCAGCGGGGATGCCCCAGGGGGAAGTCAGTCCGGGGGCCACGGGGGCGCCGGGGGTCGGGGCGCCCGGCGCCGGGCGCTGCGGCGGGAGGATGCCGGTGTCCGCGTCCGCGTCCGCGTCGGCTCCGGCTCCCGTGACGCCGCTGGTGCTCGGGGTGGGCGCGCGCCCTTCCGGCGGCGACTTCGTGAGGTCGGCCGGGGCGCGGTCGGTCTGCTGCCGGTCCTCGGTGACCCGGGCGGCGGCCCGTGCGCCCGCACGGTAGGCGGCGATGGCTCCGGCGCGCGCGGCCCGCAGCTGGGCGGCGCTCGCGGCGCCCGGCTCGGCGGGGGGCGGCACGGCGGTGTACGGGACGGCGGGGGCGGCGGGGCGCGGGACGATCTCCTGCCCGGCGTGCGACGCGAAGGGCTCGGCTTCCGGGCCGCCCGACGGCAGGTCGTACCGGTCGCCGGGCCGGTCCTCGGGCCGGTCGCCGGACCGGTCCTCGGGCCGGTCGCCATACCGGTCGTCGCCCCTGTCGTCGTCCCGGCGCGGTGCGTAACCCTGCGGCAGCGACGGAACGGAAAGCCCCAGGTCCCCCTGGCCCCCCCGGTCCGCCCGGCCGTCACCGCCGTCGCCGCCGACGTCTTCGGTGTACTCCTGGACGTCCGCGTCCGCGTACTCCGCGTACTCCGCGTACTCCGCGTACTCCTCGACGGCCGCGTAGCCCTGGCCGTCGTCGACGGATCCGTAGCCCTCGACCGGCGCGTATTCCGTTTCGCTCCTGGCCGACGGGAGCGCGTAGGCCCCGTCGAGCTCTCCCGGCGGGGCGGCCTCGACGGCCGGGATGCCGTACGTCGTGGGGCCGGCCACCGGGTCGGTGTCGGGCGCCGGTCCGGGGGCGTATCCGCAGAGCGCCTCCTCGGCGGCGCCCGCCGCGAGACCGGTGAGCATGACGCGGCCGTCGTCGCACACCAGGACCGTGCGCACGGTGATGTTGCGGTGGGTCCAGCCATGGGCGTGCAGTACCCGCAGGGCGGTGAGCACGTCGGAGCCGATCTCGGCCGCCCGATAGGGGTTGAGGGGGCGTTCGGCGAGGAGGGCGGCGAGCGGACGGGCCGCGACGAGCTCGCTCACTATCCACAACGAGCCCGCTTCGGCGAACACGTCGAAGACCTGGTCGAGCCGGGGGTGATCGGGCACCTGGGCGGCGGCCTGCGCGGCCTCGATCGCCCTCCGGACCGCCGGGTCCGTGCTGCGCCGGACCGCTCGCCCGGTGGCGCGTCCGGACGCGGAGGGCTGCCCGTTGACGTCGAGCACCTCCGCGTCCACGATCTCCGGCAACGGCACCTGGCGGACCAGGACTTCCTGTCCGCTGTAGGTGTCGAACGCCCGGGTCTCGGCCAGTTCGTACCCATCGGACGGGGGCAGCGGAAGGCGGTAGCGGTCGGCAAGCACCCGACCCGCATAGTCGTCCACGACGCCTCCCCAGAGCGCGCTCTTCCCCCGGTCACCCAAGGCGCACTTATCCGTCAGTCACGGTCATTCGGCGGACAATTGACCCGCTGTTCCGGCTGCGTACGGTCTCCGGCCTCTTACGATACGTGGCAACGCGGGCCGACGGGCCGGGTCGCGCCAACCCGGTCCGCACAAACGTTTCCCATCGACCGGTCCAGGACGTTCTCGACCGGTCGACGGGCGTGCCGGGCGGTCAGCCGGTGGGCGTGAACGTGGCGAACGCCGTTTCGCGCAGCGTCCGGCACTCGTCGCCCTCCCACTCGTCCGCCTTGCAGCTGATCATGATCGAGTAGCCGCGCTTGGCGTCCACCTTGAATCCCCGGTTGAGCACCTTGACCCGGACACCGTTGTGGTTGCGCTCGAACGTCCAGTCCGCGACGGTCGGATAGCCGTTGTACTCGACCTTCTTTATGCCGCCGTGCTTGTAGCCGTCGCTGAGGACCTTGGCGCTCGCGACGGCACCGCGCCAGGCGGCCGCCGCGTCGTCCTTGGGCGAGCTGTTGAAGTCGACCTGGACGCGGGGGAAGCTGCCCCGCTTGTCGTTGTAGATGCCGCCGGAGTTGCTGCCCGCGATGGCGGTGCGCTTGAAGCCCTCGGGCATCGCCATGGTGAAGTGGAACCGGGTGTCGGTGACCTTCTCGTACCCGGCGGGCAGGGCGTCGCCCGGGGCCGCCCCGTCGTCCTCGGCGTCGTCGGAACCGGAGTCGTCGGCGTCGTCGGAGTCGTCGGCGGACGGGTCGGCGGAGGCCCGGCCGTCGTCCGTGCCCTGGCCCTCCTTCTGACCGCCGCCCTTCTCGCCGGCCGAACCGCCGCCGGTGTCGGCGCCCTTGTCGTCGGCGCCGCCGGCCGAGGCTCCGGCCGAGGCGGCCGTGTCGCCGCCCTTGTCCGCGTCGTCGCCGCCGCCGAGCGTGAGCGCGAGGACCGTGCCGAGAATGGCCAGCGCGACAACGGCCGCGATGATCGCGAGGGTGCGGCGCGGCACCACGTCGGTGATCGAGGCACGCGTGGACGCGATCGAGGACGGCGGGCGCTGCCCGGGTTCGGATCCACTCGCCGCCGCGGACTTCGGGGCGCCGGCGGGCGCCGCGACGGCTCCCTTCCCGGTCGCCGGGGTGGACGCGGCGGGTTTCGCTCCCGGGGCGGAAGTGCTGGGCGGCGACGGAGGCTTGGGCGGGGTGGCGGGCGGGCCGCCGGCCGCCGCGGCCGGAGAGCCCGCCGCCGCGGCCGCCGCACCCGCCGCGGCCGCCGCAGGGGTCTTCGCGTTGCGCACGGAGCGCAGGGCTCCGCGCAGCCGGTCGCGGGAGCCGCCGCCGGACTCGCCCGACCCGGTGGACTGCTTCGGCGGCTTCGGGGCCTTGGGCTGCTTCGGCGCCCTCTTGACGAGGGGGTCGGCGGCGGGCGCCGGCGGCAGCGCCATGATCTGGGTGGAGTCCGCGGGGGCCGGAGCGGGAACGTCGGGGGCGTTGATGACGTCGTTGAGCAACGCCCGCGCCCCGGCGTCGTCGAGGCGCTGGTCGGGGTCCCGGGCGAGCAGCCCGTAGATGACCTCGGTGAGCGGGCCGGCGTTCTTCGGCGGGTCGAGCGGTTCGGTCATCACGGCCGTCAGGGTGGCGATGGCCGAGCCCTTGTCGTACGGCGGGCAGCCCTCGACGCTCGCGTACAGCAGTCCGCCGAGGGACCACAGGTCCGCGGGCGGGCCCGGCTTGTGACCGCGGGCCCGTTCCGGCGAGATGTACGAGGGGGCGCCGACGAGCATGCCGGTGGAGGTGACCGACGGGTCTCCCTCGACCTGGGCGATGCCGAAGTCGGTGAGCACGACGCGCCCGTCCTCGGCGATCAGCACGTTGGACGGCTTCACGTCGCGGTGCAGGATGCCCTCGCGGTGCGCCGAGCGCAGCACGTCGAGGATGGCGAGCCCGACCTCGGCGGCCCGCCTCGGCGTCAGCGTGCCGTCCTCGCGGATCGCCTCGGCGAGCGACTTGCCCTCGATCAGCTCCATGACGATCCACGGGCGGTCGTCCTCGTCGACCACGTCGTAGACGGTCACCGCGCTGTTGTTGCGGATCCGTGCGATCGCCTTGGCCTCACGCAGGGTGCGCGTGATCAGCCGGCGCTTCTCGTCCTCGTCGATCGCCCCGGGGAACCGCAGTTCCTTGACCGCGACCGTGCGGCCGAGCGTCTCGTCGTCGGCGCGCCAGACCGTACCCATGCCGCCTCGGCCGAGCACCTCACCGAGCCGGTAGCGCCCCGCGAGGAGACGACCGTTCTTGTCCCGTTGGGGCTCCCGTGCCTGCTCCGCCTCCGACATGCGTCCCCTCTGCGATCAACCCGCCCTGGCAGAGCGTTCATTGTCCCTCACCCCGGGACCGGTCCTGGTGCCGGGTCCGGGGTCCGCCGCGCTGCGGTCCGAAGAGGGAAGCCCCCACAGCCTCCTACCAACCCGGCCTCCCCGTCCAGGCCGGACCGGGCCGCCGCCGCGGCTCCACCGGGCCGGCGGAGCCCAACTGGCCCGGTGAAGGCGGGCGGTGACTGCGGCGCGGAGACTCGCGGGCCCCGGGAGGGCGTGTCCTAGATCGGCACAATGTCCGGTGCGCCGAGCCGGGCCGCGTCCGCCGTGAGGTCGTCGGGCTGCCGCTGCGATTCGCGTTCGGCCTCCACCCGCTTCTCGTAGTGCTCGACCTCCCGGTCGACCCGCCCCTCGTCCCAGCCCAGCACCGGCGCCATCAGCTCCGCGCAGAGCCGGGCGCTGCGGGTGCCCCGGTCGAAGGTCTCGATGGAGATCCGGGTGCGCCGGGTCAGCACGTCGTCCAGATGGCGGGCGCCCTCGTGGGAGGCCGCGTAGACGATCTCGGCGCGCAGATAGTCGTCGGCGGCGGGCAGGGGTTCGCCCAGGGTGGGGTCGGCGAGGATCAGTTCCAGAATCTCCTCGGTCATTGAGCCGTACCGGTTGAGCAGATGCTCCACCCGGGCGACATGGAGTCCGGTCCGGGCCGCGATCCGGGCGCGCGCGTTCCACAGGGCCTTGTATCCCTCGGCCCCCAGGAGCGGGGTGTCCTCGGTGACGCAGGCGGCGACCCGCTGGTCGAGTCCGTGCACCGCCTCGTCCACCGCGTCCTTGGCCATGACCCGGTACGTCGTGTACTTGCCGCCCGCCACGACGACGAGGCCGGGTGCGGGGTGGGCCACCGTGTGCTCGCGCGACAGCTTGCTGGTGGCGTCCGACTCGCCGGCCAGCAGCGGTCGCAGTCCGGCGTAGACGCCCTGGACGTCGTCCCTGGTCAGCGGGGTGTTCAGGACGGAGTTGACGTGCTGGAGGAGGTAGTCGATATCGGCGCTGGAGGCGGCCGGGTGTGCCTTGTCCAGGTCCCAGTCGGTGTCCGTGGTGCCGATGATCCAGTGCCGGCCCCAGGGGATGACGAAGAGGACGGACTTCTCGGTGCGCAGGATGAGGCCGGTGGAGGAGTGGATGCGGTCCTTGGGGACGACCAGGTGGATGCCCTTGGAGGCCCGGACGTGGAACTGTCCGCGCTCGCCGATGAGACCCTGGGTGTCGTCGGTCCACACGCCGGTCGCGTTGACCACCTGCTTGGCCCGGATCTCGTACTCCGTGCCGCCCTCGACGTCCCGCACGAGCGCGCCCACGACCCGCTCACCCTCGCGGAGGAAGCCGATCACCCGGGCCGCGTTCGCCACCTGCGCCCCGTAGGACGCGGCGGTGCGCACCAGCTCGGTGACGAAGCGGGCGTCGTCCATCTGGGCGTCGTAGTACTGGAGGGCGCCGACCAGGGCGTCCTTCTTCAGCGCGGGGGCGACCCGCAGGGCGTGCTTGCGGGAGAGGTGGCGGTGGACGGGGAGGCCGCGGCCGTGGCCGGAGGAGACCGACATCGCGTCGTACAGCGCGACGCCGGAGCCAGCGTAGAGCCGCTCCCAGCCCTTGTGCTGCAAGGGGTAGAGGAAGGGCACGGGCTTCACCAGGTGCGGGGCCAGCCGTTCCAGGAGCAGCCCGCGCTCCTTGAGCGCCTCCCGGACCAGGGCGAAGTCGAGCATCTCCAGATAGCGCAGACCGCCGTGGATCAGCTTGCTCGACCTGCTCGATGTGCCGGACGCCCAGTCGCGCGCCTCGACCAGGCCGGTCGAGAGGCCTCTGGTGGCGGCGTCCAGCGCCGTGCCCGCGCCGACCACACCCGCCCCCACGACCAGCACGTCCAGTTCGCGCTCGGCCATGGCGGCGAGCGCGACGGTGCGCTCGGCGGGTCCCAGTGTCGCTGTCCTCACTGCTGCCTCCCGGTTGATCGGGGTGGTCGGAGACGGGAGTGCCACCCGGCCGAGGGGCCGGCCGCCCGTGTCCACCCCTCGATTCTGTCCGCGCTCCCCGAGTTCAGCCACCGCCTGTGGACAACACCCGGGCGACCGGAGCCACACAATGCGACATATAGGTCATATTTACGCCTAGTCTGACATTGCACTGTCCACAGCAGTTGCGATCTTCGCTCTCCGCACTTAGGGGGTCTTCCTGTATGCCCGCAGACCTCGCCGTCATCGGACTCGGTCACCTCGGCCTGCCCCTCGCCCAGGCCGCCGTGACCGCCGGGATCGACACCGTCGGCTACGACCCCGACCCACGCCCCTACGCGGAACTCAGAGCGGGCCGCAGCCCGGTCGAGGGCACCCTCACCGCGTCCGAGATCCGCCGCATGCTCTCCGGCGGCTTCCGGCCCACCACCAACGCCGCCGAGCTGGGCCGGGTCCGTACCGCCGTGATCTGCTCCCCCACCCCGCTCGGCCCCGACCGGGGAATCGACCTCACCGCCCTCCGCGACGCCGCCCGCGCACTGGCGGCCCGGCTGCGCCCGCACACCACCGTGCTGCTGGAGTCCGCCGTGCCGCCCGGCACCACCGAGAACGTCCTGCGCCCCCTGCTGGAGGAGGGATCCGGGCTCGTCGCCGGACGCGACTTCCACCTCGCCTGCTCCCCCGGCCGGCTCGACCCCGGCAACCGCACCCACGTCCTGGCCAACACCCCCAAGGTCATCGGCGGCCTCACCCCCGCCTGCACCGAGTCGGCCGCCGCCTTCTACGGACGGCTCACCGACAAGGTCGTCCGGGCCCGCGGACCGCGCGAGGCGGAGATGACGAAGGTGCTGGAGACCAACTTCCGGCACGTCAACATCGCGCTGGTCAACGAGATGGCGGTGCTCTGCCACGACCTCGGCGTCGACCTCTGGGACGTCATCCGGTGCGCCGAGACCAAGCCGTTCGGCTTCCAGCCCTTCCGGCCGGGACCCGGCGTCGGCGGACACGGCGTCCCGGTGGACCCGGGCTGCCTGCCCTACAGCACCCGCACCCCGGGGCACCCGCTGCGGATGGTCTCGCTGGCGCAGGAGATCAACGACCGGATGCCCAGTTACGTCATCCAGCGCTGCGCCACGCTCCTCAACGAGCACGGCAAGTCCGTCCGGGGCGCGCGCGTCCTGCTGCTCGGCGTCACCTACAAGCCGGACAGCGCCGACCAGGAGGCCGCCCCCGCCCGCGAGATCGCCACCCGACTGATGGACATGGGCGCCCAGATCGGCTACCACGACCCGCACGTCCTGGACTGGCGGGTGCGCGAACGCCCCGTCCCGCGCGCCGACTCGCTGTACGAGGCGGCGGCCGCGGCCGACCTGACCGTACTGCTCCAGCAGCACCGCACCTACGACCTCCAGGGCCTCGCGGTCAAGGCCCAACTCCTCCTGGACACCCGGGGAGCCACTCCGGCGGGGGCGGCTCACCGGCTCTGAGGACGGTACGGGAGGCCGAAAAGGAACGCCGGTGACCGATTCCGGTGCGTACTGCTACCCTGCGGCGTCACAGCGCGCACATACGTGCGCAACCGCACACTCGTGCGCAGCCATCCAGGGGGAGCCCCACCGTGAGTCAGCCCGTGCAGCCGCCGAACCAGCCCCAGCAGCCCTACGGCGGTCAGCCCGTCGACGGCAACCCGTACGCCGGCCAGCCGGGCCAGCCCGCCCCCGCCCCGACCGGCAACCCGTACGGGCAGCCCGCCCCCTCCGACCCGACCGGCAACCCCTACGGCCAGCAGCCCCCGGCCCCGACCGGCAACCCGTTCGCGGGTCAGCAGCCCGGCCAGAGCGCCCCGTTCGGCGGCGGCGCGCCCTTCGCCCCGGCGCCCCCGGCCCGCAACAACATCCTGCTCGGCGTGCTGGTCGCCCTGGGCGCGGCCGTCGTCGCGGGCATCCTGTACGGCGTGATCGCGGGCTCCATCGAGCGCGAGGTCGGCTACGCGGCGGTCGGCGTCGGCTTCCTGGTCGGCTTCGCGGCGAGCAAGGTCGGCGGCTCCAACCCCGCGGTCATCGGCGCCGCGGCCGTCTTCTCGATCGGCGCCGTCTACCTCGGGCAGCTCGTCGGCATCTCGATGGTCCTCTCCGACCTGGCGCAGATCCCCTTCTCCGAGGTCATCGGCGACCACTTCGGCACCGTGACGGAGGCCTGGTCGCAGGAGGCGGACTTCATGACCTACCTCTTCCTCGCCCTCGGCGCGGCCGCCGCCGTCGGTGGCGCCAAGAAGGCCGGCTGACGCCCCGCAGGACCCATACGGAAGGGCCCGGACCATGGAGACGGCGGTTTCTAGGGGTCGTCGCAACACGTGGTTGTGTTGGTCAGGCCGTGAGCAGTTTATGCAGGCGCTCGGCTGGGGTTTCCCAGCCGAGCGTT
>NZ_JBIVUV010000028.1:0-90013 GCF_044768525.1 Streptomyces sp. NPDC091287
TTTCAAAGGAACCACCAACCTGCCGAAGCAGGCCGGGGTATCAACATATCTGGCGTTGACTTTTGGCACGCTGTTGAGTTCTCAAGGAACGGACGATTCCTTCGGTCCCGTTTCACCGGGGCCCTCCGGGCGCTTCCCTTCGTTACTGCTTTGTCTTGCTGTCTCGCGTTTCCGACTCTATCAGACTCTTTCGTGTCCGATTCCCGGTCGAAGCGGGTCTCGCGTCTCGCTTTCCAGGTCCTTCGCTTTCGCGTTTTCCCTTTCCGGCGAGTCCGACTTTACCAGACTCTTTTTCGTTCCGTTTCCGGTCCGAATTCGATTTCTGATGGCCTGCGGGGGGCCTTGCCTTTCGGCGTGTTCACTACGTTAGCCGATTCTCTTGGCAACTCATAATCGAGTCGATAGGGCGAATACGGGCATGCCGAATTCGCACCCGCCAGGGTGATTCGTAGGTAGTGGTTTGGCCGCTTCGAGTGGCTCGGTCCGGTCCGATGGACTGTGCCAAGAGCTGTACCCGTGTCAAGCGGCTCGGACTACATTAGGCGTCTGCCGAGGCTGCGTCAAGTCGCCTTGCTGCTCGGTCGGCGGCGCGGTGCGTGGGCGCGGTACGGGCTCACCGTGGGGTCTCCCTCGATCCAGAAGCGCCACGGCTGGTGGGCGCCGTCGCCGCCCACCCCTGTGCGGGGGCCGCTGCGTACGAGGGCGCGCGGCGGCGGGGTGCCGTGCAGTACGGACAGGGCCGGGGCGGGGCCGCCGAAGAGATCGCTGCCGTCCAGGTCGCGGTCGACATCGAGGGCGGTGGCGAGCCGGGCCGGGCCTTTGGCCAGTTCCTTGTCATTACGGGCCGAGGCGCGTCGGTCGCGGGCCAGAGCGGCGCCGACGTTGATCTCGCCCGCCCGGAGCAGAACCCCGCTCGCACGGCCTTCCGGGCCGCAGACCAGGTTGAGGCAGTGCCACATCCCGTACGTGAAGTAGACGTACGCGTGACCGGGCGGACCGAACATCACGCTGTTGCGCGCGGTGTGGCCTCGGAAGGCGTGCGATCCGGGGTCGACCTCGCCCGCGTACGCCTCCACCTCGGTCAGGCGCAGCTCGATCGTGCCCGCCGCGCTGCGGCGGACGAGCGTACGGCCCAGGAGGTCGGGGGCCACTTCCAGTACGGAGCGGTCGAAGAACTTTCGCGTCAGTGGGGCGCGGTCCGGGGTCTTGGTCATGGCGACCGAGGGTACTGGGATCGCGCGGAAGGGAACCGGCTACCGTCGTGGCGCGTATGTAGGGGTCAGAACCTAGAAGGAGTGACTATGGGCTTCAAGCGGCTGCTCGCGAGCATGGGTGCCGGCGGTGCCTCGGTGGAGACCGAGCTCACCGAGGTGAACGTCGTCCCCGGTGGGGTCGTCCAGGGCGAGGTGCGCATCCAGGGCGGTTCGGTCGCCCAGCAGATCGAGGGGCTCTCCGTCGGCCTCCAGGCGCGGGTCGAGGTCGAGGGCGGGGACCAGGAGACCAAGCAGGACATCGAGTTCACCAAGCAGAGCCTCGGGGGCGCCTTCGAGGTGCAGGCGGGCGCGGTGCACGTGGTGCCGTTCGGCCTGGAGATCCCGTGGGAGACGCCGATCACCATGTTCGGCGGCCAGCAGCTGCGCGGGATGAACATCGGGGTGACCACCGAGCTGGAGATCGCCCGCGCGCTGGACTCCGGTGACCTGGACCCGATCAACGTTCACCCGCTGCCGGCGCAGGAGGCGATCCTGGACGCCTTCCGGCAGCTGGGCTTCGGGTTCCGCAGCGCGGACATGGAGCGCGGTCACATCCGCGGTACGCGTCAGCGGCTGCCGTTCTACCAGGAGATCGAGTTCGTCCCGCCGACGCAGTACCGCGGTCTGAACCAGGTGGAGCTGACGTTCGTCGCCGACGACCGCGAGATGGACGTCATTCTGGAGATGGACAAGAAGCCGGGGCTGTTCAGCGAGGGCAGCGACTCCTACCGCGCGTTCAAGGTGGGGCTGCACGACTACCAGCAGACCGACTGGGCCGCGTACCTCAACCAGTGGCTCGCCCAGGTCGGCGGACAGCGCAACTGGCTCTAGAGCGCGGCACCGCCCCCTAAGGTCGGGTGGGAAGGCAGACGAACCGATCAGGAGAGGTGCGAGACGTGACCGAGCCGAAGAGGGCCCCGCTGCCGCACGACTTCCATCCGGAGGTTGTGGCGTTCACCGTGGTGAGCGACGATCTGGCGCCGGGGGCCGTGCTGGGCGATGCCCAGGTGCTTGCGGGTGGGAACACTTCGCCGCAGCTGCGGTGGGAGGGCTTCCCCGAGGAGACCAAGAGTTTCGCCGTGACGTGCTTCGACCCGGATGCCCCGACGGGCAGCGGGTTCTGGCACTGGGTGCTCTTCGATGTCCCGGCCTCGGTGACGGAGCTTCCGGCCGGTGCGGGCAGCGGAAAGTTCGAGGGGCTGCCCGAAGGGGCCGTCCAGGCCCGTAACGACTACGGCTCCAAGGACTTCGGGGGCGCCGCGCCGCCGCCCGGGGAGAACCACCGCTATGTGTTCACCGTGTACGCGGTCGACACCGAGAAGCTCGGGATCGACAGCGACGCGTCTCCCGCGGTGGCCGGATTCAATCTTCGGTTCCACACACTGGGGCGTGCTCAGCTGATCGGTGAGTACGAGGCTCCCTCCGGCGATTAGTTCGTCTGCTGTTTGCCCTGCTCTGGTCTTGGAGAGATCAGAGCAGGGCATTTTTTATTGCGTTGTCCATCGCGGCCTGCCCAGCCAGAGTTGATCCGGGCCTGCCAGGGGGCGGGCGGCACACGGGAGGTGGGCAGGATGCGTGACACGCTGGTTCTCAACGCGAGCTTCGAGCCGCTGTCGACAGTGACGCTCAACCGTGCGGTGGTCCTGATCCTGACGGACAAGGCCGTCGTCGAGCAGTCGCATCCCGAGCTCCGTATGCGTGGTGCCGCCGTGGACATTCCGGTGCCCCGGGTGATCCGGCTCTGCCGGTACGTACGGGTGCCGTTCCGAAGACAGGCGCCGTGGTCCAGAAGGGGTGTGCTGATACGGGACCAGCACCGCTGCGCGTACTGCGGGCGGCGGGCGTCCACCGTCGACCATGTGGTGCCGCGTGCCCAGGGCGGGCAGGACACCTGGCTGAACACGGTGGCCTCCTGTGCCGAGGACAACCACCGCAAGGCCGCCCGGACGCCGGACCAGGCGGGGATGCCACTGCTGAAGCAGCCGTTCGTCCCCTCCCCCGCCGAGGCGATGCTGCTGGCGATGGGGGCCGGCGACCGTTCGGCGCTGCCGGAGTGGCTGGACCGGGCAGCGGCGGCGTAGGGCGCCGGAGTGATCGTCCGACGCGGCTGCGGGGAGCCGTGACGTAGTCGGCGTACGTCGGGTGGTGTATCCGTGGGCCCGTCCCTCTCAGGGGCGGGCCCACGTACGTCAGCGGAGCAGCAGTTGGACGATGGCCATCGTGCCGACGGCCACGATGAGGGCGCGCAGGACGGTGGGGCTCAGACGGCGGCCGACCTTGGCGCCTATCTGGCCGCCGATGGCCGAGCCGACCGCGATGAGGACGACGGCCGTCCAGTCGAAGTGGGCCACAAAGAGGAAGAACAGCGCGGCGATGGTGTTGACCACGGCCGCCAGGACGTTCTTGACGGCGTTGAGGCGCTGCATGGTGTCGTCGAGCAGCATGCCCATCAACGACAGGTAGATGATCCCCTGGGCGGCGGTGAAATAGCCGCCGTAGACGCTTGCGAGCATCAGGCCGGTGAACAGGAGCGGGCCGCCGTCGGTGCGGGGCTTGGCGCCGGTGTGTTCGCGGCGGCGCTGGACGGCTTTGCTGATGCGAGGTTGCAGGATCACCAGGACGAGGGCCAGGGCGACCAGGACCGGGACGATCGTCTCGAAGGCGGTGGAGGGCAGGGCGAGGAGCAGGGTCGCCCCGCAGAGGCCGCCGATCGCCGCGCCGACGCTCAGCTTGAGGATGCGTCGGCGCTGTCCGGCGAGTTCTTTGCGGTAGCCGATGGCCCCGCTGATGGAGCCGGGGATGAGACCCAGCGCGTTGGACACGGTCGCGGTGACCGGCGGGAGGCCGGTGGCAAGCAGGACGGGGAAGGTGATCAGCGTGCCCGAGCCGACGATCGTGTTGATCGTGCCCGCTCCGACGCCGGCCGCGAAGACGGCGAGAATTTCCCAGATGGGCAAGGCCATCTCCTTCGGTGGTCAGTGACGCCTCCCCGCCATGAAGGTCGAGGGGCCTCACTGATCATGCACGAAAGGGCTTTCGGGTCAGGAGACCGGGGGTTCCTCGCGTCGTTCCACCGCCGGGGCGGGGATGGAGCCGTGGCCGTTTCCACCGTGGCCGTTTCCGCCGTTCCCGTCGCCGCCGTTGCCGCCGTTGCCGCTGTTGTTGAAGCCGGGCATGCCGCCGCCGAGGTTCCCGAAGGCTCCGCTGAGGCCCTTGAGGGCGTCGCCGATCTCGCTGGGCACGATCCAGAGCTTGTTGGCGTCGCCCTCGGCGATCTTCGGGAGCATCTGGAGGTACTGGTACGAGAGGAGCTTCTGGTCCGGGTCTCCGGCGTGGATGGCCTCGAACACCGTGCGGACGGCCTGGGCTTCGCCTTCCGCGCGCAGGGCTGCGGCCTTGGACTCGCCCTCGGCGCGCAGGATCGCGGACTGCTTCTCGCCCTCGGCGGTGAGGATCTGGGACTGCCTGATGCCCTCGGCGGTGAGGATCGCGGCGCGCTTGTCGCGGTCGGCGCGCATCTGCTTCTCCATCGAGTCCTGGATGGAGGTCGGCGGCTCGATGGCCTTGAGCTCCACGCGGTTGACGCGGATGCCCCACTTGCCGGTCGCTTCGTCGAGGACTCCGCGCAGGGCCGCGTTGATCTCCTCACGGGAGGTGAGGGTCCGCTCCAGGTCCATGCCGCCGATGATGTTGCGAAGGGTGGTGACGGTGAGCTGCTCGATCGCCTGGATGTAACTGGCGACTTCGTAGGTCGCGGCGCGGGCGTCGGTGACCTGGTAGTAGATGACGGTGTCGATGTTGACGACCAGGTTGTCCTGGGTGATCACCGGCTGCGGCGGGAAGGGCACCACCTGTTCACGGAGGTCGATCCGGTTGCGGATCGAGTCGATGAACGGGACGACGATGTTCAGGCCGGCGTTCAGGGTGCGGGTGTAGCGGCCGAACCGCTCCACGATGGCGGCGCTGGCCTGTGGGATGACCTGAATCGTCTTGATCAGGGCGATGAAGACGAGCACCACCAGAATGATCAGAACGATGACGATCGAGTTCATGGTGTCTCTCGTGCCCTTCGGTTGGCCGGTGGATCGCGGTGATCGGGGACGGTGCTCATGTGAGGCCGGTGGTCCGTGCGTTGCGGGCCGGTCCGGGTTCGCATGATGATCGACATGATCGACTTCGAGTCTGGCAGACCTGGGCCCGCCACGTGCACGCTTCGGTCACATGACGACGGCCGTCGCTCCGTCGATGTCCACGACATCGACCTGGCTGCCGGGGTCGAAGACCTGGTCGGCATCGAGCGTGCGGGCCGACCAGACCTCACCGGCGAGCTTGATGCGTCCCCCGGAGGCCGATACCCGTTCCAGCACGACCGCCTGACGCCCCTTCAGGGCGTCGATGCCACTGGCGTGCCCGGCCTGGCCGGCCCGGTGTCTGGCGGCGATCGGGCGCACGACGGCGATCAGCGCGACCGAGACCAGGACGAAAACCAGAACCTGGGCGACGATCCCGCCGCCGAGGGCGGCGACGGCCGATGCGGCCACCGCCCCGACGGCGAACATCCCGAATTCGGGCATCGCGGTCAGGACGAGGGGGATGCCCAGCCCCACCGCGCCGATCAGCCACCACACCCATGCGTCGATGTCCACATGGTCATCGTAGGACTGTCGGTGCGTCACCGACAGGGCGCACGGGTGGCCAACTGCGGTGCACGGCCTGCCGATCGTGGCGCGAGGGCCTGTTGGCGCCCGGCGGGGAGGGCCGTACGCGGCGGAGTCGGGGTCAGGAGAGCGGGAGGCCGTGGGCGGTGTAGCGGTCGCCTGTGTGCTCGACGATGAGCGGCAGGCCGAAGCAGAGGGAGAGGTTGCGGGAGCTGAGCTCCGTCTCCATGGGGCCGGCCGCGAGGATCTTGCCCTGGCGGATCATCAGGACGTGGGTGAACCCGGGCGCGATCTCCTCGACATGGTGGGTGACCATGATCATGGAGGGGGCGAACGGGTCGCGGGCGAGGCGGCCGAGGCGGCGTACGAGGTCCTCGCGCCCGCCGAGGTCGAGCCCGGCGGCGGGCTCGTCCAGGAGCAGCAGCTCGGGGTCGGTCATCATGGCGCGGGCGATCAGGGTGCGCTTGCGCTCTCCTTCGGAGAGCGTGCCGAACCTGCGGTCCAGGTACTCGGACATGCCAAGGCGGTCGAGGAAGGCGCGGGCGCGCTCCTCGTCGACGGCTTCGTAGTTCTCGTGCCAGGTGGCGGTCATGCCGTACGCGGCGGTGAGGACCGTCTGCAGCACCGTCTGGCGCTTGGGCAGCTTGTCGGCCATCGCCACGCCCGCCATGCCGATCCGTGGGCGGAGCTCGAAGACGTCGGTGCCGACGCCGCCGAGCTGTTCGCCGAGGATCGTGGCCGTTCCCGTGCTCGGGAAGAGGTAGCTGGAGGCGAGGTTGAGGAGGGTCGTCTTGCCGGCGCCGTTGGGGCCCAGGATGACCCAGCGCTCCCCCTCCTTGACCGACCAGGAGACATCGTCCACCAGAGCGCGTCCGTCGCGGACCACGGATACGTCCACCAGCTCCAGTACATCGCTCATGGCGCGTTGTCTCCCCAAGCAGTCTCGTCGATCGTCGCGTGCCGGTGGGCACGGCTCCCAGGGAAAACCTACGCCACCGCGCGAGTGCTTCAGGCGTGAGGGCCGTTCCCAGGCGTTGCCTAGGCTGTCGGCATGCTTGTCGAACCACGTTCAGGGTTGTTGGCCGCTTGGGGAAACGCGCTTCTGGCGGGACTCGTCTCGCCGGACGAGGCGGCCCTCGCGATTGTCGGGGTCGACGCGGTGCACCGCGTCGATGGACTGCCGGGTGAGACGGGGCCGGTCGGGCTCACGTTGGCGCTCGGCCGGCTGAGGGGGTTGGGGGCGACCGGGTTCCGGGTCGCGCTGCCGGTGCCGGGGCATCCGCTGGGGTTGAGCGGTCCGCCCGATTTCAACGCGCGGGCGCTGGAGGCGGAGGAGGCGGTGGTCGCGTACGGGGTGCCGTACGGGCTGGTGCCGGAGGTCACCGAGGCGGGACCGGCCGGGGATCTGCACGTCGAGGTGGTGTGGCGGGTGCTGCCGGTACGGGAGGCGCCTCCCGCGGACGTGCCGTCGCTGGGCGAGGCGGAGCGGGAGCTGGCGGAGGCGTTGCGGGATGCGACGGCGGTGCTGTCGCGGCTGGACGTGGCCGGTTCGGGGCCGGTGGCGGAGGCCGCGGTGGACGCGTACCGGGCGCGGGCGGAGCGGGGGCGCGATGTGCTGGCGCCCGGGTATCCGCCGCGGGCGGTGCGGGTGCTGGAGATGGCGCAGCGGGTGGGGTTGCTGGTCTCGGTGGCGTACGAGAACGGGCACGGCGGTGCGGTGAGCGCGTCGGAGATCGCGGCGCGGGGGGAGGCGTTGCGGCCGGTGGAGCGGGTGGCTCGGCGGGCTCAGGTGGCGGCGTACAACGCGTATGTGGAGGGCGGGGAGGTTCGGCGGTAGGCCCGCGGGCCTTCTGTCCTCAAGCGCCGGACGGGCTGGGGTGTCCCCTGCGCGGGGCGCCCTGGCCTCGGGGGCCCCGGCTCGGGGGTCCGTCCTCAAGCGCCGGACGGGCTGGGGTGGTGCGCCCGGTCGGCTGGGTGGGGGCGGCCGGCCCGGCGGGGTGCGGAGGGCCCACCTCCCTGGGGGGGGGCGTATGACTCGGGCCCCCTTGGCGAGGGTTCCGTCCTCAAACGCCGGACGGGCTGGAGGGGGCTGGGTGCTGGCTGCCGCGGCCGGGAGGCGCGCCGGGCTGGAGGGCGCTGGGTGCTGGCTGCCACGGGCGGGAGGGGTGCCGGGCTGGAGGGGGCTGGGTGCTGGCTGCCACGGGCGGGAGAGGCGCCGGGCTGGAGGGGGACCGGGTGGGGTGGGGTGCGGGGCGGCGAAAGCCGGACGGGATGGGTGGGCGCGAAAGCCGGACGGGCCCTTGGGGATTTAGGGGCGTCCGGCTTTCGGGAGGGGCTTTGGGGGGGTGGGTCAGTGGTTGAGGCCGAGGTTGCCGAAGGCCGGGTTGAGCAGGCCCACCACGTTGACCGTGTTGCCGACCACGTTCACCGGGACGGCGACGGGAACCTGCGCGAGGTTGCCGCTGGCGACGCCCGGGGAGTGGGTGGCCACGCCGTGGGCGTCGGCGCCGCTGTGACCGGTGGCGGAGGCCGCTCCGGCGCCGGCGGCGATGAGCCCGCCCGCGATCATGGTGACGGCGGCGGCCTTCTTCAGGTTCTTCACTTCAGGATCCTCCTAGAAAGGCTGCGACAAGCCGTCGCAGCACGCCCTGGAGAACGCCGTGCGGCCCGGAAGGATGCGCCGTACGGGTGACATACACCCGACAGTATGAATCTCAGTCCGGACGGGAACCCGGCGGCGCAGACGTCAGCCCGCCGCCCCGTTGCGTACCGCCCACAGCGCCGCCTGGGTCCGGTCGGCCACGTCGAGCTTCATCAGGATGTTCGACACATGCGTCTTGACCGTCTTCTCCGAGAGGACGAACGCACGGGCGATCTCGCGGTTCGAACGCCCGTCCGCGATGAGGCCGAGCACTTCGCGTTCCCGCTCGGTGAGCGTGCTCCCCCGGCCCGTGCCGGTGCCCGCGTCGTCCTGGGCGAGCAGCGCTCCCGCCACCTCCGGCTGGAGCAGGACGTGACCGGCCTGGACCGAGCGGATCGCCCCGGCCAGGGCGTCCGGGTCGACGTCCTTGTAGACGTAACCGGAGGCTCCGGCGCGCAGGGCGGGGACCACTGTGCGCTGCTCGGTGAAGCTGGTGACGATGAGTACCTTTGCGGGGTTGTCGAGCTCCCGGAGGCGGCGCAGGGCCTCGATGCCGTCGGTGCCGGGCATCTTGATGTCCATCAGCACGACGTCGGGGCGGAGCTCCTCGGTCCGGGCCACGCCCTCCGCGCCGTCGGACGCCTCGCCGACGACCTCTATGTCCTCCTGGATCTCCAGGAACGTACGCAGTCCGCGGCGGACCACCTGATGGTCGTCGACCAGCAGCACCCTGATGATCTTGTCAGCCACCGGGGACCTCCATCTCGATCGTGGCGCCCTTGCCGGGCTCCGAGGCAACGGTGAGTCGGCCGCCGACGCTGTTCGCCCGGTGGCGCATGGAGACGAGGCCGAGGTGGCGGCCCGCCCGCCGCACGGCGGTGGGGTCAAAGCCTGCCCCGTCGTCGGTGACGCGGAGGACGGTGTCGGTGCCGCGCCGGACCAGGGTGACGCTCACGCGCTCCGCACCGGAGTGGCGCAGGGCGTTGTGGAGTGCCTCCTGCGCGACCCGGAGCAGGGCTTCTTCCTGGGTGGCGGGCAGCGCGCGCACCCCGCGGCTCTCGAAGGCGACCTCGGCGGCGTGCGCCCGGTCCAGGACCTGGATCTGGGTGCGGAGGGTGGCGATGAGCCCGTCCTCGTCGAGTGCGGCGGGTCGCAGTTCCACGACGGCGGCCCGCAGCTCGTCGACCGCCTCGGCGGCGAGGGCGGCGACCTGCTGGAGTTCGCCCTTGGCGCGGACCGGGTCGCGGTCGACGAGGGCGGTGGCGGCCTGGGCGGTGAGGCGGAGCGAGAACAGCTTCTGGCTGACCGCGTCGTGCAGTTCGTGGGCCAGCCGGGAGCGTTCCTCGGCGATGGTCAGTTCACGGCTGCGCTCGTAGAGGCGGGCGTTGGTGAGCGCGATGGCGGCGTGCTGGGCGAGCATCTGGAGCAGTTCCTCGTCCTCGGCGGTGAAGCCGCAGCCGCCCTCGGGCTTGGGGCACAGCTTGTTGGCGAGGAACAGCGCTCCGATGATCTCGTCGCCGTCCGTGATGGGCAGGCCGAGGAAGTCGGACATGTCGGGGTGGGCGTCGGGCCAGCCCTCGAAGCGGGGGTCCTTGCGGACGTCGGCGAGGCGCTCGGGCTTCGCCTGGTGGAGCATCGAGGCGAGGATGCCGTGCTGGCGGGGCAGCGGGCCGATGGCCTTCCACTGTTCGTCGCTGACGCCGTCGACCACGAACTGGGCGAAGCCGCCGTGGTCGTCCGGGACGCCGAGGGCCGCGTACTGGGCGTCGAGCAGTTCACGGGCGGAAGCGACGATTGTCTTGAGGACGTCGCCCACTTCGAGGTGCCGGCTCATGGCGAGGAGCGCGGCACTCACCGCGGCGAGGCCCGACGGTGGGCGATGACTCATGGGATCACCGTACCGGCGGGGGCCGCGCGGTCGTATCGGGCCGGGGTCGGTGGTGGGTGTACGAGTGGCCTAGGTCCGGGCGGTGGGCCCTCCGCCGAAGGTCGTAGGACGGCTCGGGACCTACGCCGAAGTACCGGGGGCGGCTGCGGCTCCCGGGCGAGGCGCGGTGCGGCCGGGGCTTCCTACGGTGGATTCGCCGGGGCTTCCCGGCGGTAGCCGAGGGCACTGAGGGGACGGTCACCATGCCGGTCGCGATGATCACGGGTGGTTCGAAGGGGCTGGGGCGCGCGCTGGCGGGGGCGCTGGCCGGGCAGGGGTGGGACCTGGTGCTCGACGCCCGGACCACCGGGGTGCTGGAGGACACGGCGCGGGAGCTGCGCGGGCGGTTCGGGACGCGGGTGGTGGCGGTGCCGGGGGACGTCACGGACGCGGCGCACCGGGCGGATCTGGTGGCGGCCGCCGGGTCGCTGGGCGGTCTCGACCTGCTGGTGAGCAACGCGAGCGTGCTGGGCGCGGAACCGTTGGTCCGGCTGGACGCGCTGCCGCTGGAGGGGTTGCGGCGGGCGCTGGAGACGAATGTGGTGGCGGCGCTCGGTCTCGTGCAGGAGGCGTTGCCGTCGCTGCGGGCCTCGGGGGCGGGGGCGGTGGTGGTGATCAGCTCGGACGCGGCGGCGGAGCCGTACCCGACGTGGGGCGGTTACGGGGCGTCGAAGGCGGCGCTGGACCAGTTGGCGGCGGTCCTGGGTGAGGAGGAGCCGGCGCTGCGGGTGTGGGCGGTCGACCCGGGTGACATGGCGACGGACCTGTACGCCGCGGCGGTCCCCGAGGAGGCGGACGAGGTGCGGCCGACGCCGGAGAGCGTGGCGCCCGCGTTCCTGCGGCTGGTGCGGGAGCGGCCGGCCAGCGGGCGGTTCGCCGCACCCGCCCTGCTGGCGGGGCCGGCGGGGCCGGGCGGGGGCCCGCGGTGAGCGCGCGGGAGCGGTGCCCGGGGCGGCTGGGGACGGCCGCCCCCAGCCCGGGCGGGGTGACGACGGATGGGTCGCGGGCCGACGTGCCGGGCCCCGGCTCGGCGGGAGCGGACGTGGGCCCGGCCGACGGGGCCGCGCCGCTGTGGGCCGGGGGCGGTGGGCCGGAGGGCCCGGTGGCGTGGCGGGTGCCGGACGCCCTGTCGGCCCGGGTGCCGGCCGAGCAGCGGGGTTCGGGGCGTGACGACGTACGGCTCCTCGTGTCAAGTGGGTGCGCGGTGTCGCACCATGCGTTCCGGGAGCTGCCCGGGCAGTTGCGGGCCGGGGACGTGCTGGTGGTGAACACGTCCATGACGCTGCCCGCCGCCGTGAACGGGCGGGTGGGCGGGGAGCGGGTCGTCGTGCACTTCTCGACGCGGGGTGCCGACGGGCGGTGGGCGGTGGAGCTGCGGGCCCCCGGCGGGGCGGGGGTCACCGGGCCGCGCCCGGGCGGGCCCGCGGGGGCGGTGGTGCGGCTGCCGGGCGGACGGGCGCTGGTCCTGGAGGAGCCGCTGGGGCCCGCGGCGGGGGCCCGACTGTGGTGGGCGCGAGCCCCGGAGTCGGTGCCGGAGCTGTTGCGGCGGTACGGGCGGCCGATCCGGTACGGGTACACGGAGCGGGATCAGCCGCTATCGGCTTATCGGACGGTGTTCGCGACGCCGTCGCCGGACGGGAGCGGTTCGGCGGAGATGCCGAGTGCCGCGCGCCCGTTCACGGCCGCGCTGGTGGCGGGGCTGGTGCGCCGGGGGGTGCTGTTCGCTCCGCTGTCCCTGCATACGGGGGTGGCTTCGGCGGAGGCGCACGAGCCGCCGTACCCGGAGCGGTTCACGGTGCCGGCGGCGACGGCGTGGCTGGTGAACGCGGTGCGGGCGGCGCGCGGTGAGGACCGTGCTGCGGGCGGGCGGGTGATCGCGGTGGGGACGACGGCCGTGCGGGCGCTGGAGTCGGCGGCGGGGGACGACGGGGTGGTCCGGCCGGCCGGGGGGTGGACGGATCTGGTGGTGACGCCGCGGCGGGGCGTGCGGGTGGTGGACGGGCTGCTGACCGGGCTGCACGAACCGGAGGCCTCGCATCTGCTGATGCTGGAGGCGGTGGCGGGACGCGAGGCGCTGCGCCGTGGGTACGAGGCGGCGCTGCGGGAGCGGTACCTCTGGCACGAGTTCGGGGACGTCCACCTCATCCTGCCGGATGAGGAACGTAACGCTCCGAATTGCTCCAGCAACGAGTGGTGAGACCGTTACGTCGCCGATGTGAGCCCAGGCATAGGGCCTACGTCACTTACGAACGTACCTAGTGGGCACATAAGGGCGATTTGAGCAGGCGTACGTGGGGGTCAATTCGGACGAACAGGGCCCTGTTCCACTATCCACCTTCGTACGTCACACCTTTGCCTCACGATTTTGCTGCCGCTAAGAATTGCTCTCGTCCCCGACGGAGGTACGCATCACCGCCTCCGGTCTCGTCCTCCGTGAGGACACCCTGAGCATTCGAAGAGGTAGCCCTACATGTCTGCGACTCGCATACCCAGCCGTGTCCGTCGTCTGAACAAGGTCCAGAAGATCTCCGTGGCCGGTGTGTCGGCCCTTGGCGTCGCCGCCCTGACCTTCTCGCTCGTCCCGTCGAACGCCGAGGCCGAGATCGCCCCGCAGGCAGCGGCTGCCGCCGCTCCCGTGGCCTTCACCAACGCCGCAGGCTCCGCCCAGGCCAAGACCGTGCAGAACAGCATGCTTGAGCAGCACTCCACCGCCGAGCAGCTGGTGAAGGCCGCCGACGCCGCCAAGGCGAAGGCCGCCGCCGAGACCAAGGCCGCCGCCGCGAAGGCGAAGGCCGCGTCCGAGGCGAAGGCCAAGGCCGCCGCGGACGCCAAGGCGAAGGCCAAGGCCGCCGCCGACGCGAAGGACAAGGCCGCCAAGGCCAAGGCGGACGCGAAGAAGCGCGGCACCGAGGCCGCGAACCGCTCCACCCCGCGCAAGCCCGTCTACGCGAACAACCTGGACGGCTGGATCCGCGAGGCCATGGCGATCATGAAGAAGGAAGGCATCCCCGGCTCCTACGAGGGGATCCACCGCAACATCATCCGCGAGTCCAGCGGTAACCGCTGGGCCATCAACAACTGGGACATCAACGCCCAGAACGGCATCCCGTCCAAGGGCCTGCTCCAGGTGATCCAGCCGACCTTCGACCGCTACCACGTGGCGGGCACCAAGAAGGACCTGTACGACCCGGTCGCCAACATCGTCGCCGCCTGCAACTACGCGGCCGACCGCTACGGCACCATGGACAACGTCGACAGCGCGTACTGAGTCCAGCCGTACTGGGTCCAGCCGTACACACGCCGGAGGCCGGCACCCCGAGGGGTGCCGGCCTCCGGCGTCGTTCCGTCCCGGCGGGACTCTACTTACGCATGACCTCGGGCTCGTGGCGCCGCAGCAGGCGCGCGACCGCGATGCCGCAGATCACGCCGAGCGCGAGCAGCACGGCGATGTTGATGCCCCACTGGCTCGCGGTGTGCTCCCACAGCGGGTCGAGGTCGGTGGGGTTCTTCGGGTCCCACGGCGGCATCAGGTGCGCCAGGTCCAGCGTGGTGCCGGCCGCGGCCATCGCCCAGCGGGACGGCATCAGCCAGGCGAACTGCTCCAGGCCGGGCGACCCGTACACCTGGAAGAGCACGCCGGTGAAGACGACCTGGATGATCGCGAACATGACCAGCAGCGGCATGGTCTTCTCGGCGGTCTTCACCAGCGAGGAGATGACCAGGCCGAACATCATCGAGGTGAAGCCCAGCGCGATGATCGAGATGCAGATCTCGACGGCCGGCGGCATGATCAGGCCCTCCGCGGGCAGATCGCGGGTGGCGAAGCCGATGCCGCAGATGATCACGCCCTGGAAGGCGGTGATCACGCCGAGGACGATCACCTTGGACATCAGGTACGCGGAGCGGGACAGGCCGGTGGCCCGCTCCCGTTCGTAGATGACCCGTTCCTTGATCAGCTCTCGTACGGAGTTGGCGGCGCCGGAGAAGCACATACCGACCGCGAGGATCAGCATGATCGTTCCGGCCTTGCCGTTGAACCGGGACGGCGGGTCGGGCTCGGCGAGACCGAACTCCGCCGGGATGACCACGCTGACCACGCCGAGCACGGCGGGCAGGATCAGCATCAGGCCCATGAAGCCCTTGTCGGACGCGATGACGGAGGAGTATCTCCGGATCAGCGTCCACAGCTGCGCCATCCAGCCCTGCGGCTTCGGCGGGCGCATCTGCTGCGGGGGCGGCATGTTGACCGGCTGGGCCGCGACCGCGTCGATGTCGGCGGCGTACATCTGGTAGTGCTGCGAACCGCGCCAGCGGCCCGCCCAGTCGTAGTCGCGGTAGTTCTCGAAGGCGGAGAAGACGTCGGCCCAGCTGGTGTAGCCGAAGAAGTTCAGCGCTTCCTCCGGCGGACCGAAGTAGGCGACGGAACCGCCGGGGGCCATCACGAGGAGCTTGTCGCAGATCGCCAGCTCGGCGACCGAGTGCGTGACCACGAGCACCGTGCGGCCGTCGTCGGCGAGGCCGCGCAGCAGCTGCATGACATCGCGGTCCATGCCCGGATCGAGGCCGGAGGTCGGCTCGTCCAGGAAGATCAGCGAGGGCTTGGTGAGCAGCTCCAGGGCGACCGAGACGCGCTTGCGCTGGCCGCCGGAGAGCGACGTGATCTTCTTGTCCTTGTGGATGTCGAGCTTGAGCTCGGCGAGGACCTCGGTGATCCGGGACTGGCGCTCGGCCTCGGTGGTGTCCGCGGGGAAGCGGAGCTTGGCCGCGTACTTGAGGGCCTTGGTGACGGTCAGTTCCTTGTGCAGGATGTCGTCCTGCGGGACCAGACCGATGCGCTGGCGCAGCTCGGCGAACTGCTTGTACAGGTTTCGGTTGTCGTAGAGGACGTCACCCTGGTTGGCGGGCCGGTAGCCGGTGAGCGCCTTGAGCAGGGTGGACTTTCCGGAACCGGACGGGCCGATGACCGCGATCAGCGACTTCTCGGGGACGCCGAAGGAGACGTCCTTGAGGATCTGCTTCCCGCCGTCGACCGTCACCGTGAGGTGACGGGCGGAGAAGGAGACCTCACCGGTGTCGACGAACTCTTCCAGCCGGTCCCCGACCAGCCGGAACGTCGAGTGGCCGACGCCGACGATGTCGTTCGCGCCGATGAGCGCGGAGCCCGACTTGTGAAGCGGCAGACCGTTGACGTACGTGCCGTTGTGCGAACCGAGGTCGCGGATCTCGAAGCGGCCGTCGGGCGTCGCGTGGAACTCGGCGTGGTTGCGGGAGACCTGGAGGTCGGAGACGACCAGCTCGTTCTCCAGCGCACGACCGATGCGCATGACCCGGCCGAGAGCCAGCTGGTGGAACGTGGTCGGGCTGCGGTCGCCGTAGACCGGCGGCGCCCCCGCGGCACCGCCCTGTCCCGGTCCGGCCGGATGCCCGGGGCTCTGCTGGTGCGGCACCTTCTGGTGGGAAGGCTGCTGCGGCGGGCCCTGTTGCGGCGCCTGCGGCTGCTGCTGCCAAACCTGCTGCGGGGCAGGGGCCTGGTGCTGGGCAGGGGCCTGGTGCGCGGGCGCCTGCTGTCCGTGCCAGCCCGCGCCGCCCCCCTGGGGCTGGTGGTGGGGCTGCTGCACGGGCGCCTGCTGAGCACCGGCCGCGTGTCCGCCGGCGACACCGGCGCCCGCGGCGGGGCTGAGACTCACCCGGGGCCCGTCGGTGGCGTTGCCCAGATGCAGCACCGAGCCGGGGCCGATTTCCACCTGCTGGATCCGCTGACCCTGCACATAGGTGCCGTTGGTGCTGCCGTGGTCCTCGATGAACCAACTACGGCCGCTCCAGCTGATCGTGGCATGCCGCCACGACACCCTGGCATCGTCGATCGCCAGGTCGCCCTGAGGATCACGGCCAAGGGTGTACGCCCTGGACGGATCGAGCGTCCAGGTGTTGCCATTCAATTCCAGTACGAGTTCCGGCACTCCGCGCCCCACTAGTTGTCCCCCGTGTTACCCCCGTCGCAGGGAGTCTAGGGATGCTGAACATCGTGGGGAACTATTCCAGGACCAGTCCCCTATCCGAAAGTCGGGCGGGTGAAGAGCGCGCGGAGACCTGCGCGAACGCCCCGATACCGGGGAGCGAAACAGCTACGGAACGGATGAAGTGCGGATGAAGGTCCGGTTACCGCCCAGAGAAGGTTCATCGACCGTATAACGGCGGATACAAGACGACTGGTGTGTCCTGGCGCAAGACCCGTACCGGCCAGATTCACGACGTCCCACGTCCCCGAGCCGAGGCCGCGGAGACCGCCGCTCGGCGCAGCGGACGGCGCCGGGGCGAATTCCGTCCGGCACTCGGGACGGGCGGCCGGACGAGTCGGTGGGACCGATACGGTGGGAGCACCATGAGCGCATCTCAGCCACCTCAGCCCCTCTCGTCCTCTGAGCCCCCTGAGCCCCGCCGGGTCGACGGCCCCGGCGGCGGGATCCCTCCGGGCGGCGACGCACCCACGCTTCTCGTCAAGATCTTCGGCAAGGACCGTCCCGGCATCACCGCCGGGCTCTTCGACACCCTCGCCGCGTACGCGGTCGACGTCGTGGACATCGAACAGGTCGTCACCCGGGGCCGCATCGTGCTGTGCGCTCTGGTCACCTCGCCCACCGCGGGCGGGGCCACCGAGGGCGATCTGCGGGCGACCGTGCACAGCTGGGCCGACTCCCTGACGCTGCAGGCCGAGATCATCTCCGGCATCGGCGACAACCGCCCCCGTGGTGACGGCCGTTCCCATGTGACGGTGCTGGGACACCCCCTGACCGCGGAGTCGACCGCCGCCATAGCGGCCACCATCACCTCGACCGGCGGGAACATCGACCGTATCTTCCGGCTGGCGAAGTACCCGGTCACCGCCGTCGAGTTCGCGGTCTCGGGGACCGGGACCGCGGAGCTGCGGACCGCGCTGGCGACCGAGGCCGCGGAGATCGGCGTGGACGTCGCGGTGGTCTCGGCCGGGCTGAGCCGCCGGGCCCAGCGGCTGGTGGTCATGGACGTCGACTCCACGCTGATCCAGGACGAGGTGATCGAGCTCTTCGCGGCGCACGCGGGCTGCGAGGAGCAGGTCGCCCGGGTGACCGAGCAGGCGATGCGCGGCGAGCTGGACTTCGAGCAGTCGCTGCACGCCCGGGTCGCGCTGCTGGCCGGTCTGGACGCCTCGGTGGTGGACAAGGTACGCACCGAGGTACGGCTTACCCCCGGCGCCCGCACCCTGATCCGTACGCTCAAGCGGCTCGGCTACCAGGTCGGGGTCGTCTCCGGTGGCTTCACCCAGGTCACGGACGACCTGAAGGAACGGCTCGGCCTCGACTTCGCCTCCGCCAACACCCTGGAGGTGGTGGACGGCAAGTTCACCGGCCGGGTCGTCGGCGAGGTGGTGGACCGGGCGGGCAAGGCCCGGCTGCTGCGGAGCTTCGCCGAGCAGGCGGGGGTGCCGCTGGCCCAGACGGTGGCGATCGGGGACGGGGCGAACGATCTCGACATGCTGAACACCGCCGGGCTCGGCGTCGCGTTCAACGCGAAGCCGATGGTCCGCAAGGCGGCGCACACCGCGGTGAACGTGCCGTTCCTGGACACCGTGCTCTATCTGCTCGGTATCACCCGTGAAGAGGTCGAGGCGGCGGACGGTCTCGTCGACTGACGGCCCGGGCCGGCCGCCCCGGCCGCCGGTTTCGGAGCCGTACGCGGTCGCCTCGGTCGTACGCGGTCGTACGCGGTCGTACGCGGTCGTCTCGGTCGTACGCGGCAAGGCCCCGGAACGGGTGGCGGTTGCCTAGGTGCCGGGGCCCTGCGCGTTCCTGTGGTGAGCGGTACCGGGTGGCCGGTCGTCCGGCGTCCGGTACGGCGCTCAGTCGTTCGGCGTCCAGTACTCGGTGAGCTTGCCGGCCCCGTGCTCCACGCTCTTCCAGGAGCCGGGGAACTCGACCACGGCGTAGGCGGCGGTGGGGAAGCCGTCCCGGGTCATCCGGGCCAGGGTGTCGCCCTCGGCCGATCCCGAGAGGGCGTCGGCGGCCCCGTGCATCCCGGGGTTGTGGCCGATGACCAAAAGGTTGCGCACCTCGTCCGGGGTCTCGTTGAACAGGGCGATCAGTTCGCCGAGGGAGGCCTCGTACAGCCTCTCCTCGTAGACGGTCCGGGGTCGCCGGGAGAATTCATGGACCGCCAGCTTCCAGGTCTCCCGCGTCCTGGCGGCACTGGAGCAGAGGGCCAGATCGAAATCGATGCCGGAATCGGCGAGCCTGCGGCCGGCCACGGGCGCGTCCTTGCGGCCGCGCTCGGCCAGCGGACGCTCATGATCGGAAGCCTGTGACCATTCCGCCTTGGCATGCCGGAGAAGGACGATCCTGCGAGGTGTCTCGACGCTCATACACCTCAGCTTCGCATGAAACGCGGCCTCTGGCGCAGGGTGTTGACGTGCTCGTCCGGGGAGTTGCCGCGCTGGTCCGGGGCTGATTCGCCTCAACGGGACAGCAGCTGGAGGGTCCGCTCGATCAGCTGTCCGAGCGCGGGATCGCCGGTGGTGGCGGCCTGGGCCTGTCCGGGGCTGAGGATCATCAGCAGCAGAGCGGCGAACGCGATGGCGGGCAGGGCGACGGCCCACCAGGGCAGCCGGATCTCGACACCGTCCGCGGCCGGTCGGTGGGACCTGGTGTGCGTCGGTGTCGGCATGTCCGCCTCCGTCAAGTCATCGGGTCGTCACCGAAGAACCTACGGACCGGAGGCGGCCGGCCCCATCCGGTGACCCACCCACTTCACCCTGACCCTGGCCCCCTAGGGGAAGGTGGTGCTAGCCCCACCCCTCGGGGTCTCAGGGTTCTCGGGCGACACGTCCTCGGGCGTCAGGCCTTCGGGCGTCAGGCCCTCGGGCGTCAGGGCGAGGCGATCGTGGCGATCACACCGATGACGACGGTGATGAGGAGCATCGCCCCGAACACGAGGAGAAGCTTCTTCTGGCCGTTCTGGGGATTCGGATCGAGCACTGGCATGAGGTCAGTGTCGCATCTCAGCATTCGTCCTCGATCGTCCGGTCCCGGCCGGCGAGGATCCCGGCCACCATCTGGGGAATCATGAGGCCCGCCATCAGCGCGATCGGCAGCCCCCAGCCGCCGCTGTGCTGGTAGAGCACGCCGACGAGCAGCGGACCGGGAATCGAGAGCAGGTAGCCGGTGGACTGGGCGAAGGCGGAGAGCCGGACGACGCCCGCGCCGGACCGGGCCCGCATGCCGATCATGGTGAGGGCGAGCGGGAAGGCGCAGTTGGCCACGCCGAGGAGCACGGCCCAGGCCCAGGCGCCGGCGGCGGGGGCGAGGTAGAGGCCGCCGTAGCCGATCAGGCCGCACAGGCCGAGGACGACGACGATGGGGCCCTGCTGCTTGAGCCGGGAGGCGACCCGGGGGATGACGAAGGCGAGCGGGACGCCCATGGCCATGGTGACCGCGAGCAGGAGTCCGGCCGTGCCGGCGGAGACCCCGGCGTCACGGAAGATCTGCGGCATCCAGCCCATGGTGATGTACGCGGCGGTGGCCTGGAGCCCGAAGAAGCAGGCCAGGCCCCACGCGGTGCGGCTGCGGGTGATCCGCAGGGTCGGCGCCTCGGTGTGCGCGGCGGCCTGACCCGGAGCGGGGGCCGGCTGCCCGGGGGCCGGGGTCCGGTCGCGTACGAGGACGATCCAGGGCAGCACCGCGACGGCGGCGAGCACGGCCCAGACGACGAGTCCCGTCCGCCAGTCGCCGCCCAGCGCCCCGGTGACAGGGACGGTGACGGCGGCGGCCAGGGCGGTGCCGAGGGCCAGGGCCATGGAGTAGAGGCCGGTCATGGTGCCGACGCGGTCGGGGAACCAGCGCTTGACGATCACCGGCATCAGGATGTTGCTGACGGCGATGCCCATCAGGGCCAGGGCGCTGGTGGCCAGGAACCCGGCGGTGGAGCCGATGTACGGGCGGATCAGCAGGCCAGCCGCGATGGCGACCATGCCCGCGCAGACCACGGCGCCCGCGCCGAAGCGGCGGGCCAGGCGCGGCGCCATGATCCCGAAGACCGCGAAGCAGAGCGGCGGTACGGAGGTGAGGACGCCGGCCACGCTCCCGCTCATGTGCAGCCCCTCGCGGACCTCTTCGAGGAGGGCGCCGAGGCTGGTGATGGCGGGGCGGAGGTTCAGGGCGGCCAGGACGAGTCCCACGGCGATGAGGCGCAGCAGCCAGGGTGCGGGGGCCTCGCCCGCGCCGGGGAGCCGCTGGGCGCGGAGCTCGTGGGAGGTGCGCGCGGCGGGGCCGCGGTTCAGGGTCGGGGTCTGCGTCTCGTCGTCCGGCATGAGGCCATCATAGAATCATGGGATGATTGATTGTCCAATCGGTCCCCTCCCCTGATCCCCCGGGTTTCCTGGGAGAATCCGCCCCCGACACCCTCTTCGGCCCGGCGCCTCGGGCCGGCCCACGAGCAAGGAGCATCATGGCGCTGACGTCTCCACGGCGTTCGGCACTCGCCGACCAGGTGATCGCCCAGCTGAGGAATCAGATCACCTCGGGCGAGTGGCCGGTCGGTTCACGGATTCCGACCGAGCCCGAGCTGGTCGAGCAGCTGGGCGTGGCCCGTAACACCGTCCGCGAGGCCGTGCGTGCCCTCGCGCACAACGGGCTGCTGGACATCCGGCAGGGCTCCGGCACCTATGTGATCGCCACGAGCGAGCTGGCCGGGGTGATGCACCGCAGGTTCGCGGCCGCCGATCCGCGCCATATCGCGGAGCTGCGCTCGACGCTGGAGTCGTCGGCGGCCCGGCTGGCGGCGGCCCGGCGCACCGAGCGGGATCTGCGGCAGCTGGACACGTTGATGGCGCGCCGCGAGGAGGCCTGGGCGTCGGGGAACGCGGAGGCGTTCGTGGCGGCGGACGCGACGCTGCACCTGGCGGTGGTCGCCGCCTCGCACAACGACGTCCTGACCGAGCTCTACGCCGACCTCGGGGATCTGCTGCGCGACTACCTGCGCGGCGACGTGGGCCCCGAGCTGCGACCGGAGAACCATATGGACCACGGTCGGCTGGTCGAGGCAATCCGGGCCGGGGACGCGGAGACGGCGGCGGCCGAGGCGGCGAGCCACGCGCTGACCTGCCTGACGGACCGGGTGTAGCGGCGCCCCGGGCCACGTACGGCAAAGGCGAAGGTTGAAGGCACCGCTCGGATCAGACGGGGGCGGGACGGTGGCTGACCCACGCCGTGGCGATCTCTTTCCAGCAGCGGTCCTCAAGACGTACGGTCCGGCCGGGCTCCACCGCGACCGCCGCGCCGTCCGCGTCGACGTCCCACCAGCGGTCGCATTCGGTGTGCAGCCGGACCAGGTCGGTGGAGGGGTAGGGGTTGTGGCAGTAGGCGACGACCCGGGAGCCCTCGACGGAGGTACGGCACTCCGAGCCGGCCGGTTCGGGCTTCGGGGGCTCCGCTTCCGTACCGGAGTCGGCTCCTCTGGCGGCGTGGACTCCCAGGGGTACGGCGAGTGCGGCGACGGCCACCGGGGCGGCCAGCAGGAGACGGGTTCGGCGGCGCGTGGGACGCACGGCGATCTCCCTCCCGCAGCCTGACAAGAAGTCCGGTTCCTCCTCATTCTGCGGTGGATCGGCCGACTTTTCGACCGGAGGGGCCCCGGGAGGCCAGGGACCGTGAACGGCCCCCGGCCGCGTACCGCCTCCGGAGAACCGGGAGGGGGTACGCGGCCGGGGGCCGTCGGGCGGGGTGGCGCGCGGTCAGGCGCCCATCATGTGCACGCCGCTGTCGACGTGGATGATCTCGCCCGTGGTGCGCGGGAAGAAGTCGGAGAGCAGGGCGACGATGCCGCGGCCGGCCGGCTCCGGGTCGTTCATGTCCCAGGCCAGCGGGGCGCGGGTGTTCCAGACGTCGGCCAGCTCCTCGAAGCCCGGGATGGACTTGGCGGCCATGGAGCGGAGCGGTCCGGCGGAGATCAGGTTGCAGCGCAGCCCGTCCTTGCCCAGGTCACGGGCGAGGTAGCGGGAGGTGGCCTCCAGGGCGGCCTTGGCCGGGCCCATCCAGTCGTACTGCGGCCAGGCGTACTGGGCGTCGAAGGTGAGGCCGACGATCGAGCCGCCCTCGCTCATCAGCGGCTTGCAGGCCATGGCCAGCGACTTCAGGGAGAACGCCGAGACGTGCATCGCGGTGGCGACGGACTCGAACGGCGTGTTGAGGAAGTTGCCGCCGAGCGCGTCCTGCGGCGCGAAGCCGATGGAGTGGACGACGCCGTCCAGGGAGCCGAGCTCCTCGCGCACCAGGCCGGCCAGCCGGTCCAGGTGCTCCTGGTTGGTCACGTCCAGCTCGATGACCTTGGCCGGCTTCGGCAGCTTCCTGGCGATGCGCTCGGTCAGGGTGGGGCGGGGGAAGGCCGTCAGGATGACCTCGGCCCCCTGCTCCTGGGCCACCTTCGCGGCGTGGAACGCGATGGACGACTCCATCAGCACCCCGGTGATCAGGATGCGCTTGCCGTCGAGAATTCCGCTCATGGTGATCAGTGACCCATGCCCAATCCGCCGTCAACGGGAATGACGGCTCCAGTGATGTACGACGCGTCGTCGGAGGCGAGGAAGCGCACCGCGGCGGCGATCTCCTCGGGCCGCGCGTAGCGGCCGAGCGGCACCTGGGACACGATGCCCTTGCGCTGCTCCTCGGTGAGCGCCTGGGTCATGTCGGTGTCGACAAAACCGGGGGCGACGACGTTGAAGGTGATGTTCCGCGATCCGAGTTCACGGGCCAGCGACCGGGCGAAGCCGACGAGCCCGGCCTTGGAGGCGGCGTAGTTGGCCTGGCCGGCCGAGCCGAGGAGGCCGACGACGGAGGAGATCAGGACGACACGGCCCTTCTTGGCGCGCAGCATGCCGCGATTGGCGCGCTTGACGACCCGGAAGGTCCCCGTGAGGTTGGTGTCGAGGACGGAGGTGAAGTCCTCCTCCGACATCCGCATCAGCAACTGGTCCTTGGTGATGCCCGCGTTGGCGACCAGCACCTCCACGGGACCGTGCTTCTCCTCGATCTCCTTGTAGGCCTGCTCCACCTGCTCGGCGTCGGTGATGTCGCAGCGGACCGCGAGGACACCGGCGTCGGTGAGCACCTGGGGCGGCTCTCCGGAACGGTAGGTGATCGCGACCTGGTCGCCGTTGTCGGCGAAGGCGCGGGCGATGGCGAGGCCGATGCCCCGGTTTCCTCCGGTGACGAGAACCGAGCGGCTCAACGGATCACCCTTTCCTTGGCGGTCTGGTACGTCGAAAACCTATCGGTACCGTGCGCCGATCGAGGAATCGGGCCCTGACAGTGGCTTGTCCGGGGTGCTGTCGGGTTCCTACAGTCCGCACGGGTACGTGGTCGGCCCACGCGTCTCCGATATCCCCCGGTGCGGTCACCCTCCGGCATGGTTCACTGCCGTGGTGTATCGAGAAGGGAACTCCCTGTGCCCCACGAGGTAGATCAGTCATTCCTGGCCCTGCCGTCGCGCGCGCTGGCCGACGCGGCGCTCGCCAGAGCGCGGGCGCTGGGCGCGACCCACGCCGACTTCCGGCTGGAGCGGGTGCGCAGCGCCTCCTGGCGGCTGCGGGACGCCCGGCCGGCCGGTGCGTCGGACAGCACGGACCTCGGGTACGCGGTGCGCGTGGTGCACGGCGGTGCGTGGGGGTTCGCCTCGGGCGTCGACCTGACGATGGACGCCGCCGCGAAGGTGGCCTCGCAGGCCGTCGCGATGGCGAAGCTGTCGGCGAAGGTGATCGCGGCCGCCGGTTCCGACGAGCGGGTGGAGCTGGCGGACGAGCCGGTGCACGGCGAGCGGACCTGGGTCTCGGCGTACGACGTCGACCCCTTCTCCGTACCGGACGAGGAGAAGGCGGCGCTGCTCGCCGAGTGGAGCGGGCGGCTGCTGGGCGCGGAGGGCGTCGCGCATGTGGACGCGTCCCTGATGGCCGTGCACGAGAACAAGTTCTACGCGGACACGGCGGGCACCGTCACCACGCAGCAACGGGTGCGGATCCACCCGCAGTTCACCGCCGTCGCGGTGGACGGCACGAGCGGTGAGTTCGACTCGATGCGGACCATCGCGCCGCCGGCGGGCCGGGGCTGGGAGTACCTGACCGGGACCGGCTGGGACTGGAACGACGAGCTGGAGCGGATCCCCGGACTGCTCGCGGAGAAGATGCGCGCGCCGAGCGTCGAGGCGGGGGCGTACGACCTGGTCGTCGATCCGTCGAACCTGTGGCTGACGATCCACGAGTCGATCGGCCACGCCACCGAGCTGGACCGGGCGCTGGGGTACGAGGCGGCGTACGCCGGGACCTCGTTCGCCACCTTCGACCAGCTGGGCAAGCTGGCGTACGGCTCCCCCGTGATGAACGTGACCGGTGACCGCACGGCCGAGCACGGGCTCGCGACGATCGGGTACGACGACGAGGGCGTCGAGGCGCAGTCGTGGGACCTGGTGAAGGACGGCACGCTGGTCGGCTACCAGCTGGACCGCCGCATCGCGAAGCTGACGGGCCTCGGCCGCTCCAACGGCTGCGCGTACGCGGATTCGCCGGGCCACGTCCCCGTACAGCGCATGGCGAACGTGTCCCTGAAGCCGGATCCGGGCGGGTTGTCGACGGAAGACCTGATCGGCGGGGTGGAGCGCGGGATCTATGTGGTCGGCGACCGGTCCTGGTCGATCGACATGCAGCGCTACAACTTCCAGTTCACCGGGCAGCGGTTCTTCCGCATCGAGAACGGCCGACTGGCCGGGCAGCTGCGCGATGTGGCGTACCAGGCGACGACCACGGACTTCTGGGGCTCGATGGAGAAGGTCGGCGGCCCCCAGACGTACGTTCTCGGCGGTGCGTTCAACTGCGGCAAGGCCCAGCCGGGCCAGGTCGCGGCCGTCTCGCACGGCTGCCCCTCCGCCCTCTTCCGGGGCGTCAACATCCTCAACACGACGCAGGAGGCGGGACGATGAGCGGCGACCACGGAACCGGCTGGGGGTCCGGGGGTCGCCCCCCGGGCAGGCACAGTCTCAACACGACGCAGGAGGCCGGACGATGAGCCGCGTCAGCAAGCCGTACGAGATCGTCGAGCGGGCTCTGGAGCTGTCCACCACGGACGGCCTGGTGGTCATCGCCGACGAGCAGTCCTCCGCCAATCTCCGCTGGGCGGGCAACGCGCTCACCACGAACGGGGTGACCCGGGGGCGGACCCTGACCGTCATCGCGACCGTGGACGGGGCGAAGGGGACGGCGTCCGGCGTCGTCTCCCGGTCCGCGGTGACCACGGACGACCTGGAGCCGCTGGTGCGGGCCGCCGAGGCCGCCGCGCGGGGCGCGGATCCGGCGGAGGACGCGCAGCCGCTGGTGAGCGGGGCGCCCTCCTCCCCCGACTTCACGGACGCGCCCGCCGAGACCGGCTCGGAGGTCTTCGCCGACTTCGCCCCGGCGCTCGGCGACGCCTTCGCGCGCGCCCGGGCCGGGGGCCGCGAGCTGTACGGGTTCGCGAACCACGAGCTGACCTCCACCTACCTGGGGACGTCGACGGGGCTGCGGCTGCGCCACGACCAGCCGAACGGGACGCTGGAGCTGAACGCGAAGTCGCCGGACCGTACGCGCTCCGCGTGGGCGGGCCGGGCGACCCGGGACTTCAAGGACGTCGACCCGGCGGCGATGGACGCGGAGCTGGCGCAGCGGCTGCGCTGGGCGGAGCGGCGCGTCGAGCTGCCCGCCGGCCGGTACGAGACGCTGCTGCCGCCGGCCGCGGTCGCGGACCTGCTGATCTACCAGCTCTGGTCCTCGACCGCGCGGGATGCCGTGGAGGGCCGGACGGTGTTCTCCACGCCGGGCGGCGGTACGCGGCTGGGCGAGACGCTCGCCCCGCTTCCGCTCACGCTGCGCAGCGACCCGCACGCGCCGGGTCTGGAGTCGGCGCCGTTCGTGATCGCCCACTCCTCCGGCGACAGCGGTTCCGTCTTCGACAACGGACTGCCGCTGGCCCCGACGGACTGGGTCCGGGAGGGGAGGCTGGAGCGGCTGACGACGACCCGGCACACGGCGGGCCTGACCGGGCTGCCGGTCGCCCCGGCCATCGACAACCTGCTGCTGGAGGGCGGCGGCGAGCGGTCGCTGGAGGAGATGGCCGCCGCGACGTCAGGGCGGGCGCTGCTGCTGACCTGCCTCTGGTACATCCGCGAGGTGGATCCGTCGACGCTGCTGCTGACGGGGCTGACCCGGGACGGCGTCTATCTGGTCGAGGACGGCGAGGTGGTCGGCGGGGTGAACAACTTCCGGTTCAACGAGTCGCCGGTGGACCTGCTGTCGCGGGCCTCGGAGGCGGGGCGTACGGAGAAGACGCTGCCGCGCGAGTGGGGCGACTGGTTCACCCGGGCCGCGATGCCCGCGCTGCGCATCCCGGACTTCAACATGAGCTCGGTCAGCCCGGGGGTGTGACCCGCCTAGACTGACCCGTACATCTACCAGCATCTCTGCCAGTCATAAGGAGCACCGGAACCGTGACGGACATCGTCGACGAGCTGAAGTGGCGCGGGCTGTTCGCCCAGTCCACTGACGAGGACGCACTGCGCAAGGCTCTCGCGGACGGTCCCGTCACCTTCTATTGCGGCTTCGACCCGACCGCGGCCAGTCTGCATGTGGGGCACCTGGTGCAGGTGCTCACCATGCGACGGCTCCAGCAGGCCGGGCTGAAACCGCTCGCCCTGGTGGGGGGCGCGACCGGCCAGATCGGTGACCCGCGGCCCACCGCCGAGCGCACGCTGAACGACCCGGAGACGATCGCCGCCTGGGTGGCCCGGCTGCGCTCGCAGATCGAGCCGTTCCTGTCCTTCGAGGGCGAGAACGCGGCGACGATGGTCAACAACCTGGACTGGACCGCGGGCATGTCCGCGATCGAGTTCCTGCGGGACATCGGCAAGCACTTCCGGGTCAACAAGATGCTCACCAAGGACTCGGTCGCCCGGCGGCTGGAGTCGCAGGAGGGCATCAGCTACACGGAGTTCAGCTACCAGCTGCTCCAGGGCATGGACTTCCTGGAGCTGTACCGCCGGCACGGCTGCACCCTTCAGCAGGGCGGCAGCGACCAGTGGGGCAACCTCACCGCGGGCATCGACCTGATCCACCGGCTGGAGCCGGGCGCCACCGTGCACGCGCTGGCGACGCCGCTGATGACGAAGGCGGACGGGACGAAGTTCGGCAAGTCCGAGAGCGGCGCCGTCTGGCTCGACCCGGAGATGACGACGCCGTACGCGTTCTACCAGTTCTGGCTGAACGTGGACGACCGGGACGTCTCGCGCTACCTGCGCATCCTCAGCTTCAAGAGCCGTGAAGAGCTGGAGGAGCTGGAGAAGCTGACCGCGGAGCGGCCGCAGGCCCGCTCCGCGCAGCGCGCGCTGGCCGAGGAGCTGACCACACTGGTGCACGGCGGTGCGCAGTGCGCCGCGGTCATCGCGGCGTCGAAGGCGCTGTTCGGTCAGGGCGACCTGGCCGAGCTGGACGAGGCGACGCTGAGCGCGGCCCTGTCCGAGGTGCCGGGCGCCAGCGTCGCCGAGCTGGGTCCGCTGGTGGACCTGCTGGTGGAGGTCGGTCTGGCACCCAGCAAGTCGGGGGCGCGCCGCACGGTCAAGGAGGGCGGCGCGTACGTGAACAACGTGAAGGTCGTCGACGGCGAAGTCGCGCCGGACGCCGGGGAACTGCTGCACGGGCGCTGGCTGGTGCTGCGCCGGGGCAAGAAGAACCTGGCGGCCGTGGAGGTCGGCCCGGTCGGCTGACCCTCCCCCGCGTCACAGTGCCGCGGCCGGACACATGTCCTCGTGTGCCCGGTCGCGGCAGGCCCGGTCCGGCCGTCGTGCGGGTCGGTGTCCGGCACGTCGGGCGCCGACCGCTTCTCACGTGACGTCCGTCAACCTGCCTGCGCCTTGATGTGATCGAGGACCTCGTTGAAGTCCTTGGCCGGCGAGAAGTCGATGTACTCGCAGTCCTCGAGCGCCACCGGGGCGTGTCCGGGCGGCCAGTAGAACGCCTCACCCGCTTCGTAGACCTCGTCGCCACGGGGCGTCCGCATCTTCAGCCGGCCCTTGAAGAGATAGCCCCAGTGCGGGCAGGGGCAGAGGTCTTCGGCCAGGCCCTTGAGAGCCGGACCCATGTCGGTGCCCTCGGGAAACTTCACGAAGGCGACGGACATGTCTCCGCCGAAATCCTGAACCCGCAGTTCCACTCCGTCGCCTTCGATGACGACAGGAGTGTCCTTCCGCGTCGTCGCTGTCATGATTCCTCCTTGCTCACCTGACGAGAGACATGGCAGGAACTTCCTCTCCTTCAGTCTGATCCCGGGAACCGCACACCGCGAGCCCCGGTCCACCCGCCTCACCGGCCGGCCGCAGCACAGGGCCGCGGCCGGACACGCGAGGAAAGCGTGTCCGGCCGCGGCGCTGTGTGGTCCCGCCGGGTCAGGTTCGCTGTTTACGGCTGCCGCGGAAGGACTGCCAGACCATGTCGCCGAGGGCGACGACCGCCACGGCGCCCGCCAGTTGCAGCAGGTGACGGATCCAGTCGATGCCCTTGGTGTCCTCTACACCGATCCAGCCGGCCACGGCGTTGCCGAGGATGCTGCCGAGGATGCCGAACACGGCCGTCAGCCAGAGCGGGATGTCCTGCTTGCCCGGCAGGATCGCTCTGGCGATGACACCCAGCACCAGTCCCACGATGATTGCCCACAACCAGCTCATTTCGCCTCCTCGTACGGCGCGGAGTGCGCGTCCGCCCAGTCTCGGCCCGCCGTCCGGGCGGCGCATGCCCGGTTGGGCCGTCCGGGGGACCCCGGCCCGTCCCCCGTTCCGCCCCCATCCCCTCGTACAGCGTGCCCCGGCCGCCTGCCCGGCCGGTGCCGGGCGTACCGTGGATGCGGCCCGGTCCGGGAGCGTCCGGCAACGAGATCTGGTGGTGGAGCATGCTGCGGAAGAGCGCGGGTACGGAGGTCATCCGGATCACGGGCGCCCGTCAGGGGCTGACGGACGACGTCCGCGGCCGCCAGCGACGCTATGTGATCTCGATGTCGGTGCGCACGGTGTCGGTGGTACTGGCCGCGGTGCTGTGGAACGTGGAGCGGCATGTGGCGATCGTGGCGCTCGTGCTGGGGGTGCTGCTGCCGTACGTTGCGGTGGTCATCGCCAACGCGGGCCGGGAGAACGTGACTTCGCTGCCGACGACGTTCGTGCAGATGCCGCTGCGGCCTGCTGTGGAGGCCGCCCCGGCGCCCGGTCCGGCGGAGTCCGGGAACGCCGAGGAGGCGTCCGGCGGGCCCCGGCCACCGCATGAGCACACCTGAGCCCGCACGTCCCTCAAAGCTCAATAAAAGCTCAGATCAATCATGACGTTCCGGTGCACCGCACCCCGGTCCCCGTGACATACTTCGAAAGCGCTCCGCATCCCCCGTCGGAGCGACGGACCGACGCCGGGCAGCTCCCCCCGTGGCTGCTCGGCGTCGCCCTTTCTCCGGCCGGGGATGCGTCAGAAAGCTCGTGGAGCACCTGACTTGGCTCGTGGCACCTGACTTAGGCTGGGCCACGTGATTTTTCCCGAGACGTCCGCCGAGAGTCCCACCGGTGCCCCGCTCTGTTCCGCCAAGGGCTGCCGGGCCGCCGCCGTGTGGGTGCTCGCCTGGAACAACCCCAAACTGCACACGCCCGAGCGGCGCAAGACCTGGCTGGCCTGCGTCGAGCACCGGGAGCACCTGTCCTCGTTCCTCGGTGTACGGGGTTTCCTCAAGGACGTCGTGGCGCTGAAGGACTGGGAAGCCGGGGACGGGAAGGAGACCGAGGCCTGATCTCGGGAATCCTCGGGGGCCTTCATGGGTCCTCAGAGGTCCTGATCCTCGGTCCCCCAGGCCTGAGGTCTTGATCCTCGGGCCCTCGGGCCTGAGGTTCCTGCTCCTCGGCCCCTCGCCCCCTCGCGGCTCGGGCACCCCGGCCTCAGCCGCCGATCGCCGACATCGGGCGGTCGGGCTGCAGGAAGGACGGGTCGTCCAGTCCGGAGCCCGCCTTCTTGCCCCACATGGCCGTCTTCCAGAGCTGGGCGATCTCCTCGTCCGGTGCGTCCCCGCGCAGTGCCCCACGCAGGTCCGTCTCCTCACGGGCGAAGAGGCAGGTGCGGACCTGGCCGTCGGCGGTCAGCCGGGTGCGGTCGCAGGCGCGGCAGAACGGGCGGGTGACGGAGGCGATCACGCCGACGCGGTGCGGCCCGCCGTCTACGGTCCAGCGCTCGGCGGGGGCGGAGCCGCGGGACTCGTCGCTCTCCGCGGTGAGGGTGAAGCGGGTCCGCAGCGAGGCGAGGATGTCCCCGGCGGTGATCATGCCGTCGCGCTTCCAGCCGTGCTGGGCGTCGAGCGGCATCTGCTCGATGAAGCGGAGCTCGTAATCGTGGGCGACGGCCCAGGCGAGCAGTTCGGGGGCCTCGTCGTCGTTGAGTCCCGGCATCAGGACGGAGTTGACCTTCACCGGGGTGAGTCCGGCCTCGCGGGCGGCCTCCAGGCCGTCCAGCACGTCCCTGTGGCGGTCGCGGCGGGTGAGGGTCTTGAAGACGTCGGGGCGCAGGGTGTCCAGCGAGACGTTGACCCGGTCGAGTCCCGCGGCCTTGAGGGCGGTGGCGGTCCGCTTGAGTCCGATGCCGTTGGTCGTGAGCGACATGCGGGGGCGCGGGGTGAGCGCGGCGCACTGCTCGACGATGGAGACGAGGCCGGGACGCAGCAGGGGCTCGCCGCCGGTGAAACGGACCTCGGTGATGCCGAGCGAGGTGACGGCGATACGGATCAGGCGCACGATCTCGTCGTCGGAGAGCAGCTCGCTCTTGCCGAGCCACTGAAGGCCCTCTTCGGGCATGCAGTAGGTGCAGCGCAGGTTGCACTTGTCGGTGAGTGACACGCGCAGGTCGGTGGCGACCCGGTCGTAGGTGTCGATGAGCACGGTGGGTCCCTCCCCCGGGGTGTCCGCGGTGGTGCGGTCGCTCTGGTGGCCTCTTGTACCCCCGAGCCTACGTGAGACGTGTGACATCGGGGTGGCTCGTTTGCCACGAGGTGCGGCCGGGGGGGGGGGGGGGGGGGGTGGGCCCCCCCCCGCCCCGGGGGGGGGGGGGGGGGTGTGGGGGGGGGGGGGGGGCGGGCGGGGGGGGGGGGGGGGGGGGGGGGTCGCCCCCCCCCCCCCCCCCCCCCGGCCGCGGGTGGTGGGCGATGAGCCGAAGGGCCCGTCGGCGATGGGCCGAGGGAGGGTCCTTCCGGTGTGCTCAGTGGGCTCCGACGCCGGTGAGGGACTTGACCTCCAGTTCGGCGTACTTGTCCGTGTCGGGCTTCTCCTTGGAGAGCAGCGAGCCGACCCAGCCGAGCAGGAAGCCGAGCGGGATCGAGATCAGGCCGGGGTTCTCCAGCGGGAACCAGGCGAAGTCGACGTCCGGGAACATCGAGCTCGGCTTGGAGGAGACGACCGGCGAGAACAGCACCAGCAGGACGGAGGAGGCGAGGCCTCCGTAGATGGACCAGAGGGCCCCCTGCGTGGTGAAGCGCTTCCAGAAAAGGCTGTAGAGGATCGTCGGCAGGTTGGCGGAGGCGGCGACCGCGAAGGCCAGGGCGACGAGCCCGGCGACGTTCAGGTCGCGGGCGAGCGCGCCGAGGCCGATGGAGACGATGCCGATCGCGACGGTGGCCCAGCGCGCGGCGCGGACCTCTTCCTTCTCGGTGGCCTTCCCCCTGCGGATGACGTTGGCGTAGATGTCGTGCGCGAAGGACGAGGAGGAGGCGAGGGTGAGTCCGGCGACGACGGCGAGGATGGTGGCGAAGGCGACGGCGGAGATCACCGCGAGGAGGATGGCGCCGCCGGTGGATCCGGAGCCGCCGCCGATCTCCAGTGCGGCGAGCGGCGCCGCGGTGTTGCCCGCCTTGTTGGAGGCGATGATGTCGCCTGGCTTGAGGATCGCCGCCGCGCCGAAGCCGAGCACGATCGTCATCAGGTAGAAGGCGCCGATGATGCCGATCGCCCAGTTCACGGACTTACGGGCGGCCTTGGCGGTGGGCACGGTGTAGAAGCGGATCAGGATGTGCGGCAGCCCCGCGGTGCCGAGGACCAGGGCGATGCCGAGCGAGATGAAGTCCAGCTTCGAGATGTTGTCGACGCCGTACTTCAGGCCGGGCTCCAGGAAGGCCGCGCCCTTGCCGCTGTTGCTGGCGGCGGTGCCGAGCAGGTCGGAGATGTTGAAGTTGAACTTCAGCAGGATCAGGAAGGTGATGAGCAGGGTGCCCGCGATGAGCAGGACGGCCTTGACCATCTGCACCCAGGTGGTGCCCTTCATGCCGCCGATGGTGACGTAGAGGATCATGAGCACGCCGACCAGGGCGACGATGAGGACCTTCCCGGCGTCGCTGGTGATGCCGAGCAGCAGCGAGACGAGGACGCCCGCGCCGGCCATCTGCGCCAGCAGGTAGAAGATCGAGACGACGATCGTGGACGTGCCGGCGGCGGTACGGACGGGGCGCTGGCGCATCCGGTAGGCGAGGACGTCGCCCATGGTGTAGCGGCCCGAGTTGCGCAGCGGTTCGGCGACCAGGAGCAGGGCGACGAGCCAGGCGACGAGGAAGCCGATGGAGTAGAGGAAGCCGTCGTACCCGAAGAGGGCGATGGCTCCGGCGATGCCGAGGAAGGACGCGGCGGACATGTAGTCGCCGGAGACCGCGAGTCCGTTCTGGAATCCGGTGAACTGGCGGCCGCCCGCGTAGAAGTCGGAGGCGCTCTTGGTCTGGCGGCCGGCCCACACGGTGATGAAGAGGGTCGCCACGACGAAGGCGGCGAACAGCGTGATGATCAGCGGCCGGTGCTCGCTCGCCCCCTCGGTGGCGGCGAGCTGGACGGTGGGATAGAGGGCGTGGGCGGCGCTCACAGGTCGGCCTCCATACGGGACTTGATCGCGTCGGCCTTGGGGTCGAGCTTGGTGGCGGCGTGCCGGGAGTAGAGCCAGGCGATGAGGAAGGTGGTGGCGAACTGGGCGAGTCCGAGGACGAGCGCCATGTTGATGTTGCCGACGACCTCGGTGCCCATGAAGCCGCCCGCGTAGTTGCAGAGCAGGACGTAGAGCAGGTACCAGGTCACGAAGGCGATGGTCAGGGGGAAGGCGAAGGAGCGGTGGGAGCGGCGCAGGTCGGCGAAGTCCGGGCTCGCCTGCATCGCGACGAACGCCTCGGTGGTGGGCTGGACGGGGCCGGTGGGCGAACCGCCTTCGGGCGGCGGTGCATCGGTAGCCACGGAATCTCCTCGCGACGCGGGTGCGGTGATCTGGGGGACGGTGGGTGTCAAGGGAAGCCTCGTTACCGACGGGGACGGTGATGTGCCTCCTGGACAACGGCACGGAGGGCGCGACGAAGCGGTTCACCGTGTCTTTCGCCTTCCGGAGGTGCCGCGGTGCGCCCGGTTGCCCGGAAGTCACCCGTTCGCATTCAGCCGCACAGGTCACTCTTCGAACTCACTTGCCCGTAAGCGTTGATGCGCCGGGATGATCAGCGATAGCTTCACTCGTCATGTACGCGACCGAACACGCCAGGTGTCCGGTCGTTCGGCACGGATGATGTGGAGAACCCATGGCTCATCTGTCATCGAGACGGACCCGCGCACTCGCGGTGCCCGTCGGACTCGCGCTGACCGCCTCGCTCGGCTTCCTGCCGACGGCGACGGCCACGGCGGCGCCCACCGGCGAGCAGGCCGCCGCGAGCGTCCGGACCGACGGGCCGAAGCTGTCCTACGTGGTCAACACCCGCGGCGGACACGGCACCGTCAAGAACGTCAAGAAAGCGATCGCCAAGGCCGGCGGCACCGTCGTCATCGCCTATGAGCAGATCGGCGTCATCGTCGTCCACTCGCAGAACCCCGCCTTCGGCGAAACGATGCGCCGGGTACGCGGCGTGGAGTCCGCGGGCGCCACCCGCACGAACCCGATCGTGCCGCAGGCCACCAAGGACGTCGGTGCGATAGCGCAGCCGCTCACCGCCGAGCAGGCGGCGGCCGCCGCCGCGGACGCGAAGGCCGGCGAGGACCCGCTGGAGCCCCTCCAGTGGTCGCTGCCCGCGATCAAGGCGGACCAGGCACACGAGAAGTCGCTGGGCTCGAAGCGGGTGACCGTCGCCGTCATCGACACGGGCGTCGACGACACCCACCCGGACCTGGCCCCGAACTTCGACAGCCGCGCCTCGGCCAACTGCGTCTCCGGCGCTCCGGACACCACCGCCGGCTCCTGGCGTCCGGCGGCGGGCGAGAGCGACCACGGCACGCATGTGGCGGGCACCATCGCCGCCGCGAAAAACGGCGCCGGTGTCACCGGCGTCGCCCCGGGCGTGAAGGTGTCGGGCATCAAGGTGTCGAACCCGGACGGGTTCTTCTACACCGAGGCCGTCGTCTGCGGGTTCCTCTGGGCCGCCGAGCACGGTGTCGAGGTGACCAACAACAGCTACTACACCGACCCGTGGCTGTTCAACTGCAAGAACGACCCGGACCAGGGCGCCCTGGTCGACGCCCTCACCCGCGCCGTGAAGTACGCGGAGCGCAAGGGCACGGTCAACGTCGCGGCGGCGGGGAACTCCCGCCACGACCTGGCGCTCGACGCGATCGAGGACAAGACCAGCCCGAACGACACCGAGCCGGTGACGCGGACCATCGACCCGAGCGCCTGCCCGGACATCCCGACCATGCTCCCGGGTGTCGTGACGGTCTCCGCGACGGGTGCGAAGGGTCTGAAGTCCTCGTACTCGAACTACGGCAAGGGCATCATCGACGTGGCGGCCCCGGGCGGTGACTCGACGGTCTACCAGACCCCCGAGCCGCCGGCCGTCAACGGGCTGATCCTGTCGACGCTGCCGGGCGGCAAGTTCGGCTACAAGGCCGGTACGTCGATGGCGTCCCCGCACGTCGCGGGCGTCGTGGCGCTGATCAAGTCCCAGCACCCCTACGCCTCGCCGGCCGCGGTGAAGGCGCTGCTGACGCTCCAGGCGGACGCGAAGGCGTGCGGTGAGCCGTACGACATCAACGGTGACGGTGTCATCGACGCGGTGTGCGAGGGCGGCAAGAACTACAACGGCTTCTACGGGGCCGGAGTGGTCGACGCGCTGGACGCGGTGCGCTGGTAGGCACGTGACCGAGCAAGGGGCGAGGGCCCGGGGAGGACGTTCTCCCCGGGCCCTCGCTCCGGGTCGGGGCGCTACGGCGTGATGAGCACCTTCAGCGCGATCCGCTCGTCCATCTCCTTGTAGCCGAGGGGTACTTCGTCCAGGCCGATGGACCGGTCGAAGACGGGCGACGGGTCGATCGTGCCGTCCAGCACGTCGGGGAGCAGTTCCGGTATGTACCGGCGTACGGGGGCGACGCCGCCGCGCAGGGCGATGTTCCGGCCGAACATCACGCCGAGGTCCACGCCGGTGGCGCTGCCGTGCGGAACGCCCACGTAGCCGATGGAGCCGCCGTCGCGGACGATGCCGAGGGCGGTGCGCATCGACTGCTCGGTGCCGACTGCCTCGACGACGCTGTGCGCGCCCTCGCCCCGGGTCAGTTCGCGGACGGCGGCGAGGGCGGCCTCGCCGCGTTCGGCGACCACGTCGGTCGCGCCGAAGCGACGGGCGATGTCGGTGCGCGCGGTGTGGCGGCCGAGCGCGATGACGCGCTCCGCGCCGAGCCGCTTGGCGGCGAGCACCCCGCACAGGCCGACCGCGCCGTCCCCGACGACCGCGACGGTGCTGCCCGGCCCGACGCCCGCGCCGACGGCGGCGTGGTGGCCGGTGCCCAGGACGTCGGAGAGCGCCAGCAGGGCGGTGAGCAGGCGGTCGTCGGAAGCGGCGGCGGCCGGGAGCTTGACCAGGGTGCCGTCGGCGTGGGGGACGCGGACGGCCTCGCCTTGGCCGCCGTCCGACTGCGCGCCGTCCGAGCCGACCGAGCCCCAGAAGCCGCCCTCGGGGCAGGAGGTGGTGAGGCCCTCGGCACAGTAGGTGCAGGTGCCGTCGGACCAGACGAACGGGGCGACGGCCAGATCGCCGACGGCGAAGCCGTTGACGCCGGATCCCGCCTCCTCGACGACGCCGAGGAACTCGTGGCCGATGCGCTGACCTGGCCGCCGGGCGGACTCGCCCCGGTAGGCCCACAGGTCGCTGCCGCAGATGCAGGCCCGCAGGACCCTGAGCACCACGTCGGTGGGCTGCTGGATCCCCGGGTCCGGCACCTCCCGCACCCGGATGTCGTGGGGGGCGTGGATGACGGTGGCGCGCATACGTTCGGGGTCCTTGCCGGTCTCAGACGCTGGTACCCCGTTCACGGTACGCCCCGGTTCGCCCGGTTCCCCGGCCCGGGGGCGCCGTGAGCACTCCGAGGGTCAGCAGGGCCTGGGCGGCGATGTAGGTGAGCATGACCCAGAAGTCGGGGGCGGGCGCCTGCGGCCATTCCGCGATGCCGGTGGCGATGAGGGCGTCGGAGATCAGGAAGAGCGCCCCGCCGGCCGCCGCGTACGGGCCGAGCGCGCCGGCCCGCCAGGCCACGGCCGTGAGCAGCAGGCTGTAGCCGGTCAGCGGGATACGCAGGTCCGCCGGGAGGTCCGGCCAGATCAGCACGAGGAAGACGACCAGGACGAGGGCGTATCCGGCTCCCGTGGCCAGCGGCGCACGGGCCCGGTCGCGGCCGAACAGCGTCAGGTAGCAGACATGACCGACGGCGAAGAAGCCCATGCCGAGGAGGAAGGCAAGGTCGTTGTCGGCGAGCAGGAAGACGTCGCCGCCCCACCCGAACAGCAGGGCCGCGACGAGGAGCCGGGGTCCGCCGCGGAGCGCCGCGTACCCGGCGAGCAGCGGCATCAGCAGCGGCTTGGCGACCAGGTGGACGGTGTCGGCCCCGGCGATCAGCCCGGCCAGGTCGACCGCGGCGGCGAGGAGGAAGGCGAGGAGCACGGGGCGGGCGAAGCGGTCGGCTCCGTGGGTGCTCGCGGGGCGGGAGTCGGTGGCGCTCACAGGGCGCGTTCCGGGGCGGAGGTCTCCACGGACACGTGCGCGGGTCCTCCTGCCGCGTGCCCGGCCCCGGCCCCCGCCTTCGGCGCCGGCTGCCAGCCGGGCCCGCGGAAGACCCGTCCGGCCCGCTCGCTCCAGGTGTCGGCGGCCCGGACGTCCCGGGCGATGGCGACGTACTCATGGGTCGCGACGCGCAGCGGGTTGTGGGTGGAGATGTTCTTGGTGAGCCCGTAGACGGGCCGCTCGGTCTCGGCCGCGAAGGATCCGAACATCCGGTCCCAGATGATCAGGATCCCACCGTAGTTGCGGTCCAGATAGCCGCCTTGGGAGGCGTGGTGGACGCGGTGGTGGGAGGGCGTGTTGAGGACGTACTCGAAGGGGCGCGGGAGCTTGCCGACGCGCTCGGTGTGCACCCAGAACTGGTAGACGAGGTTGGCCGACTGGCAGAACGCGAGCGCCGCCGGGTGCACCCCGCAGGCGATCAGCGGCAGATAGAACGGCCAGACCGTCGCGGAGGTCCAGGGCTGGCGCAGCGCGGTGGTGAGGTTGAACTTCTCGCTGGAGTGGTGGACCACGTGGCAGGCCCACAGGATCCGGATCACGTGGTGGCCGCGGTGGGACCAGTAGTAGAAGAAGTCCTGGGCGAGGAGCATCAGCAGGACGGTCCACCACAGCACGGGCACCCGGAGCGGCGTCAGCTCGTAGACACCCATGTAGATCGCCAGGATGGGGATCTTCCACAGCAGGTCGAAGCCCAGGCTGCCGAGGCCCATGGTGAGGCTGGTGGCGGCGTCCCTGGTCTCGTACCCGGCGGCGTCCTCGTCCGGATGGAGGCGGTAGCTGACCATCTCGATCACGGTGAGCAGCACGAAGGCCGGTATTGACCACAGCACGACATCGGGCAGGTTCGGCTCCATGCGAGCACGGTAGGGCCGCGGGTCGGCGAGGGCTAGACGTTGTTACCCACAAGTATGCGAGACCTGGCGTCAGCAGTCTTTGGCACCTTCTGCCAATCGGCCGCGCCGTAGGATCTGCGGAACGCGCGCCGCCGAAGACAGTCCTGGGGAGAGGAACGCACGTGTCCGGTACGGAAGTTGCCCTGTTACGGCTGGCCACGACGGTGGGCGGCGCGGCCGCGAAGGCGCTGCTGACGCCCAGGCCGGGCGCGGGCCTGGTCCCGGACCCGGTGCGTCCGCTCCCCCGCCCCGCGAAGCCGGACCGGCTGGCCAAGGTGCTCGCGGGCCGCATGGCCGACGCCTTCGCCGACCTCCCCGAACACGAGCGGCTGGCCGCGCTCACCTCCGTACAGGACACGTTCGCGGCGGACGAGCCGGACGCCGGGCTGCTGTTCGCGCTGGAGCTGGACCCCGAGCGGCTGCGCGCCGAGCTGTGGGCTCCCGCCGCCGGGCTCTCGGAGCGGGCCCTCGACCTGTACGAGGACCTGCTCGGCCGCTGTTGCGCGCACCTGGTGGAGCAGCTGACGGCCCACCCGTCGTTCGCGGCGCGGGCGGCGGTGGAGCAGGTCCGCGCGGCGGGCCTGACGCGGGAGCTGGTGGAGGAGGTACGGGACCGGGTCGGGCCGCGCCCGGACGCGGCGGACCTGGAGTTCGAGCGGCGGTACGCGGAGTTCATTGCGACGGCCAACAGCCGGGTGGAGCTGTTCGGGCTGACGCTGGGGCGGTCGTCGGGCGGGTGGCCGCTGGAGACGGCCTACATCAGTCTCTCGGTCAGCGGTTACGAGGTCGCCGGCCCGCACGGTCTGGATCACCCGGCCCGGACCGCGGTCAGGGTCGAACAGGCCCTCGGTGAGGGGGGCCGACTACTGCTGCGCGGTCCGGCCGGTTCCGGCAAGAGCACGCTGGTGCAGTGGCTGGCGCTGAACGCCGCGCGGCAGACGTTCGGCGACGAGCTGGCGGACTGGAACCGGTGCATCCCCTTCGTCCTGCGCCTACGCGCCTTCACGGCCCTCGACGCGCTGCCCGCCCCCGCGGACTTCCTGCGTGCGGCGGGCGTCCCGCTGCACGGGTCGGCCCCGGCGGGCTGGGCGGATCGACTGATGCAGCAGGGCCGGGCCCTGGTCCTGCTGGACGGGGTCGATGAGGTCCCGGAGCGGCTGCGTAAACGCACGGAACGCTGGCTGAAGGACCTGATCTCTGCCTACCCCCGGGCCAGGTACGTAGTCACGACCCGCCCCTCCGCGGTCCCGGAGAACTGGCTGTCCGGCTCCGGCTTCGAGCCACACACCCTGCTTGCCATGGGCCGCGATGACATCCACGCCTTCATCGGGCACTGGCATCGGGCGGCCCGCTCGGAGTGCCGGTCCGACGAGGAACACGCCGAGCTGGCCACGTACGAGAACGCGCTCCGCCGGGCGGTCGGCACCCGCCGGGATCTGGCGCGGCTCGCGACGAACCCGCTGATGTGCGCCCTGCTCTGCGCCCTGAACCGGGACCGGAGGATGCAGTTGCCCCGGGCGCGCAAGGAGCTGTACGACGCGGCGCTGGACATGCTGCTGGTGCGGCGCGACACGGAGCGAGAGATCGTCGGCGTGGAGGGCGTCGACCTGACCCGTGAGGAGCAGACGGTCCTGCTGCAACGTCTCGCGTACTGGCTGATCCGCAACGACCTCGTGCAGGCCGGGCAGGACGAGGCGGTGTCCCTGATCGCCGACTGGCTGCGGCCGATGTCCCAGGTCCGGGGCGCCCCGGAGCAAGTCTTCACGCACCTGCTCAACCGCAGCGGCCTCCTGCGCGAACCGGCGCTCGGCGCGGTGGACTTCGTCCACCGGACGTTCCAGGACTATCTGGGAGCGAAGGCGGCGGTGGAGGACCGCGACTTCGGCGTCCTGGTCCGCCACGCCCACGCGGACCAGTGGGACGACGTGGTGCAGATGGCGGTGGGGCACGCTCGGCCGGACGAGCGGGCGTCGCTCCTCACGGCCCTGCTGGAGCGGGCGGAGGCGGAGCCCGTCCACGAGCACCGGCTGATCCTGCTGGCGGCGGCAAGCCTGGCCCATGCGCCGGAGCTGGACCCAGGGGTGCGGCAGCGGGTGGAGGCACGCACCGAAGGACTTCTGCCACCGGACAGCCAGGAGAGCATCAACGAGCTGGTCACCGTGGGCGAGCTCGCGCTGGAGCTGCTGTCGTCGATGCTGGACGAGCTCACCGAGCGCGAGGCTGCGGCGGTCGTGCGGACAGCCGCGGCGGTGGGCAGCGAAGCGGCGTACGAGCTGGTGAAGCAGTTCCGCGACGACGAGCGGAACCTGGTCACGTACGAGGTCTCCATGGCCTGGGAGCGGTTCGACCCGGACCTCTACGCGCGCGAGATGATGGCGGTCCGCACCTGGGGGACCACCCACGCCTATGTGAAGTCCGACGGTCAGCTGTCCGCCCTGCACCGCATTCCGCAGCTGCACAACCTGAACGTGGCGGGTGACCGCGACGACCTGTCGCCGGTGACGTCCCGGGCCGATGTGCGACGGGTGTTCGTCTGGCACAACACACGGCTGGCCGATGTGCGACAGTTCGCCGCCATGCCGGGACTGCGCGGGCTCGGGCTGAGCACCTGCCCGCAGATCCGGAACATCGAGCCGCTCGCCCCCTCCGGACTGGAATGGCTTTCCCTCATCCAGCTCCATCCGGCGCTCGATCCCGCGCCGCTCGCCGCCATGCCCGACCTCCGGTATCTGGCTCTGGGCCACCCCTTCCTCATGGAGAGCATCGGCGAACTGCCGGTGTGTGAGCAGGTGACCCGGCTCGACCTGCTGACCGAGACCCGGTATCTGGACCTGGAGGGCCTGGAGAGCTGGAAAAGCCTGCGGGATCTGACCCTGTACAGCGGAACCCAGTTCCGGCAGGTCGCCCGGACGCTGGCATTGCACGGCCTGCGGGACCTGGGGCTCATCCGGATACCGGCCCTGGACCTGAGTCTGACGGCGGCTCTGACCGGGCTGCGCGTGCTGACGCTGGCCGATTGCGTCCCTGTCTCCGGGCTCGCCCCTCTCGCGGAACTGCCTTCTCTGACGGCCTTGAGCCTGTCCGGGGGGAACGGGTGCCACGACCTCAGCCCCCTCGCCGCCTCCGAGAACCTGACGATCCACCTGGCTCACGACACCCACGCCACCGGCGCCGAACTCTTCCCGCCCGAACGGATCGTCCGCCTCCCCTGACCGTGTGATCCCCCGGCCGAGGCGACCGAATAGGGGACTGTCAGTCATGGCCCGTATTCTCTGTGACCATGCTCGACGACCGCCAGACAGCCGCACCATGGCCGACCGCCTACCCCCAGGGGTACGCGGTCGTCGACGTGGAGACCACCGGACTCGCCCGCGACGACCGGATAATCTCCGCCGCCGTCTACCGGCTGGACGCCCTGGGCAATGTCGAGGACCACTGGTACACGCTGGTCAACCCGGAGCGGGACCCCGGGCCCGTCTGGATCCACGGGCTGACGAGCGACGTGCTCGAAGGCGCGCCGCTCTTCCCCGACGTGGCCGCCGAGCTGTCGGAGCGGCTCGCGGACCGGGTGCTCGTCGCGCACAACGCGGCGTTCGACTGGTCGATGATCGCCCGGGAGTACGCGCGAGCGTCGGTGATCGCCCCGGTCGAGCACCGGCTGTGCACGATCGCGCTGGCCAAGGAGTTGCGGCTGCCGCTGCCCAACCACAAGCTGGCGTCCCTCGCCGCGCACTTCGGCGTCGTACAGCAGCAGGCCCACCACGCCCTGGACGACGCCCGGGTGCTGGCCGAGGCGTTCCGGCCGAGCCTGCACGCCGCGGCCCGGGGCGGGGTGCGGCTGCCGTTGCTGGAGTGCCGTCCGCTGACCGAGTGGTCCGACTCCCCCGTCACCCCGCGCGTCGGCTATCAGCCCTCCCGGCAGCAGAACAGCTGGCGGCCCTCGCGCAAGCGGCCGGCCTGCCCGTATCCCAATCCGGGGCGGTACGAGAAGGAGAAGCCGCTCCAGCAGGGGATGCGGGTGGCCTTCTCCGGGGACACCTCGATCGACCGGGAGCTGCTGGAGGACCGGGCGGTGGAGGCCGGCCTGCACGTGGCGACCAGTGTGTCGCGGCTGACCAGTCTGCTGGTGACCAACGACCCCGACGCCGCCACGTCCAAGACGCAGAAGGCGAAGGCCTTCGGGACGCCGATCCTGGAGGAGAGCGCCTTCACCCATCTGCTGCGCGACGTGGCCCCCGCCGAACCGCCTCCGGGGGCGACCCTGCCGCACCAGGCCCCCGCACCGTCATCGGAGTGAACCGCTCACGACTCGCCCGGCAGCCGCTCGCCCCGCGACCGCCGGGCGTCCCACCCTGTGGCGCATGGCACGTTGTGAGGTTTGCGGAAACGACTACGGCATGTCCTTCGAGGTGCACGCGCAGGGCGCGGTGCACGTCTTCGACTGCTTCTCCTGCGCCATCCACCGCATGGCGCCGATCTGCGAGCACTGCCGGGTCCAGGTGATCGGGCAGGGCGTCGAGGCCGACGGGCACTGGTACTGCGGCGCCCACTGCGCCCGCGCCGAAGGAAGGGCGGGCATCGTGGACAAAGTCTGACGGAACACCCCGCCGGCGGACCGCTCCGGCACCACCCCTGAGTGCCGCACCCCATGACCCCGGTTGTACGGTCATGGGGTGTACCGCTTCCTGTTGACCCGGCAGTGGGTGATCCTCACCCTGCTCGGCCTCGTGCTGATCCCGACGATGATCGAGCTGGGTTTCTGGCAGTTCCACCGGCACGAGCACCGGGTCGAGCAGAACGGGCTGATCTCGCGGAACCTCGACGCGCGGCCGGTCCCGGTCTCCGAGCTCACCTCTCCCGGGCACACCGTCCCGCGCTCGGACTACTGGCGGGCGGTCACCGCGACGGGGACGTTCGACACGGAGCACGAGGTGGTCGTCCGCCGCCGGACCTCGGACGACGACCGCATCGGCGTCCATGTCCTGACCCCGCTGGACCTCAAGGGCGGCGGCACCGTCCTGGTCAACCGCGGCTGGGTCCCGGCCGCGCCGAACCAGACCTCCTTCCCCGACGTGCCGCCCGCGCCCCGGGGCGAAGTGACCGTCGCCGGCCGCCTCAAGGCGGACGAGACGACCGGCAGCAGCGGCATCAAGGACCTGGCGGGACTGCCGGACCGGCAGGTGATGCTGATCAACAGCGACCAGCAGTCCCAGCTGCTCTCCCGGACGGTCCTCGGCGGATACATCGAGCAGACCGCCCCCCGGCCGACGGGTGATCTGCCCGAGCAGATCGCCTCGCCCGACGACAGCTCGATCGGCCCGCACATGGCCTACGCCGTCCAGTGGTGGCTGTTCGTCGCCGCCGTCCCGGTCGGCTGGATCATTCTCGTACGCCGTGAGAAGCGCGACCGCGAGCAGGCCGCGGCCGAGAACGCGACGGCCGACGCCCCCGAACAGCCCGAACCGGCGAGCGCCTGAGGCCTCCGGCAAACCCTCGGGCCTGATGGCTGGTTGACAAGGGCCCGGTTCGGGAAAACGCCTGGCGTGACCCCACGCATCGAGGACTACGCCCTGATCGGCGATCTCCAGACCGCCGCACTCGTCGGCAGGAACGGTTCCGTCGACTGGCTCTGCCTGCCCCGCTTCGACTCCGGCGCCTGCTTCGCCGCCCTGCTCGGCACCGAGGAGAACGGCCACTGGCGCATCGCGCCCAAGGGGGCCAACACCTCGGACACCTGCACCCGGCGCGGGTACGCGGGTGACTCCCTGGTCCTGGAGACGTACTGGGAGACGCGGAGCGGCACGGTGAAGGTCATCGACTTCATGCCGCAGCGCGACAAGTCGCCGGACCTGATGCGGATCGTCGAGGGCGTCAGCGGCACCGTCGACATGAGTTCGGTGCTGCGGCTGCGCTTCGACTTCGGTTCGGTGGTGCCCTGGGTGCGGCGTTCGCACGGCCACCGGGTGGCGGTCGCCGGCCCCGACTCCGTATGGCTGCGCAGCGAACCGCCGGTCAAGACGTGGGGCCAGCAGTTCAGCACCTGCTCCTCGTTCACCGTCGCCGAGGGCGAGAGCGTGGCGTTCGTGCTGACCTGGCACCCCTCGCACTCGCCGCGACCGAAGCTGATCGACCCGCGCAAGGCGCTGAAGCACGCCCTCCACGACTGGGCGAAGTGGACCGACCGCTGCACCTACGAAGGCCCCTACCGCGATGCCGTGCTGCGCTCCCTGATCACCCTGAAGGCGCTGACGTACGGCCCGACGGGCGGCATCGTGGCGGCCCCGACCACCTCCCTGCCGGAGGAGATCGGCGGCGTACGGAACTGGGACTACCGCTACTGCTGGCTGCGGGACGCCACGCTGACGCTCGGGGCGATGGTCTCGGCCGGTTATCTGGAGGAGGCGGAGGCATGGCGCGACTGGCTGCTGCGGGCCGTCGCCGGGGACCCGGCCGACCTCCAGATCATGTACGGGCTGGCGGGCGAGCGGCGGCTGCCCGAGACGGAGCTGCCCTGGCTCGCCGGGTACGAGCACTCCCGGCCGGTGCGCACCGGCAACGCGGCGGTCCGTCAGCGTCAGCTCGATGTGTACGGCGAGGTCATCGACGCGCTCCGGCTCGCCCGCGTCGCCGGTCTCGGCGACAAGCCGCACGCCTGGAACCTCCAGCTCAGCCTGCTCGGCTTCCTGGAGTCGACCTGGCGCGAGCCGGACGAGGGGCTGTGGGAGATCCGCGGCCCCCGGCGGCACTTCGTGCACTCCAAGGTGATGGCCTGGGTCGCCGCCGACCGGGCGGTGCGCTCGCTGGAGGAGAATCCCGAACTGCCCGGCGACGCCGACCGCTGGCGGGCGATGCGGGACGCCGTGCACGCCGAGGTCTGCGAGAAGGGGTACGACCCCGAGCGGAACACCTTCACCCAGTCCTACGGGTCACGGGAGCTGGACGCCTCGACGCTGCTCATCGTGCGGACCGGGTTCCTGCCGCCGGACGACCCGCGGGTGATCGGCACGGTGGACGCGGTCCGCGCCGAGCTGGGCAGCGACGGGCTGGTCCGTCGCTACAGCACCCAGGGCGCCTCCGTGGACGGACTGCCGGGCGACGAGGGAGCCTTCCTCGCCTGCTCGTTCTGGCTGGTGGACGCGTTGCAGCGGATCGGCAGGCCGGACGAGGCGCGGGAGCTGTTCGAGCATCTGCTGGAGCTGCGCAACGACGTGGGCCTGCTGGCCGAGGAGTACGGCGTGGCGGCGGGGCGGCAGCTGGGCAACTTCCCGCAGGCCTTCAGCCATATCGGACTGGTGAACTCCGCTGTCGACCTGGCCGGGGAGGACCCGGCAGGATAGGGCCATGGATCTTGGACTGAAGGACCGCGTCTACATCGTCACCGGAGCGACCCGGGGCCTCGGCAACGCCACGGCCCGCTCCTTGGCCGCCGACGGCGCGAAACTGATCATCACCGGCCGGGACGAGAAGTCCGTCGCGGAGGCCGCCGCCGAGCTGGGCCCGGACGCGGTCGGGCTCGCCGCCGACAACGCCGACCCGAGCGCCGCTCAGCGCCTGGTGGACACGGCGCGGGAACGCTTCGGACGGCTCGACGGCATCCTCATCAGCGTCGGCGGACCCGCCCCCGGCTTCCTCGCGGACAACACGGACGACCAGTGGCAGACGGCGTTCGAGACGGTGTTCCTGGGAGCGGTACGTCTCGCCCGGACGGCCGCGGCCGCGCTCGGCGAGGGCGGCGTGATCGGCTTCGTGCTCTCCGGATCGGTCCATGAGCCGATCGCCGGGCTGACCATCTCCAACGGGCTGCGCCCCGGTCTCGCCGGTTTCGCCAAGTCGCTTGCCGACGAGCTGGGCCCGCGCGGCGTCCGGGTGGTGGGCGTGCTGCCGTCCCGGATCGACACCGACCGGGTCCGCGAACTGGACGCCCTGTCCGGCGACGCGGAGGCCGCCCGCACCGCGAACGAGGCGCGGATTCCGCTGCGGCGCTACGGGACGCCCGAGGAGTTCGGGAAGACCGCGGCCTTCCTGCTCTCCCCCGCCGCCTCGTACCTGACGGGAATCATGGTCCCGGTCGACGGCGGAGCACGGCACGGCTTCTGACCCGCCCCACCGCTCCCCAGGTGCCCTCAGGGCCGTCAGGACACCCGCTCCGCGCGGTGCTTGACGGCCCTGAGGCGCACCTCGGCGGGAAGTCCGTCCAGACCGGCCGAGTCGCGTGCGTGCGTCAGCGCCCCGTCGGCGACCGCGTTCAGCGTCCCCAGGGGCGCGGCGTGCGGTTCCATCAGCAGGCGGACCCGGGCCCGGGGCGCGGTGCGGCGGCCGGTCAGCATCGCCTGGGCGCGGGCCACTCCGTCCAGTGCTTCCGCCTCCCCGGCGAGGACGCCCTCCAAGGCGCGGCCCCGCAGCTGTGCCCCTTCGCCGTCGCCACTGTCCACCAGTACGTCGGCGAGCCGGCCGCGGCGGAGCTGGGCGAGGAACCACCACAGGGCGAGGATCACGAGGACGGCGAGGACGGCGATCACCGTCGGCCACCACCAGCCGTCGTCGCGCCAGCGCTGCCGGTCGGCCGTGCTCAGCAGCACGTCGGTCTTGCCGTCCCAGGGCCACCAGGACGGCACGGAGGCGCCGAGGCCGGCGGCGAGCACCGCTCCGCCGACGACGACCAGCACCAGCCCGGCCAGGGCCAGCAGGACCCGGTTCACGGTGGAGCGCATGCGGCTCATCCTTTCTTCGCCGGTCGGTGCACCTGGACGGAGAGGGCCGGCGGACGTGCCAGGCCCAGTTCCCGGACGGCCTTCTCCAGCACGGCGTCCAGGTCGGTCCGCACGTCGTCGAGGTCCCGGAAGTGGGAGAGCGCGCGCACCTTCGCCTTCCGCCGTCCCATCCTGACCCGCACGGACTGCACGCCGGACACCTCCACGGACCGGTCCCGCAGGACCAGTGCGGCAGCGGTGCGGTCGAGTCCGGCCCGGACGTCGGCGCGGTCGCGACGCATCGGCAGCAGGTCGCGCAGTCCGGGGGTGAGGGCGAGGAGGATCAGCCAGAGGCCGATCAACGCCGCCACCCCGGCGCCGATGAGCACCGCGACGTCGTCCAGCCGCTGTTCGGCCAGTCCGTCGGCGAGGGAGCGACGCCACCGCATGGCCGGGTGGTCGGCCCGTACGGCGGCGATGTCGTAGAGCAGCAGCCCGGCCCCGCCCAGGAGTACGAGGGCCAGCAGGGCGGCCGGGACACGGCGGGCGGACCAGAAGCGGCCGGCGGTGCCGTCGCCCTGTTCCAGGGTGGGGACCGGTTCGCGGGCGTCGGCCGTCGTGTCCGGGGCCTGCCGGATCGTGTCGCCGTCGCCCTGTCCCACGGTGGGCATCCGCCGGGTGGAGCCGGTCGGTTCACCGGGTTCGGTCATCGGATCCTCCCCTGTGCGGCGGCGCTCGCTCCGGCGGGGTGCAGCCGTTCGACCTGCACGGCCACCTCGGGCACCTCCATGCCTGCCAGTGCCTTGACCCGCTGGGCGACCCGGCGGCGTACGGCGCCGCACTGGCGGCCGATGTCGCTGGGGTAGCCGAGCTCCAGGCTGACGCGGACCCGGGCGGCGTCGCGGTGCACGGTGACCGTGGCACGCGGCGACGCCCCGTCAGCGGGCGGTTCGCCGATCGCCTCCTTCGCCGCCTGGGCGGCGATCTTGGCGACGACGCGGTCGGCGATCCGGGTCTCGCCCCGTTCGGCGGCGGCGACCCGGCCGGTCACCGCCGTCACCGTCGCCGGTCGCCGCGCTCGCGACTCCGGAAGAAGTCGCCGGGTTCCAGGTCGCCGTCCAGGAAGCGGCCGGCGATGAAGCCGACCGCGCCCAGCGCGGCCACCAGTACGAAGGCTCCGAACCCGCCGAAATACCCGGCGAACCCGAGCGCCATGCCGGCCAACAGACCGGCGACAGCCATGCTCATCGTGTTTCTCTCCTCAACTGGCGTGCGACGGAGATGCGGAAGGGCTACTGGACCCGCTGTTCGGACTCGTCCTCGTCGTCCTCCTCGTCGGGCAGCTTGACGTCGCTGACCGCGATGTTGACCTCGACGACTTCGAGTCCGGTCATGCGCTCCACGGCGGCGACGACGTTCTCACGCACGTCGCGGGCCACGTCGGAGATGGACACGCCGTATTCGACGACGATCTCCAGGTCGAGGGCCGCCTGGGACTCGCCGACCTCCGCCTTCACACCGCGGGTGACGGACTTGCCGCCGCCGGGGACCCGGTCGCGGACAGCGCCGAACGTCCTCGACAGGCCGCTGCCCATCGCGTGGACGCCGGCCACGTCGCGTGCCGCCATCCCGGCGATCTTCTCGACGACGCCGTCGGCGATGGTGGTACGGCCCCGGGTGCCCGGGTCGCCGCCGCCGCGCCTGCCGAGGTTCTTGCCGCCCGAGCCGCTGTCGGGGTTGTTGCGCTGGGAGCTCTCAGTCATCGCCGGTCTTCCCTTCGGGACTGGTTTGGACTTCCTTGCCCACGTTAAGTGCGCTTTCCCCATCCCGCGTCGTGGATACGGCAGTCTGGGGTGATGACGACGGCACGGGGCCCGCAGAGGGTCGACGGATGGACCGCTTCGGTACGGCAACGGCTGGGGCTGGGCAGGCTGCTGCCGCTGGGCGGTCCCGCGGACGGCGCGTGGATCGCGGAGACGGCCGCCGCGTCGGTGCTGCGCGAGGCGGCCGCCCTCCCCGGGACGGTGGTGGGAAAGTTGCGGATCGGTCCGACGGAGGAGGCCCTGGAGGCGGCTGTGGCCGGGGGCGGCCCCGACGCGTCACGGGACCCGGCGGACCCGGCACCGCCCCCGGCTCCGCCGAGCGCATTGCCGCCGGGACCGCTGCGGATGGAGGCGGAGTTCTCCACCACCCCCGACCGGCCGCTGCCCGACACCGCGGCGGCCCTGCGCGCGGCGCTGCTCACGGCCGCCGCCGCCCGGCTGGGTCTGGAGATCGCCGAGGTGGACCTGACGGTCACGGCATTGCTGGAGGGCGGTGCGACCGATCAGGTGACGGCCGCGCAGACGGTGCCGCCGGCCCCGGGCGCGAAGCCCGAGGGACCGGTGGCGACGGCTGCCGCCGGGGTGCCGGGGGTCGTGTCGCTGACCCGGGTCCTGGGCGGGCCGGTGCACACCGCCCACGACCATGTGCGGGTCGAGGTGGCGACGGCCGGGGACCACCGGGCGCTGGATGTCGCCCGGTCCGTGCGCACGGCGGTGGCGGCGGCCGCAGAGGAGCGGCTGCCGGTGTCGGTGCTGGTCACGGACGTGGTCAGTCGGTGATGCCCGCCAGGTCGCGGAGCCGGCGGCCCTGGGCGGCCCGCTCGGCGACGCGCTGCTCCTGGTAGTCGCGCGAGAGCGCGCCGACGAGGAGGGCCTTGGTCTCGACGACGGCGTCACGCGGCGCCGCGACCAGGGCCCCGGCCAGGTCGCGGGCGGCCGCGTCGAGCTGGTCGGCGGGGACCACGAGGTTGGCGAGGCCGGTGCGCTCGGCCTCCTCGGCGTGCACGAAGCGGCCGGTGGCGCAGATTTCGAGCGCGCGGGCATACCCCACGAGGTGCACCAGGGGGTGGGTGCCCGTGAGGTCGGGAACGAGGCCGAGGCTGGTCTCGCGCATGGCGAACTGCACGTCCTCGGCGACGATCCGCAGATCGCACGCGAGGGCGAGCTGGAAGCCGGCGCCGATGGCGTGGCCCTGGACCGCCGCGATCGACACCAGGTCGTTGCGGCGCCACCAGGTGAACGCCTCCTGGTACTCGGCGATGATCGCGTCGAGCTCGGCCTCCGGGCCGCGCGCCATGTCGAGGAACGACGGCTCGCCGTCGAAGCCCTCGGGAGTGAAGGCCTGCCGGTCGAGGCCCGCGGAGAAGGACATGCCCTCGCCGCGGAGCACCACGACCCGCACCGTGCCGGGCAGCGCCCTTCCGGCCTCGGTCAACGCCCGCCACAGAGCGGGAGACTGAGCGTTGCGCTTGGCCGGGTTGGTGAGCGTCACCGTGGCAACGGCGTCGTCGACGGTGAGCCGTACGCCGTCCTTGTCGAGCACAGTGTCGAGCGAGGTCATGGGGCGCCTCCGGATGGGGTGCAGTCAGCACTCGGTATGAAGTGACTGAACAGTAACCACCCGGACGACCTTGCGGTCAGCCGGGTGGTCACCCCGAATTCCGTTGGGACCGAAGGACGCCGAAGACACCGAAAACGCAGAGGCCTCAGGCCGAAGCGGCCTTCTTGCCCCGTGTCGCGCCGCCGCGTCCTCGCAGCGTCACTCCGGATTCACTGAGCATCCGGTGGACGAACCCGTAGGAGCGGCCGGTTTCCTCGGCCAGCGCCCGGATGCTCGCACCGGAGTCGTACTTCTTCTTCAGGTCTGCCGCGAGCTTGTCACGCGCGGCGCCGGTTACCCGGCTGCCCTTCTTCAGAGTCTCGGCCACCCGTGCCTCCTCATGGGAAGTGCGCTCTGGACTCTCATGATCACCCCTCCCGCGCCTCCTGGCCACCCATTCGGCAAGGTCGGTGCGAGCGGTTTCCCGGGCGCGAAGCGCATCGGCACGAGCGGAATCCCCGATTCCCCAAGGCGCGCGAGGGCGTACGGCCCGGACCGGCAAGAGAACAGCCAGGTCAGGGCCGTACGGGGAAGAGTGGCCGGAAATGGGGCGCGCGACGGGTGAGCGCCGGGCGCACCACCGGAGTACGAGACGTCCTCACGCAGATGATGGATCACGCGTAGGCCGAATGATCTATCCCCGGTGGATCAGGCGAGGGCGACGAGGTCGCGGTAGTCCGCTCCCCAGAGGTCCTCGACGCCGTCCGGGAGCAGGATGATCCGCTCCGGCTGGAGCGCCTCGACGGCGCCCTCGTCGTGGGTGACGAGGACGACCGCGCCCTTGTAGGTGCGCAGCGCGCCGAGGATCTCCTCGCGGCTGGCGGGGTCGAGGTTGTTCGTCGGCTCGTCGAGCAGGAGCACATTGGCGGAGGAGACGACCAGGGTCGCGAGGGCGAGCCGGGTCTTCTCGCCACCGGAGAGCACGCCCGCGGGCTTGTCGACGTCGTCGCCGGAGAAGAGGAAGGAGCCGAGCGTCTTGCGGACGGCCACGAGGTCGAGGTCGGGTGCGGCGGAGCGCATGTTCTCCAGGACCGTGCGCTCCGGGTCGAGGGTCTCGTGCTCCTGGGCGTAGTACCCGAGCTTGAGTCCGTGTCCCTCGATGATCTCGCCGGTGTCGGGCTTCTCGGCACCGCCGAGCAGGCGGAGCAGCGTGGTCTTGCCGGCGCCGTTGAGGCCGAGGATGACGACGCGGGAGCCCTTGTCGATGGCGAGGTCGACGTCGGTGAAGATCTCCAGCGAGCCGTACGACTTGGAGAGGCCCTCCGCCATCAGCGGGGTCTTGCCGCAGGGCGAGGGGTCGGGGAAGCGCAGCTTGGCGACCTTGTCCGAGACTCGGACGGCCTCCAGGCCCGATAGCAGCCGGTCGGCGCGCTTGGCCATGTTCTGGGCGGCGACCGTCTTGGTGGCCTTGGCGCGCATCTTGTCGGCCTGCGCGTTGAGGGTCGCGGCCTTCTTCTCGGCGTTCTGGCGCTCGCGCTTGCGGCGCTTCTCGTCGGCCTCGCGCTGCTGCTGGTAGAGCTTCCAGCCCATGTTGTAGACGTCGATCTGGGCGCGGTTGGCGTCGAGGTAGAACACCTTGTTGACGACCGTCTCGACCAGGTCGACATCGTGGGAGATCACGATGAAGCCGCCGCGGTAGGACTTGAGGTAGTCACGCAGCCAGACGATGGAGTCGGCGTCGAGGTGGTTGGTCGGCTCGTCCAGGAGCAGGGTGTCGGCGTCCGAGAAGAGGATCCGGGCCAGCTCGACGCGGCGGCGCTGACCACCGGAGAGCGTGTGCAGCGGCTGGCCGAGGACCCGGTCGGGCAGGCTGAGCGCGGCGGCGATGGTGGCGGCCTCGGCCTCGGCGGCGTACCCGCCCTTGGTGAGGAACTCCGTCTCCAGACGCTCGTACTTCTTCATCGCCTTCTCGCGGGTGGCGCCCTGCCCGTTTGCCATCCGGTCCTCGTTCTCGCGCATCTTGCGCAGGATCGTGTCGAGACCGCGGGCGGAGAGGATGCGGTCCCGGGCGAGGATGTCGAGGTCGCCGGTGCGCGGGTCCTGCGGGAGGTAGCCCACCTCGCCGGACTTGGTGATGGTGCCCCCGGCGGGGGTGCCCTCGCCCGCGAGGCACTTGGTGAGGGTGGTCTTGCCCGCTCCGTTGCGGCCGACGAGGCCGATGCGGTCGCCCTTGGCGATACGGAAGGAAGCGGATTCGATGAGGATGCGGGCGCCGGCGCGCAGCTCGATGCCGGAAGCGGTGATCACGGAAAAACTCCAGGGCAGTATGGACGGCGGAGGGACGAGGGCGGAGGTCTCTCGACGCCGCTAATGCACAAGGAGGAAGGCCATACGGCCCATTCTACTGGCGGTACGCAACTTCTTTTCCGCGTGCCCGTCGGGACGAACCGGCCGATACTCGGCGCAGGGCGGCACCTCGTCGCCCACCCGAGCCCGAGGGTGGTGCGACCGTGCAGTTCGACGACGACGCCGATCTGGACACCTCCGAGGTCCAGGATGTCCGCGGCAGCCGGGTCCCGGGCGGGAAGGCCACCGTGGGCGGCGGCATCGCCGGGGTGATCGCCCTGATCCTGGGCCTGCTCTTCGGCGTCGGGCCCGATCAGCTCGGGCTCACCTCGGACGGTGCGGACCCCGCGGCGACCTCGTCGTCGGCCGGGCAGGTGCAGGAGAGCTGCCTGAAGGGGCAGGACGCGAACAGCCGGGAGGACTGCCGGACGGTGGCGGTGGTCAACAGCGTGCAGGACTTCTGGCGTCAGGAGTTCGAACGGCGCGACGCGGACTACTCGGCCGCCCCGACGGTCCTGTTCAGCCAGCGGGTCGGCACCGCGTGCGGGGTCGCCACCTCGGCGGTCGGGCCGTTCTACTGCCCCGGCGACCGGAAGGTCTATCTGGACCTGGGGTTCTTCGACGACCTGCGGACGAAGTTCGGCTCCAGCGGCGGGCCGTTCGCCCAGGCGTACGTCGTGGCGCACGAGTACGGCCACCACGTGCAGAACCAGCTGGGCACGCTGGCCCGGTCGCAGGACGGGCGGCAGGGCGAGAACAGCAACGCGGTGAAGGTGGAGTTGCAGGCCGACTGCTACGCCGGGGTCTGGGCGCACCACGCCACGACGACGCCGGACGAGTCGACGGGCCGGCCGCTGATCACGGAGCTGACCCGGGCGGACGTCCGGGACGGGCTGGACGCGGCGGCGGCGGTCGGCGACGACCGGATCCAGGAGAGGTACCAGGGCCGGGTCACCCCGGAGTCGTGGACGCACGGTTCGGCCGCGCAGCGGCAGCAGTGGTTCTCCACCGGGTTCCGCACGGGCGACATGGCGCGGTGCGACACCTTCTCCTGAGCCGGACCCGCCCGAGCTGCGGGAACGCTTCCCGGGAGGGCATTGTCAGTGCCCGGTGGAAGACTGAGACACAGATCACATCAGGGTGGTCCGGACGGCAGACGCGACACCGGGAGAGGTGAGTGCGATGACAGGCGGGGCGAGCGGCGTTCCCACGATCTACCCGACGATCCTGTACGACGACGCGAAGGCCGCGATCAGGACGCTGACGCAGGGCCTCGGCTTCACCGAGGAGGCGGTCTACGAAGGGGAGAACGGCAGTGTGCTGCACGCCGAGCTGTCCTGCGGCAACGGCAGGGTGATGCTCGGCTCCAAGGGGCGCGAGGGACTGTTCGCGCAGGCGATGACGGGTGCGGGCCCGGCGGGGGTGTACGTGGTGGTGGACGAGGTGGACGAGCACTACGCCCGCGCCAAGGAGTTCGGCGTGGAGATCCTCATGGAGCCGACCGACCAGGACTACGGCTCCCGGGACTACATGGCGCGGGACGCCGAGGGCAACGTGTGGAGCTTCGGGACGTACGCCCCGGGGTCCGGCTGAGCGGGCTGAGCGGACCCCGGCGGCGGCGGTCGGGCTTGCGCGCGGCGCCCCGGGGTCGCCCGGGGCCCCGGGTCAGGCTCCTCCGGTGTGCACCTGGAAGGCGGCCCGGCGGACCGCCTTGGCCAGGGCCGGGTCCGGGTGGGCCGCGGCCAGGGCGACCAGGACCTGGACGGTGCGCGGATGGCCGACGGCCCTGACCTCGTCGAGCAGGGCCGGGACGGTGCCCTGGACGGCGGAGTCGAGGTGGCGCACCAGCAGCCCGGTCTCGCCGTGGTCGGCGACGGCTGCCGCGGTGTCGACCCAGAGCCAGGTGGCCTCCTCGCGGCTGAGGACGTCCTGGGCGTCGTCCGGGTCGTTGCCCTCGTACTCGGCGAGCCAGAGCAGCGCGTAGGGCCGCAGCGACGGTTCGGCGAGCACGGCGCGGACCTCGGGTTCGGCGGGGGCGCCGACGACTCTCAGCGCCTCGAAGGCCAGTCCGCGCAGCAGCGCGTCCTCGCCCCGGGCGACGGCCAGCAGTTCGGCGACGGCGCTGCCGACGGTGCGGGCGGCGAGCCAGGCGCGGTATTCGGCGCGGGCCGGGCCCGGGGTGAGCCGGGCGCAGCCGAGGAGCATGTCGGCGGCGGACTGCTCGATGTTCCCGGCCGGGCTCTGGGCGGCGACGCAGATCTGTTCCAGCTTGACCCAGACCGCCCAGTTGCCGAGCGGGGTGAGGGTGGCGTGCCCTTTGCCGAGCGTCAGCGCCCCGACGGCGGCGAGGCCCTCCAGGGCCCAGTCGAGCAGCAGGGCGTTGAGGTCGGCGCTCCGGGCGGGTCCGGCGCCGTTCTCGGCCGCCGCTGCCCGGGCGGGGGTCTCCGCCGGGGCGGCGGGCGCGGTTCTGCCGGGTCCCAGGGGCACTTCGCAGCGCTCCTCCTGGAGTTCGGCGACGCGCTGGCCGAGGAGGTCCAGCAGGGCGGGGACGGTGACGGGACCCGCGGAGAGCTGGAGGAGGGAGAGCACCTGGGGCACGGCCTCGACGGCTTCGGCGACCGCCCCCGCCTCGATGTCCGCGGGTGCGGCGTGGACGAGCGACCAGGCGTCGAAGAGCGCCACCCAGCCGCGCAGGACGGCGGAGTCGTCCCGGTCCCAGGCGCGCAGCCGCCAGCCGGGGCGGGCGGTGTCGCCGTGCAGCTCGATCAGTCCGGCCAGCCGGGCCCGGTCCCAGCCGGCGCGGACCTGCGCCGGGGAGAGCTCCAGGGCGGTGGCCGCCCGTTCGAGGGCGTGGGCCGCGAGCGGGGCGGCGGTGCCCGGCCCCGGCGTGCCCGCCGCCCAGTGGGCGATGCGTACGGCGTCGGCGAGTACCGCCCTGGCCTGGCGTGCCAGTTCCGTCCGGGGCGGGGTGCCCTCGGGGGGCCGGGGAGCCGGCCTGGTACGCCGGGTCGTCACGGCCTTGCGGGCGGTGGCGAGGGGTCGCGGGCGGACAAGTCGCAGCCTGGAGTCGCGCGGAGTACGGGACGTCACGGGAGCAGTCTTGCCCCTGACGGCCCGAAAGCCCAAACGGAAGGCGTTTCACCGGTACGGGAAAGGTTCCCCCGGTGCGGCGGCAAGCGGGAGAGTTCACCCCATCGGCTCACATCAGGGGCGTGAGGAAGCGTCGCAGGGTCTCTTCGTAGCGGGCCGGGCCGGCGTTCCACATCGACGCATGCGGAGCCTGCGGTACGGCGTGGAGGCTGACCACGTCCGGGCGGCGGGCGGCGAGCTCGCGGGAGGCGCCCCAGGGGGCGATGGTGTCGTCCGGGCCGTGCAGGATCAGGGTCGGGGTGCGCAGGGAGGCGGGCGCCGAGGTCTCCAGCAGCGGGGCGGCGTTCATCCCGGTCCTGCCCTGGGCGGCGCGGACGGCGAGCGGCAGCAGGGCGGCCGGGACGCCGCGGGCCGCGGCCAGGGCGCGCAGGGTGACCGCCCAGTCCAGCACCGGGGAGTCGAGGACGAGGCCGCTGATCCGGTCGCGGAGCGGGGACTCGACCGCGGCGTACAGGGCCATGGTGGCGCCGGTGGACCAGCCGTGGACGATCACGTTGCGGGCCCCGTGGCGCAGGGCCCAGCGGAGGGCGGCGTCGAGGTCGCGCCACTCGGAGGCGCCGAAGTGGCCGAGGCCGTCCGCGGGGCGGGGGGCTCCGGGGTCGCCCCGGTGGGCGAGGTCGAGCACGGGGAAGCTCTGTTCGTGCAGGAAGCCCATCAGGTTCATGGGGTGGGCCCGGGTGGTGCCGAGGCCGTGGACGGTGATGACCCAGGTGTCGCGGGCGCCGGGGACGTACCAGGCGGGCAGGGTTCCCAGCTCGCCGGGGATCTCGACCTCCTGGTGGTCCAGGCCGAGGTCGACGCTCGGGTCACCGTCGTACAGCGCGGGGGTGAGCCGCACTTTCGCACCCGGTTCGAGGAGCCCCCGGCCGACGCTCTCCAGCCTGCGGACGACGGTGTCGGCGGCCTGGGAGGCACCTTCGACGACGGGCCCGACGACCGCGTGGACGCCGGGTCCGGACAGGCCGTAGGTGCCGGGCCTGAGCGCCGAGAAGGACCGGGTCAGGGTGACCTGACCGGCCGCCGTGGCGTGCACGGTGAGTCTGCGGTCGGCGGGGAGGGGACGTCCGGGCGCCGCTTTGAGGGCGACGCCGCTGGCGTACCGGCCGGCGGCGACCGCTGTCGCACCGACGCCGAGGATCGTGGTGACGGCCGTTGCCGTCGCGGTTACCGGGCGCACCGCTCCAGTGTCGTGGGGCGGGAGGCGGGCTGCCAGCGGGCGGGGCCGTCCGGGGCGGACGCGGGCCGGGGCCGGACCGGGGCGGACGCGGGCCGGGGCCGTCCGGGACCGGGCCGGAGCTGTGGCCCGGGCTCCGGTGGTTCGCGAGGGTGCCGGGGGCGGGCGCGGCGCTCGGGTCAGCCGGGCTGGCCGTATCCCTTGAGCGCTTCCGTCACCTCGTCCAGCTGGGCCGCGTCGAGCAGGGCCGGGGTGCGGCCGGGCACGGAGCTCGCGGTGAGCCAGAGGCGGCAGAGCCACTCCAGTTGGGCGGTGCGCTCGTAGGCCTGGTCGAGCGTGTCGCCGTAGGTGACGGTGCCGTGGTTGGCGAGCAGACAGCCGGTGCGGTCCTCCAGGGCCCCGAGCATGGCCTCGGCCAGTTCCGGGGTGCCGTAGCGGGCGTAGGCGGCGGTGCGGACGGGGCCGCCGAGGATGGCGGCGGCGTAGTGGACGAGCGGCACCTCGGTGACGAGGGTGGAGACGGCCGTGGCGTGCACGGCGTGGGTGTGGACCACCGCGGCGGCGTCGGTGGAGCGGTAGACGGCCAGGTGGAGGGGGAGTTCGCTGGTCGGCCCGAGGTCCCCGAGGACCTGGCGGCCTTCCAGATCGACTCCGACCGCGTCCCGGGGGCCGAGCCGGTCGTAGGGCACCCCGCTGGGCGTGACCAGGACCAGGTCGCCGACGCGTGCCGACACATTGCCCGAGGTGCCGACGACCAGGCCGTCCGCCGCGCTGCGACGGGCGGTCGCGACGACGTCCAGCCAGGTCCTGCCGATGGATTCCGGGTACTGCTCGCTCATGGGGCGAGCGTAGGGGTCAAGAGGCGCAACCGGAACGTCACATGGGAGGTGACGGAGGTCTCTTCCGAGTGCCGAACAGCCGTTCAAAATGTTCGCCAAACGGAGGCAAAGGGCAGACCACACCCCGCCTCACAGGCACCGCGCAGCCCCTCCCGCGCACAAGCGGAGGCGACCCACTCCGTTTGGGGTCACCGCAACGCCCTGCCCAGTTCATCTTCCGTTCATCCAGGTTGCCTACGGTCCACGTGCCACTGACGTCGAACGATTGCCTGGGTAAATGGAACACATCACGCTGCTGCTTGCGATTGTGGTCGTGACAGCTCTCGTGTTCGATTTCACGAACGGTTTCCACGACACTGCCAACGCGATGGCGACGACCATCTCGACCGGCGCTCTGAAACCCAAGACAGCGGTGGCGATGTCCGCCGTTCTCAACCTGATCGGCGCGTTCCTGTCGGTGGAGGTCGCCAAGACGATCTCCGGCGGGATTGTCAACGAGGACGGCCTCAGAACCGAGGTCATCTTCGCGGCGCTCGTCGGCGCCATCCTGTGGAATCTCCTGACCTGGCTGGTCGGCCTGCCCTCCAGCTCCTCCCACGCCCTGTTCGGCGGTCTGATCGGCGCCGCGGTCATGTCGGCCGGCTGGTCCTCGATCAACGGCGGCACCGTCGTCACGAAGGTGCTGCTCCCGGCGATCGCCGCCCCGCTGGTCGCCGGCCTCGCCGCGATGCTGGCCACGCGGCTGACGTACCGGATCAACCGGAACGTCACCGACGAGGGTCAGCTGAAGTCGACGGCCAAGGGCTACCGGGCCGGACAGATCGCCTCCGCCGGTCTCGTCTCGCTGGCCCACGGCACCAACGACGCCCAGAAGACGATGGGCATCATCACGCTGGCCCTGGTCACCGGCGGCGTCCTCGCCCCCGGCTCCAACCCGCCCCTGTGGGTCATCGTCTCCGCCGGTGTGGCCATCGCGCTCGGCACCTACCTCGGTGGCTGGCGCATCATCCGCACGATGGGCAAGGGACTGACCGACCTCCAGCCGCCGCAGGGCTTCGCCGCCCAGACCAGCGCGGCGACGGTCATCCTGGCCTCCTCGCACCTCGGCTTCTCGCTCTCCACCACCCAGTCCTGCTCCGGTGCCGTCATGGGCGCGGGCCTCGGCCGCAAGGGGGGCGTGGTCCGCTGGTCCACCGCCACCCGGATGTTCGTCGCCTGGGGGCTGACGCTCCCGGCGGCCGGTCTGATCGGTGCGGGCGCCGAGTTCCTGACCAAGCAGGGTCCCTGGGGCATCACGGTCACCGCGGTCCTGCTCGTGGGCGGTTCCTTCGCCATCTGGCTGGCCTCGCGCCGCCAGCCGGTCGACCACACCAACGTCAACGACACGGACGGGGAGGGCGAGCCGCAGGGCATCGTCACCGCCGCCATGGCGGCGGTCCAGCCGCCGCCCGTCGGCGGCCCGGCCGCCGACCTCGCAACCACCATCCCGGCCCCGGCCTCGGCGCCCGACGACCCGGCCCGGCCGCCGGCCAAGGTGTAAGGACAGATCCGCATGAAAATCGACTGGGCAGCTCTCGCCTCCGTCTTCGGTGTCAGCCTGGTGGTCACCGTCGCGCTGGTCGGCCTCTTCACCCTGGGCATCGTCGCCCTCTCCAAGCAGTCCGCCACGGCCGGAGGCCGCGCTTCCGGCGGGTCGGTGGCGCTGGCGCGCACCGGCGCGTACGCCTGCTTCGCGCTGTGCGTCGCGGCGGTCTCGTACGGGATCTACCTGATCGTCGCCTGACCCCGTACCCCGCACTCCTTCGGGCCGGACACACCCTCGTGTGTCCGGCCCGATGTGCGTCTGCGCACAGTGGAGCCTCGCAGGTCAACAGCGAGTTGACGGCTGTTCGCGGGGCGTGGTGGACTGCCGGAGCCATTTACGGCGACAGCAGAGGAAGCCGGTGCGAATCCGGCGCGGTCCCGCCACTGTCACCGGGGAGCACTCCCCCACACCGGACGTCACGGCCCGCTCCACGCGGGCTGGAAGGCCGGGGGAACTGCGGATCCGGAAGCCAGGAGACTCTCGTCGCCGGTCACGTCGAACCAGGGCGCGGACCCTGAGTGAGGACATACGCCATGCCCGGCCGCCGTGCGCCGCTTCCTGTGCCCCCCACGACAGGCCCTCTCGCCGGAACCTCTCTCCCCGCGACCGGCTGAGCCGTGCGTGCCGACCGCGTTTTCGCGTACGGCGCCACGGCCGGGCTGATCGCCGACGCCCTGCTCGGCGACCCCCGTCGGGGCCACCCCGTCGCCGGATTCGGCCGCGCCGCCGCGCGGGTGGAGTCCCTGCTGTGGCGCGACGACCGGGGCCGGGGCGCGCTGCACACCCTCGTCTGCGCCGGAGGCGCCGTGGGGGCGGCCGCGCTGACCGCGCGCGCCGTCCGGGGACGCCCCGCGCTCGCCGTCGCGCTGACCGCCGCCACCGCCTGGTCCGTCATGGGCGGTACGTCGCTGGGGCAGGAGGCCCGCGCCATCGGCGGCGCCCTGGCCGCCGGGGATCTGGAGGTGGCGCGGGAGCGGCTGCCGCACCTGTGCGGGCGCGATCCGCACTCCCTGGACGGTCCGGGCATCGCCCGCGCGGTCGTCGAGTCGGTCGCCGAGAACACCTCGGACGCCGTCGTCGGCGCGCTGGTGTGGGGGGCGATCGGCGGGGTGCCGGGGCTCGTCGGCTTCCGGGCCGTGAACACGCTCGACGCGATGGTCGGCCACAAGTCGCCCCGCTACCGCCGTTACGGCTGGGCCTCGGCCCGTCTGGACGACCTCGCGGGGTGGCCCGGTGCCCGGCTGACGGCCGCGCTGGCCGTGGCGGGCGGCGGGCGGCCCCGGGAGGCCGTACGTGCCTGGAGGGCGGACGCGGGGCGTCACCCGAGCCCGAACGCGGGGCCGGTGGAGGCCGCGTTCGCGGGGGCGCTCGGCGTACGGCTGGGCGGGACCCTGGCGTACGCGGGGCGCGTCGAGCACCGGCCGGTGCTGAACGGGGAGTCCGGGCGGGATGTGCGGGGCACGGACATCGAACGCGCGGTACGGCTGTCGCGCCGGGTGAGCACGCTGGCCCTCGGCGTGTGCGTGGCGGGGCGGATGGTCGCGGGCCGCGTGGTCGCGGGACGGTCGTCGACAGGACGGAGGCGGGGGCGGTCATGAACGGTCCGGCACGGAACGCGGTACGGGAACGGGAGCGGGCATGAGCGGCGGGCTGCTGGTCGCGGGGACCACATCGGACGCGGGCAAGAGCGTCGTCACGGCGGGCATCTGCCGGTGGCTGGTGCGCCGGGGCGTGAAGGTCGCGCCCTTCAAGGCCCAGAACATGTCCCTGAACTCCTTCGTGACCCGACAGGGCGCGGAGATCGGCCGGGCCCAGGCGATGCAGGCGCAGGCCGCCCGGGTGGAGCCGACGGCCCTGATGAACCCGGTGCTGCTGAAGCCCGGCGGCGACCGGTCCAGCCAGGTCGTGCTGATGGGCAAGCCGGTCGGCGAGATGAGCGCCCGGGGGTACCACGGGGGGCGGCAGGAGGCGTTGCTCGGGACGGTGACGGACTGTCTGGAGGAGCTGAGGTCGACCTATGACGCCGTGATCTGTGAAGGCGCCGGGTCCCCGGCCGAGATCAATCTGCGGCGCACGGACATCGTGAACATGGGGATCGCGCGGGCCGCGAAGTTCCCCGTCCTGGTGGTGGGGGACATCGACCGGGGCGGCGTCTTCGCGTCGTTCTTCGGGACGACGGCGCTGCTGGGCCCCGAGGACCAGGCGCTGGTCGCGGGGTATCTGGTGAACAAGTTCCGGGGCGATGTCTCACTGCTGGAGCCGGGCCTGGACATGCTGTACGGGCTGACCGGGCGGCGGACGTACGGGGTACTGCCCTACGCCCACGGGCTCGGTATCGACGAGGAGGACGGCCTGCGGGTGTCCCTGCGGGGTGCGGTGCGGGAGTCGGTCGTGGCTCCCCCGCACGGCGAGGACGTGCTGCGGGTGGCGGTCTGCGCCGTGCCGCTGATGTCGAACTTCACGGACGTGGACGCGCTGGCCGCCGAACCGGGCGTCGTCGTGCGGTTCGTGGACCGGGCGGAGGAGCTGGCCGACGCGGACCTGGTGATCGTGCCCGGGACGCGCGGCACGGTGAAGGCGCTGGCCTGGCTGCGCGAGCGGGGTCTCGCGGACGCTCTGGTGCGGAGGGCTGCGGAGGGCCGGCCGGTGCTGGGGATCTGCGGCGGGTTCCAGGTGCTCGGCGAGCGGATCGAGGACGAGGTGGAGTCGCGGGCCGGTGTCGTGGACGGGCTCGGGCTGCTGCCGGTGCGCATCCGCTTCGACCGGGACAAGACGCTGGCGCGGCCGGTCGGTTCGGCGCTGGGCGAGCCGGTGGAGGGGTACGAGATCCACCACGGGGTGGCCGATGTGCGGGGCGGGGAGCCGTTCCTCGACGGGTGCCGGGTGGGGGCGGTGTGGGGGACGCACTGGCACGGGTCGCTGGAGAGCGACGCGTTCCGGCGGCGGTTCCTGGTGGAGGTGGCCCGGGCCGCCGGGCGGCGGTTCGTGCCGGCGCCGGACACGAGTTTCGGGGTGTTGCGGGAGGAGCAGCTGGATCGGCTCGGGGATCTGGTGGAGGAGCACGCGGACACGGACGCGTTGTGGCGGTTGATCGAGGGGGGTGCGCCTGCGGGGTTGCCGTTCGTGCCGCCGGGGGCACCGCCGTTGAGCACGGGTGCTCCGGAGAGCCGGGGCGCTGCCCCGGACCCCGCTCCTCAATCGCCGGAGGGGCTTGATTTCGCCGGGTCCGCTGACGCAAGGCCCCAGGGGCTTGGAATGGCTCGCCCGGAGGCGCTGGAAGAAGCCCGGAAGCCCCAGGGGCTTGATGTTGCCGGGTCCGCTGAGGCAGCGCCCCCGGAGCTTGATCTTGTTGACGTCGACCAGGAGGCCAAGTGAGTACGCCGTATCCCTTCACCGCGATCGTCGGGCAGGACGACCTGCGGCTCGGGCTGTTGCTGAACGCGGTCAGTCCGGCTGTCGGCGGGGTGCTCGTGCGGGGCGAGAAGGGGACCGCCAAGTCCACCGCCGTGCGCGCGCTCGCCGCCCTCATGCCGGAGGTCTCCGTCGTGCCGGGGTGCCGGTTCTCCTGTGATCCCGTCTCCCCCGATCCGGCGTGTCCCGACGGGCCGCACGCGGAGGCCGCCGGTGTGTCGCGGGCCGCGCGGACCGTGGAGCTGCCCGTCGGCGCGTCCGAGGACCGGCTCGTGGGGGCGCTGGACATCGAGCGGGCGCTGTCGGAGGGGGTGAAGGCGTTCGAGCCGGGGCTGCTGGCCGACGCGCACCGCGGGATCCTGTACGTCGACGAGGTCAACCTCCTCCACGACCACCTGGTGGACCTGCTGCTGGACGCGGCGGCCATGGGCGCCTCGTACGTCGAGCGCGAGGGCGTCTCCGTACGGCATGCGGCACGGTTCCTGCTGGTCGGGACGATGAACCCGGAAGAGGGCGAGCTGCGGCCGCAGTTGCTGGACCGGTTCGGGCTGACCGTCGAGGTGGCCGCCTCGCGGGACACCGACGAGCGGGTCGAGGTCGTGCGGCGCAGGCTCGCGTACGACGACGACCCCGAGGGGTTCGCCGCGCGCTGGGCCGGGGAGGAGGGCGCCCTGCGGGAGCGCATCGCCGCCGCGCGCGCCCTGCTGCCCCGCGTCGTGCTCGGTGACGGCGTGTTGCGGCAGATCGCCGCGACCTGCGCCGCGTTCGAGGTCGACGGGATGCGGGCCGACATCGTGATGGCCCGTACCGCGACCGCGCTGGCCTCCTGGGCCGGCCGTGAGGAGGTCACCGCCGACGATGTGCGGCGGGCCGCTCTCCTCGCGCTCCCCCACCGGCGTCGCCGCAACCCGTTCGACGCGCCCGGCCTGGACGAGGACACGCTCGACCGGACCCTGGACGAGGCCGGTCCGCAGGAGAGCGACGACGGCGGTGACCAGCCCGATCCCGATCCCGACGGCGGCGGGAATGATGACGGAGGTGGTGGCGGTGGTGGCGGTGGTGGCGGTGTGCCGCCGCAGGCCGACGGAGACCGTACGCCGCCGCAGGGTGAGGGCGGCAGCGACAGCGACACGCCGTCCGGGGCCCCCGAGGGCAGCCCCGACGCGCCCGGCCGGTCCACCGGGGCCGAGCAACGGCCCGTGGCGTCAGCCGAGCCGTTCCGGACGAAGATGCTCAGCGTGCCGGGGCTCGGCGAGGGCGCTGCGGGGCGGCGCTCCCGGGCCCGTACCGAGCACGGGCGTACGACCGGCGCGCGCCGCCCGCAGGGGGCTTTGACCAAGCTGCACCTGGCCGCGACCGTCCAGGCCGCCGCCCCGCACCAGCGGGCGCGCGGGCGTTCCGGGCGAGGGCTCGTGGTGCGCCGGGACGATCTGCGGCAGGCGACCCGGGAGGGGCGTGAGGGCAACCTCGTGCTGTTCGTCGTGGACGCGTCGGGCTCGATGGCGGCCCGGCAGCGGATGAGCGCGGTCAAGGGGGCCGTGCTGTCGCTGCTGCTGGACGCCTACCAGCGGCGGGACAAGGTCGGCCTGGTCACCTTCCGGGGCAAGGAGGCGGAGGTGGCGCTGCCGCCGACCTCGTCCGTGGACGCGGCCGCCTCCCGTCTGGAGTCGCTGCCGACCGGGGGCCGCACCCCGCTGGCCGCCGGGCTGCTCAAGGCCCATGACGTACTGCGGGTGGAGCGGCTGCGCGATCCGTCGCGGCGGCCGCTGCTCGTCGTGGTCACGGACGGCCGGGCTACCGGCGGGCCGGAGCCGGTGGCGCTCGCGGGGCGGGCCGGGCGGCTGCACCGCACGGAGGGGACGGCATCCGTCGTCGTGGACTGCGAGTCGGGGTACGTACGCCTCGGTCTCGCCGGGGAGTTGGCCCGGGAACTGGGAGGCACCGCCGTCACGCTCGGCGAGCTGCGGGCCGACTCGATCGCCGGGCTCGTCAAGGACGTCACCGCAGCCGGGAGGGCCGCTTAATGCCGCAGGGACAGCCGACATCGGTGCCGGACGACGGGCTCACCACCCGTCAGCGGCGCAACCGCCCGCTCCTGTTCGTCCACACGGGCATCGGCAAGGGCAAGTCGACGGCCGCCTTCGGGCTCGCGTTGCGGGCCTGGAACCAGGGCTGGCCGATCGGGGTGTTCCAGTTCGTGAAGTCCGCGAAGTGGAAGGTCGGCGAGGAGAACGCGCTGAAGGTCCTCGGAGCGAGCGGTGAGGGCGGCACCGTCGACTGGCACAAGATGGGCGAGGGCTGGTCCTGGGTCCAGCGCGACGGTCAGCTGGACAACGAGGAGAAGGCCCGCGAGGGCTGGGAGCAGGTCAAGCGCGACCTGGCGGCCGAGACGTACAAGCTGTACGTGCTCGACGAGTTCGCGTACCCGATGCACTGGGGCTGGATCGACACCGACGAGGTCGTCGAGGTGATGCGGAACCGGCCCGGCACCCAGCATGTGGTGATCACCGGCCGCAACGCGCCGGACAAGCTGATCGAGGCCGCCGACCTGGTGACCGACATGTCGAAGGTCAAGCACCCGATGGACGCGGGGCAGAAGGGCCAGAGGGGCATCGAGTGGTGACGGTCCCCCGTCTGGTCATCGCCGCTCCGGCCTCGGGCAGCGGCAAGACCACCGTCGCCACCGGGCTGATGGCCGCCTTCGCCGCGCGCGGGCTCGCCGTCTCCCCGCACAAGGTGGGGCCGGACTACATCGATCCGGGCTATCACTCGCTGGCGACGGGACGCCCCGGCCGCAATCTCGACGCGTACATGTGCGGGACGGACCTGATCGCCCCGCTGTTCGCGCACGGGTCGGCGGGGTGCGACCTCGCCGTGGTCGAGGGTGTGATGGGGCTGTACGACGGTGCCTCGGGCCAGGGGGAGCTGGCGTCCACCGCGCAGGTGGCGAAGCTGCTGCGCGCCCCCGTGGTGCTGGTGGTGGACGCTTCCTCGCAGTCCCGTTCGGTGGCGGCCCTGGTGCACGGGTTCGCCTCCTGGGACCCCGAGGTCCGGATCGGCGGGGTGATCCTGAACAAGGTGGCCTCCGACCGGCACGAGGCGCTGCTGCGGGACGCGTTGGACGAGTCGGGGCTGCCGGTCCTGGGCGTGCTGCGGCGGGCCACGCAGGTGGCGACGCCCTCGCGCCATCTGGGGCTGGTCCCGGTGGCCGAGCGGGGCTCCGAAGCGGTGGACGCCGTGGCGGCGATGGGCGATCGGGTGCGCGCCGGGTGCGACCTGGACGCGCTGATGGCGCTGGCCCGGACCGCGCCGGCCCTGCCGGACGCCGCGTGGAAGCCGACGCCCGCCGCGGTCACCGGTTCGGCGCGGCCCGTCGTGGCCGTGGCCGGCGGGGCGGCGTTCACCTTCGCGTACGCGGAGCACGCCGAGCTGCTGACGGCGGCCGGTGCGGAGGTCGTGATCTTCGACCCGCTGCGGGACGAGAAGCTGCCGGTGGGCACGGCGGGGCTCGTCATCGGCGGCGGGTTCCCGGAGATGTACGCCCCCGAGCTGTCGGCCAACGAGCCGTTGCGGCGGGCGGTGACGGAACTGGCCCTGAGCGGCGCCCCGGTGGCGGCCGAGTGCGCGGGGCTGTTGTATCTGGCGCGGGAGCTGGACGGGAAGCCCATGTGCGGGGTGCTGGACGCCGAGGCCCGGATGTCCGAGCGGCTCACGCTCGGGTACCGCCAGGCGGTGGCGGTGTCGGACAGTGCGCTGGCGGTGGCGGGGACCCGGATGCGCGGTCACGAGTTCCACCGCACGGTGCTGGAGCCGGGGGCGGGGACCACGCCCGCCTGGGGCATGCACCAGCCGGAGCGGCGGGTCGAGGGGTACGTCCAGCGGGGCGTTCACGCGAGCTATCTGCACACCCACTGGGCCGCGTCGCCCGGGGTGGCCCGGCGGTTCGTCGAGCACTGCCGGGCGCGGTGAACCCACCGCCCGGGCCCGGTGGGCCACTGTCCGGGCCCGGTGGGCCACTGCCTAGGGGGCGCGTCCGTCGCGACGGGGCGCTCGGGCGTACGCGTGGCTCACTCCGCGATGCCGACGACCAGCCAGATGAAGCCCACGCCCCCGATGGTGCAGAGAAGGGTGGAGCGGGCGGGATGGGTGTGGTGCGCCTCGGGAAGGATCTCCGCAGCGGCCAGGTAGAGCAGCGCTCCGCCGAAGAAGCCGAGATAGCCGCCGAGCAGTTCCTCCGGAAGGGTGAACAGCAGCGTCGTCGCGGCGCCCACGACCGGTGCCGCGGCAGCCGCGAACAGCATCAGGAGCGCCTTGCGTCGGGCGTTCCCGTAAAGACTGGTGAGGGTGTACGTGTTGAATCCGTCGGCGAAGTCATGACTGATCACCGCCAGCGCGACGGCCACGCCCATGGAGCCGCTGACCTGGAAGGCGGCGCCCAGCGCGATGCCGTCCATCAGACTGTGGACGACCATCGCTGCGGCCGCCGTCAGCCCCACCTGCGGGACGCGGTCGCCGTGGTGGCCGCTCGCCCCGTGTGCCACCTGGCGTCCGGCGAGCAGCCGCTCGACCAGATGGGCCGCCAGGAAGCCGCCGACGAACAGCAGCAGGGCGGCGGGCACCCCGAACACCGGGGTGCCCGCCGCCTCGATCGCCTCGGGCAGGAGGTCGAGTCCGACCACGCCGAGCATCAGCCCGCCCGCGAGGCCGAGCACCAGGTGACGGCGGTCGGTGACGCGTTGTGCGACCCAGCCGCCGGCCAGAGTCATCAGGAACGCGCCGAGCGCGACGAACACCGCCATGGGGCCTTGCTAGCCGATCGGGGCCTCTCTCCGCATCTCAGGGTGTCCTTACCGGCGGCGTCCGCCGTACCTCTCCCCCCGCCCGTTTCCGTATACGGAACGGCCCCGCCGCCTCCTCCCCCGCACCACCGGGACGTATGACCTGAAAGGCAGGACTCCGCCGATGACCGGAGCATCCGTCGGCACCGGACCGGAGTCCGGGGCTCGCAGTCTGGTGGTGGGGGTCGGCGCACGCCGGGGCGCCCCCGGTGATGTGGTGTTCGCCCTGATCGAGGCGGTGTTGAGCGGGGCGGGGCTGGACGCGGCGGACGTGCTGGAGGTGGCGACGGTCGACGCCAGGGCGGAGGAGCCGGGGATCGTGGGGGCGGCGGCCCGGCTCGGGGTGCCGCTGCGGACCCATCCGGCCGGGGCGCTGGCCGCGGTCCGCGTGCCGCACCCCTCGGGCGCGGTGGGCGCCGCGGTGGGGACCCCGTCGGTCGCGGAGGCTGCGGCGCTGATCGAGGCGGACGAACTGGTGGTGCCGAAGACCCGCGCCCCGGGCGGGAAGGCCACCGGCAGGGGGATGGCGACCTGCGCGGTGGCCCGCCGGTTTCCGGCGGTCGCCGGGACTTTCGAGGTTTCCGGGAGGAAAACTTCCACCTCACCGGTGACGTCGGGCTCCCACCCGTTCACCATGGCTGCCATGAATCCCCCCACGCGGAACATCGAGAGCGCAGGGCCCGACCTGCGCCACCACGGCGACGCGGAGGTGCGCGGCGAGAATCTGACCGATCTCGCCGTGAACGTCCGTACCCACACTCCCCCGGAGTGGCTGCGCGAGCGGATAGCCGCGTCGCTCACCTCGCTGGCCTCCTACCCGGACGGGTCCTCCGCCCGTGCCGCGGTCGCCGGCCGGCACGGGCTGCCGGTGGAGCGGGTGTTGCTGACGGCGGGCGCGGCCGAGGCGTTCGTCCTGATCGCCCGTGCCCTTCCGGCCCGTTGTCCGGTCGTGGTGCATCCTCAGTTCACGGAGCCGGAGGCGGCTCTGCGGGCGGCCGGGCACGGGGTGGGCCGGGTGCTGCTGCGCGCCGAGGACGGCTTCCGGCTCGATCCGGAGGCGGTGCCCGAGGAGGCGGACCTCGTGGTGATCGGCAACCCGACGAACCCGACGTCCGTGCTGCACCCGGCGGCGCTGCTGGAGCGGTTGGCGCGGCCGGGGCGGACGTTGGTGGTCGACGAGGCGTTCATGGACGTCGTGCCGGGTGAGCGCGAGGCGCTGTGCGACCGGACGGACGTCCCGGGGCTCGTGGTGCTGCGCAGCCTCACCAAGACGTGGGGGCTCGCCGGGCTGCGGATCGGTTATGTCCTGGCGGCTCCGGAGACCGTGGCGCTGCTGTCCGAGGCGCAGCCGCTGTGGCCGGTGTCGTCGCCGGCGCTGGCGGCGGCGGAGGCGTGCATGGAGCCCAGGGCGCTGGTGGAGGCGGCCGAGGCGGCGGACCGGATCACGGTGGACCGGGCCCATCTGCTCGCCGGGCTGGCCGAGTTCAGCGAGGTGGAGGTGGTGGACGCGGCGCGGGGGCCGTTCGTCCTGGTGCGTCTTGAGCGGGCGGCGGAGGTTCGGGAGCGGTTGCGGCTGTTGGGCTTCGCGGCCCGGCGCGGGGACACGTTCCCGGGGCTGGGGCCGCAGTGGCTGCGGCTCGCGGTCCGCGACCGGGCCACGACCAATCGTTTCCTCCAGGCCCTGGACCAGGCCGTGCAGGCGCTGCCCGCGAGATCGGGGCGCTGAGGGGCCCGGCAGGGGCGGGGGCGGCGTTCGTGGTGCGAACGCCGCCCCCTCACGCGTATCAGCTCTGGCTGCTGCCACGCCTGCGGGCCAGCACCGTCGCGCCCGCGCCGACCGCCAGCAGCAGGGCCGCTCCGCCCGCGATGTACGGGGTGGTGGAGCTGCCGCCGGTCTCGGCGAGGTTGGCCTCGGTGGGGGCGGTGTCGGAGCCGGTCTGCGTCTTCACGTCGCCGCCGCTCGTGCCACCGTCGCCGCCCGTGGAACCGCCGTCCGTGGAGCCCGGCTCCTCGGGGGTCTTCGGCTCCTCGGGGGTCTTCGGCGCCTTCGGGGTCTCGCAGGTCGCCTCGGCGAGGGTGACCTCGCCCTCCACCTCGGCGACGTTGAGATTCAGCGGGTTGACCGAGACCTTGAGCTGGAGCGCCGTCGCGGCCGCCGTGCGCTCGGTGGTGACCGTCTTGGAGAGGTCGAGGGAGACCTCGCCGACGCCCGGCACCGCCACCCGGGTCGGTCCGCCCGCGCTGAGCGTCACCTTCTTGCCGAGCACCGCGACATGGCCGAGCACGTTCGACTCGGCGACGGGCTTCTTGCCGGTCTCGCAGACCGCCTTGGAGGTGACCTTCTCGACCTCGATGAGCGAGAGCACCGGCAGTCCGGGGACATGGATCCTGGCCTTCGCCAGGTTGGTGTAGCCCTCGGCCCCGTGCTCGTCGACGGTGGCGTTCGCGGTGGCCACGTCGGCGCGCAGGACGCTGACCGGGGCTCCGCCCTCCACTCCGTCCACGTTCACGCTGAGCGCGGTCTTCTCGGCGCTGGCCGGGGCCGTCACCTCGTTGAGCGTGACCTTGAGGGGCACCTGGACGGACTTGTTGAGGAGCGAGACGTCGAGCCCGGTACGGAGCACGACCGCGCTCGCCCTGCCCTCGCCGCCGGTGGTGGGCGTCGCCGGGGCTGCGTGCGCGGGGACGGCGGCAAGCAGCGCGACGGGGCCGGCGGCGACGGCCAGGGCGGCGAGACGGAAGGTGTTGCTGTTCAAGATGGTGGAACCCCCACAAGAGACATGGAGCCACCGGCACAGTCCAATGGGGGACATCGCCTGCGCCGGTGGCCTCGACTCCGTGAATCTTTACGCACTGAGGGTGAACTGACGGGCACCTGGCGTGAGTTCACCCCAAAGGGGGTTTCCGCGCGCATATTCGAATCTTACGGCACGTGCGTTCGGCGGCGTCACTCGTTTTACCCGGCACGAGCCCTACGGAGTGCGCTCGCGCCGGAGCGTGCGCAGAGGTGCTTCAACGATCCGGGGGCAGCATCCGTCACTGCTCGTCAACACAGCGACGGCTCATCCGATCACCCGCCCGTTCAGCACGATGTGCCGGGGGGCCGCCAGCACCCGGACGTCCGCGCGCGGGTCCTCGTCGTACACGACTAGGTCCGCCGGCGCGCCCTCCTCCAGCACGGGGCGGCCCAGCCAGCGTCTGGCCCCCCACGTGGTGGCGGAGAGGGCCTCCAGGGGCGGGATGCCCGCCTTGACCAGCTCGGCGACCTCGCCCGCGACCAGGCCGTGCGCCAGGGACCCGCCCGCGTCGGTGCCGACGTAGACGGGGATCCCCGCGTCGTACGCGGCGCGCACGGTGTCGTAGCGGCGGTCGTACAGCTGCCGCAGATGGGCCGACCAGCGGGGGAATTTGGCCTCGCCTCCGGCCGCGAGGTCGGGAAAGGTGGCGATGTTGACCAGCGTCGGGACGATCGCGACCCCCCGCTCGGCGAAGAGCGGGATGGTGTCCTCGGTGAGGCCGGTGGCGTGCTCGACGCAGTCGATGCCCGCCTCCACCAGGTCGGTGAGCGACTCCTCGGCGAAGCAGTGCGCGGTGACACGGGCGCCCAGCCGGTGCGCCTCGGCGATGGCCGCCTCGACCTCGCCGCGCGGCCAGCAGGCGGTCAGATCGCCGGCGTCGCGGTCGATCCAGTCCCCCACCAGCTTGACCCAGCCGTCCCCGCGCCGGGCCTCCCGGGCCACGTACGCGACGAGGTCGCCGGGCTCGATCTCATGGGCGTAGTCGCGGATGTAGCGGCGGGTCCTGGCGATGTGACGGCCGGCCCTGATGATCTTCGGCAGGTCCTCGCGGTCGTCGATCCACCGGGTGTCGGAGGGCGATCCCGCGTCCCGGATCAGCAGGGTTCCGGCCTCCCGGTCGGTGAGCGCCTGCTTCTCGGCGGTCGCCGCGTCGACCGGGCCGTGCCGGTCCAGGCCCACATGGCAGTGCGCGTCGACCAGTCCGGGCAGCGCCCATCCCCTGACCGTCACCGCACCGTCGGCACCGGGCGGCCGCTCATAGGTGATCCGCCCGCCCACGGCCCACAGTTCGTCCCGCGCCTCGTCCGGGCCGACGAGCACCCGGCCCTTCACCCGCAGCACCCGCTGCTCCTCCTGATCACTCATACGCGGCACTGTACGAGGCCGTCGGTAGGCTGCCCGTGCGATTCCGACCGTCGAACGATCCCGAAGAGAGCCCCACCGTGACGCACCCCTTCCTCGACCTTCCCCCGCTCACCGCCGACCGTTTCGCGTCGATCGAGCGGCGCGTGGCCCGGCTCCTCGCCACGGAGCAGGACGTCGTCATCACCCAGGGCGAGGCGCTGCTGCCGCTGGAGGGCTGTATCCGCAGCGGCGCGCGGCCCGGCTCGACCGCGCTGAACGTGGTCACCGGACCGTACGGGCAGACCTTCGGCAACTGGCTGCGGGACTGCGGTGCGGAGGTCGTCGACCTCACGGTGCCCTTCCACGCCGCGGTCACCGCCGGCCAGGTCGCCGAGGCGCTCGCCGAGCACCCGGGGATCGACTTCGTCTCGCTGGTGCACGCGGAGGCGGCGACCGGCAACACCAACCCGGTCGCGGAGATCGGCGAGGTGGTCCGGGCGCACGGCGCGCTGTTCATGCTGGACGCGGTCGCCTCGGTGGGCGCCGAGCCGCTGCTGCCGGACGCCTGGGGCGTCGACCTGTGCGTGATCGGCGCGCAGAAGGCCATGGGCGGTCCCGCCGGGGTGTCGGCGGTGTCGGTGAGTGAGCGGGCCTGGGAGCGGATCGCCGCCAACCCGGCCGCCCCGCGCCGCTCCTACCTCTCCCTCCTGGACTGGAAGGAGCGCTGGATCGACGGCGGCCGAACGGCGCTGCCGCACGCCCCGGCGCAGCTGGAGATGCTGGGCCTGGAGGCCTGTGTGGCGCGGATCGAGGACGAGGGCCTGGACACGGTGATGGCCCGGCACGCCTCGGCCGCCGCGGCGGCCCGGGCCGGTGCGGTGGCGCTGGGCGGCGGGCTGGAGCCGTACGTCCACGAGGCGCGGGACGCGGCCCCGGTGGCGACGACGCTGCGCGCCCCGGCGGGGACGGACGCGGCCGCGCTGGTCGCGGGGGCGCTGGCGGCGGACCCCGCGCTGCCGCTCGTCGCGGGTGGCGGGGCGCTGTCCAAGGAGATGATCCGGGTCAACCATTACGGGGCGGATGCGACGCGGGGCGCGGTGCTGTCCTCGCTCGCGGCTCTGGGGGCGGTGCTGGCCGACGCGGGCCTGCCGGTCGATATCGAGGGTGCCCGGCGGGCTGTTTCGGAAACCTGGCCGAGCCTCTGATATTCATAATGTGGGAAGCTGCTTTATTAAAAGCAGCTTCCCACATTCTTCTGCCCGCTTTCCCGTCACCTAAACGGGCCAGTTTTTTCCGGCCTCGAACTTCATAATTCGGACACATCTCGCGAGAGTTACAACCCTGTGACCGACTCCACAAGAGCGGCGTTATGCCCGATTAATTCGGGACAAAGTGCAGGAAGTTGTACCCGAATCGCAGGGAACCTCGCGCACGCCTGATAGCACATGAGGGCCCTTCACCCAACCCTCTACGTCGATGCAATTTCGAAATTTGCTGGGTAAATTCAATTCGCATGACCGCCGCACCAGCAGATTTTGCCCGTGCCCGAAGCGAATTCCTCAGTATCGATGCGCCACGAGTGGAGGACGGAGCCGCGATCTGGCGCATAGCCCGCGACTCCAAGGTCCTGGACCTGAACTCCTCGTACAGCTACCTGCTGTGGTGCCGTGACTTCGCCGCGACCTCCGCCGTCGCCCGTGGCGAGAACGGCGAGCCCATCGCCTTCGTGACGGGCTACATCAGGCCCGACCGCCCCCAGACCCTCGTCGTCTGGCAGGTGGCCGTCGACCAGGCCCACCGCGGCAAGGGGCTGGCCGCTACTCTGCTGGACGCGCTGACCACCCGGGTCGCCGCCGGCCAGGGCCTGGCGTCCGTGGAGACGACGATCACGCCGGACAACACCGCCTCCGACCGGCTGTTCACGTCCTACGCCCAGCGCCACGACGTCGCGCTGGAGAAGGAAGTGCTCTTCGACGGCGCGCTGTTCCCCGAGGAGACGCACCTGCCCGAGGTGCTCTACCGGATAGGCCCGTTCGCCACCTGAGCCGCCCCGGCCACCGCACCCCGGCGTACCCGACCAGTACGCCCGGACCCACCGACTTTCCGCGCCGTCCGACCACTCGGCGCGGTCCCGGCCGCCTCCGTGCGGCGGGGAGCACTCGACCACTGCCCGTCACACCCCCTCACGCAGGAGATCCGCTGTGACCATCACCCCGCCCGCACTGAGCGTCTTCGAGACCCTGGAGTCCGAGGTCCGGAGCTACTGCCGCGGCTGGCCCGCCGTGTTCGACCGCGCGCAGGGCGCCCGGCTGACCGACGAGGACGGCCACTCCTACCTGGACTTCTTCGCCGGGGCCGGCTCGCTCAACTACGGCCACAACAACCCGGTGCTGAAACGAGCGCTGATCGACTACATCGAGCGCGACGGCATCACCCACGGCCTGGACATGGCGACCACCGCCAAGCGGGCGTTTCTGGAGACGTTCCAGAACGTGATCCTGCGCCCGCGCGACCTGCCGTACAAGGTGATGTTCCCCGGCCCGACCGGCACCAACGCCGTCGAGGCGGCGCTGAAGCTGGCCCGTAAGGTCAAGGGCCGCGAGTCCGTCGTCTCGTTCACCAACGCCTTCCACGGAATGTCGCTGGGTTCGCTCGCCGTGACCGGCAACGCGTTCAAGCGGGCCGGGGCCGGCATCCCGCTGGTGCACGGCACCCCGATGCCGTTCGACAACTACTTCGACGGCACGGTCCCCGACTTCCTCTGGTTCGAGCGGCTGCTGGAGGACCAGGGCTCCGGGCTCAACAAGCCCGCCGCCGTGATCGTGGAGACGGTCCAGGGCGAGGGCGGCATCAACGTCGCCCGCGCCGAGTGGCTGCGTGCGCTGCAGGAGCTGTGCCACCGCCAGGACATGCTGCTGATCGTCGACGACATCCAGATGGGCTGCGGCCGTACCGGCGGCTTCTTCTCCTTCGAGGAGGCCGGCATCGTCCCGGACATCGTCACGCTGTCGAAGTCCATCAGCGGCTACGGCATGCCGATGTCCCTCTGCCTGTTCAAGCCCGAGCTGGACATCTGGGAGCCGGGCGAGCACAACGGCACCTTCCGCGGCAACAACCCGGCCTTCGTCACGGCCGCCGCCGCGCTGGACGCCTACTGGGCGGACGGCCAGATGGAGAAGCAGACCCTGGCCCGCGGCGAGCAGGTCGAGCAGACGCTGCTGGCCATCTGCGCCGAGGAGCCGACCGCGCAGTTCCGCGGCCGGGGCCTGGTGTGGGGCATGGAGTTCGAGGACCCGGCGCGCGCCTCCGCGGTCTGCGCCCGCGCCTTCCAGCTGGGGCTCCTGCTGGAGACCTCGGGCCCGCAGAGCGAGGTCGTCAAGCTGCTGCCGCCGCTGACCATCACCCCCGAAGAACTGGACGAGGGCCTGCGCACGCTGGCCCGCTGCGTCCGCGAAACGGCCTGACCCGGCGCTGCCGGGGCAGGCGGAGAAGAGAGGTCCCGGGCCGCGAGGCCCGGGACGCTGTACAGAGAGAAAGGCAACCGTTCACCGTGATCGTCCGATCGTTCAGTGATATCGAGAACACCGACCGGCATGTGAAGTCCGCGTCCGGCACCTGGGAGAGCAAGCGCATCGTGCTCGCCAAGGAGAAGGTGGGCTTCTCGCTCCACGAGACCGTGCTGTACGCGGGCACGGAGACCTCGATGTGGTACGCGAACCACATCGAGGCGGTGCTGTGCACCGAGGGCGAGGCCGAGCTCACCAACGACGAGACCGGCGAGACGCACTGGATCACGCCCGGCACCATGTATCTGCTGGACGGGCACGAGCGGCACACCATGCGGCCCAAGACCGACTTCCGCTGCGTGTGTGTCTTCAATCCCCCCGTCACCGGACGGGAGGACCATGACGAGAACGGTGTCTACCCACTGCTGACCGAGGAGGCCTGAACCACCATGACCACCGAAGTACGCGCCGATCTGTACCCCTCGCGCGGCGCCGCCGAGATGACCACTCCCCGCCAGGACCCGGTCATCTGGTCCGCGCCGGGCGCACCGGGTCCGGTCGCCGCCAAGGACCTCCAGGGATACGAGCACGACGGCTTCCTCACCGTCGACCAGCTCATCACCCCGGACGAGGTCGCCGTCTACCAGGCGGAGCTGAACCGGCTGATCTCCGATCCGGCGGTCCGCGCCGACGAGCGCTCGATCGTCGAGAAGCAGTCGCAGAACGTACGGTCCGTCTTCGAGGTCCACCGGATCAGCGAGGTCTTCGCCGGTCTGGTCCGCGACGAGCGGGTGGTGGGCCGGGCCCGCCAGATCCTCGGCTCGGACGTGTACGTCCACCAGTCCCGGATCAACGTGAAGCCGGGCTTCGGGGCCACGGGCTTCTACTGGCACTCGGACTTCGAGACCTGGCACGCGGAGGACGGTCTGCCGAACATGCGGACGGTGTCCGTGTCGATCGCGCTGACCGAGAACTTCGACACCAACGGCGGGCTGATGATCATGCCCGGTTCGCACAAGACGTTCCTCGGCTGTGCGGGCGAGACGCCGAAGGACAACTACAAGAAGTCCCTCCAGATGCAGGACGCGGGCACCCCGTCCGACGAGGCGCTGACGAAGATGGCCGACCGCCACGGCATCAGGCTCTTCACGGGCAAGGCCGGTTCGGCGACCTGGTTCGACTGCAACGCCATGCACGGCTCGGGCGACAACATCACCCCGTACGCGCGCAGCAACGTCTTCATCGTCTTCAACAGCGTGGAGAACGCGGCGCAGGAGCCCTTCGCGGCTCCGATCCGCCGCCCCGAGTTCATCGGGGCGCGGGACTTCACCCCGGTGAAGTAACGGGCCGCACGGGCGAGATGGGGCCGGGACGGGTACGCCGTCCCGGCCCTCTCCGGGTAACTCGGTGGACCGGGGCCGGGTCAGCGGCGAGGGTGTGCGCCATGACCTCCCATGTACGCCACATCACGATCGACTGCGCCGACGCCTACGCGCTCGGCGGTTTCTGGGCCCAGGTGCTCGGCTCGCCGCTCTCCGACGAGGACGTCCCCGGCGACCCGGAGGCGCTGGTCGAGGCCCCCGGCGCGGCGATCCTCTTCGTCCAGGTGGACGAGAAGAAGCAGACCAAGAACCGTGTCCATCTGGACATCCAGCCGCAGGACCGCTCCCGGGACGAGGAGGTGGAGCGGCTGCTCGCGCTCGGCGCGACCCTGGTGGGGGACCATCGCAGGCCGAACGGGCGTGGCTGGGCCACGCTCGCCGATCCCGAGGGCAACGAGTTCTGTGTGGAGTGCTCCGCCGCCGAGCGGGCGGCGTTGTCCGGGACCCGGCTGCCGGTGACCGCCGACGACGTGACCTCGGCGGTGCGGCTCGCGGTGGACGTGCTCGCAGGAGCCCCGGCGGACCGCTGGGAGGCGCCCGCGGGAAGCCTTGACTGGACCTGCTGGGAGACGGTGGAGCACCTGAGCGACGATCTGTTCGCGTACGCCGTGCAGTTGGGCCCCCGTACGCCTCCGCTGGACCGCGACGTGCCCTACCGGTGGGCGCCCGAACGGCAGGGCGGGCCCTACAACGCGGTCTTCGCCGACCGTGACGCCGGTCCCGCCGGGCTGCTGGCCACGCTGGAGGCGAGCGGGGCGCTGCTGGCCTCGATGGCGCGGACGACGCCGCCCGAGGTGCGCTCGTACCACGGGTACGGGATCTCCGACCCGGAGGGCTTCGCCGCGATGGGCGTGGTGGAGACCCTGGTGCACACGCATGATCTCGCCGAGGGCCTGGGGCTGGACTGGTCGCCGTCCCCGGCGCTCTGCGACCGGGTGCTGGCCCGGCTCTTCCCGGACGCTCCGGCGGGCGGCGACCGGTGGGCCGTACTGCTGTGGGCCACCGGTCGCGCCGAGCTGCCGGGCCACCCGCGCCGTACCTCGTGGCGGTGGGACGGGCGGCCGCGCGAGGACGGTCAGACCGCGTCGAGCGCCGGGTAGTCGGTGTAGCCCTTGGCGTCGCCGCCGAAGAAGGTCGACGGGTCGGGGGTGTTGAACGGGCCGCCCGCCTTGAGCCGGGCGGGCAGGTCCGGGTTGGCGAGGAAGAGCGACCCGTAGGAGATCAGGTCGGCGATGCCGTCGTCGATCACCGTGTGGTCGTCGGGCCCGGTGGCGCCCTCGGAGTGCACGTTGATGACGACGGTCCCGGAGAAGGCCTTGCGCAGGGTGAGGGTCAGCTCCCGGATCGGGGCGGCCTCCAGGATGTGCAGGTAGGCGAGGCCCAGCGGCTCGATCTCCTGGACCAGCGCGGTGTAGACGGCTTCCGGGGCGGGCTCGTCGATGTCGTTGTACGGGTTGCCGGGCGAGATGCGCAGTGCGGTGCGCTCCGGGCCGATCTCGGCGGCGACGGCCTTGACGACCTCGGCGGCGAAGCGGACGCGGGCCTCGTCGGAGCCGCCCCAGGCGTCGGTGCGCCGGTTGGTGTTCGGGGCCAGGAACTGGTGGATGAGATAGCCGTTGGCACCGTGCAGCTCGACCCCGTCGAAGCCGGCGTCCACGGCGTTGCGGGAGGCGGTAACGAAGTCGGCGACGGTCGCGTGGATCTCGGCGTCCGTCAGCTCGCGCGGCTCGACGAAGTCCTTCGGGCCGACGTGGGTGTAGACCTGGCCCTCGGCCCTGACCGGGGAGGCGCTGACGGGGACGAGGCCGTCCGGCAGCAGGACCGGGTGGCCGATGCGGCCCGCGTGCATGATCTGGGCGAAGATCCGGCCGCCCTCGGCGTGCACGGCGTCGGTGACCTTGCGCCAGGAGGCGACCTGTTCGGCGCTGTGCAGACCGGGCGTGGTGGGGTAGCCCTGGCCCACGACGGACGGCTGGATGCCCTCGGTGATCACGAGGCCGGCCGAGGCCCGCTGGGCGTAGTACGTGGCGGTGAGCTCGGTGGCGGTGCCGCCCTCACCGGCCCGGCTGCGGGTCATCGGGGCCAGTGCGATGCGGTTGGCCAGCTGGGTGCCGGACAGGTCGATCGGGTCGAAAGCGGTGGTCATGAGGGCTCCCAAGAAAGTATGTGGTCGGCCAAGCATCGGCGACAGCGGCAACTGTAACCCATTGATTGGTCGACCAAGGTAAAGTTGCGGGAAACCGTCGGGCATCATCGAGAGCCGCCGCCCGCGAACCCGAGGACCCCCAGGAGCCCGCCATGACCACCGGTCGCGCCACCCCCGCGGAAGACGCCTGTACGAACGCGCCGCCCATGGCGGCGCTCAGCGGGCCCGTCAGCCACGCCGTCTCCCGGGTGGCCCGGCTGCACCGGACCGCCGCGGGCAAGGCGCTCAAGGGGGTGGACCTCTACCCGGGGCAGGAGTTGCTGATGATGCACCTGTGGGACCGGGGCGCGGTCCGCCAGACGGAGCTGATCAGAACCCTGGACCTGGACCCGTCCACGGTCACGAAGATGCTCCAGCGGCTGGAGCAGACCGGGCATGTGCGCCGCCGTCCCGACCCGGCCGACCGGCGGGCCGTGCTGGTCGAGGCGACGGACGAGAGCTGCGCGCTGCACACGGCGGTCCGGGACGCCTGGGGCAGCCTGGAGGAGCAGACACTCGCGGGCCTCGAACCGGCCGAGCGCACGGAGCTGATCCGGCTGCTGGCGAAGGTCGAGGAGAACCTCTGCCGGGAGACCGCGGACTGCCCGGACCGGTGCTGAGCCTGCCGAGCCGCACCCCTGCGGATCAGGCCAGGACCTCCAGCACCCGGTCCACGTCGGCCTCGGTGTTGTAGAGGTGGCAGGAGATCCGCAGATTCCCGGCCGGGGCGGAGACGGCGACACCCGCCTCCACCAGGTCGGGCTGACGGCTCTCAAGACCCGGCACGGAGACGATCGCCGACTCCCCGGGAACGGTCTCGTGCCCGAGCTTCGCCAGCCCCGCCCGCAGCCGGGCCGCGAGCCCGGTGGCGTGCGCGTACAGGGCGTCGGCCCCTACTTCACCGAGCAGCTCCAGGGAGTGCTCCGCACCGTGGTACGAGAGGAAGGCGGGCGGCTCGTCGAAGCCGCGGGCGGTGGGGGCGAGGCGCTCCAGCGGGCCGTAGTTGCTCGCCCAGGGAGCGCCGGCGGAGACCCAGCCGGCGAAGAGGGGCGGCAGGGTGTCCTGCGCCTCCTCGGTGACGGTCAGGAACGACGTACCGCGCGGACAGAGCAGGAACTTGAAGCCGCCGGTCACGGTGTAGTCGTACGCCCCCGCCTCCAGCGGGAACCAGCCCGCCGCCTGGGTTCCGTCCAGCAGGGTCCGGGCGCCGTGCGCCGCGGCGGCCGCGCGGACGGCGGCGAGATCGGCCACCCGGCCGTCGGCCGACTGCACGGCGGAGAAGGCGACGAGGGCGGTCGAGGGGCGCACGGCCCCGGCGAGCCCGTCGAGCGGCGCGTACCGCATGCGCAGATCGCCGCGGAGCGCGAACGGGCTGACCACCGAGGAGAACTCACCCTCGGGGCAGAGGACTTCGGCGCCCCGCGGCAGGGAAGCGGCGATCAGGCCGACGTGGACGGTGACGGAACTCCCGGTGGCGACCCGGTCCGGATGGACCCCGGCGAGCCGGGCGAAGCCGGCCCGGGCGGCCTCCACCGCGTCGAAGCTGCCCGCCCCCACCCGGCGCCCCGCGGCGTTCTCGTCGGCCAGGGCCTTGACGGCGGCGATCGTCCGGCGGGGCAGCAGGCCCCAGCTGGAGGTGTTGAGGTAGGTGACCTCGGGTGCGAATTCGACGGCTGCCGCTTGGATGGGCGCGAGGATCGTCATGCGTCCACCCTGAAGCCCCCCTGAACCAAAGTCAATCACGCAGATCCAAGGAGGCACCAAAGGAATACTTATGGACGGCTTCCGGGTGGCTCAGCCGCGCGGAACCTCGCAGGCCCCGTCCGTGTCACAGGCCGCCGCCTCCCCGCCGACGGCGGTGAGAGCGGTGACGGGGCGGTCCTTCCAAGCCTGCTCCAGCGCCTGGACGAAGACCTCCGAGGGCTGGCCGCCGGAGATCCCGTACCGACGGTCGAGGACGAAGAACGGCACGGCGTTGGCGCCCAGTTCGGCCGCCTCGCGCTCGTCGGTACGGACGTCGTCCGCGTACGCCTCCGGGTCGGCGAGCACCGCGCGGGCCTCGTCGGCGTCGAGTCCGGCCTCCACGGCGAGAGCCAGCAGCACCTCGTCGTCGAAGACGGACCGCTCCTCGGCGAAGTTCGCCCGGTAGGCGAGGGTCAGCAGCTCGTCCTGGCGGCCGCGGGCCTTGGCCAGGTGCAGCAGCCGGTGGAGGTCGAAGGTGGAGCCGTGGTCACGGCCCTCGGTGCGGTAGCCGAGCCCCTCGGCCTGCGCGTTGGCCGCGACGTTGGCCTCCATCGAGGCCGCTTCCTCGCGGCTGCGGCCGTACTTCTCGGCCAGCATGTCGATCACGAGCGCGGTGTCGCCCTTGGCCCGCGAGGGGTCGAGCTCGAAGGAGCGGTGCACCACCTCGACCTCGTCCCGGTGGGCGAACTCCGCGAGGCCCTTCTCGAAGCGGGCCTTGCCGATGTAGCACCACGGGCAAGCGATGTCGCTCCAGATCTCGACGCGCATGACTCTTCTACTCTCCAGGGGTCGCGGGGGGTGCGGAGGATTCCTCCGCGGATGAGGTCACCGATGCGAACACCGGATCCGACCAGGTGATTCCCTCACCCCGCACGTCTCCGAGGCAGATCGTACGGCACCCCTACGCCCTGGCGACCGCATCGCCCGCCCCGGGGCGCAGCACCGGCAGCCCGGCCCGCAGCCGTTCCAGAAACTGCGGAACATCGATGTTCTCGCCCATGTCCTTCTGGTCATCGGGCTCACGGCCCCGGGACCGTGAGCCCTCCCACCCACGCCTCCTCCGTCACCGCCCGTCGCGCAGGTCCTCCACTCCCCCGGCCAGGAACGCGATCCGGTCGAAGACCGCGCCACAGCCCTCACCGGTGGGCGACTGCACCAGGAAGCCGGCGCGGGCGGCCGCCCGTTCCTTCTCGGTACCCAGGGTGAAGACACGGACGAAGGTCCACCTCTCACCGTCGGCGGAGGCGTGGAAGGCGTAGGCGCTGCCGGTGCGGCTGAGGCGGAGCCAGCAGACGCCCTCATCCACGACGAAGGCGTTGGCGTCGTCGGAGTGGCCCCGGGTGACGACGGTGCAGACGGTCGGGAGGTCCGCGGAGTGCTCCAGGCAGAGCTTGGCCCACTCGCGGTCCCCGACGTGGAGGTACAGCGCACCCGCGTCACCGGCCGACAGCAGCCCCGGGCGCACCCGGGCCACCAGCCGGAAGTCACCCTCCCCCACCGGTCCGAGCAGCCGTGGGGTGTCGGAGCCCGGGTCCAGGGAGTCGCCGGACGGGGGGGACGAACAGGTCCTGGCCGGGTCCGGCCCGGCCCGTCAGCACGCCGTCGGCGTGGGCCCAGCGTCCGTCGGGGCCCTCCGCCTCCAGGGCGAAGGGAAGGGCGTCCAGGTGCGGGCTCATGCGCGGCGTCCGTCCACCCGGCGGGGCAGGCCCAGCGGGTTGTCCTCGCGCAGCTCCGGCGGGAGGAGCGCCTCGGGGGTGGACTGGTACGTGACGGGGCGCAGCCAGCGTTCGATCGCCGTCGCGCCGACGGAGGTGGAGGTGGAGGTGGTGGCCGGGTAGGGGCCGCCGTGGTGCTGGGCGGGGGCGACGGCGACGCCGGTCGGCCAGCCGTTGACGAGGATGCGCCCGGCGAGCGGGGTGAGCGCGGCCAGCAGGCGCGCCGCGTCGGGGTCGTCGTCCTCGGTGGCGGTCTGGAGGGTGGCGGTGAGGTTCCCGGGCAGCCGGGCGAGGACGGCGGCGATCTCGTCGACGGAGGCGTACCGGGCGATCACGGTGACCGGCCCGAAGCACTCCTCCAGCAGCGCGTCGTGCGGGCCCTCGGCGGTCAGCCGGGCGGCCGGGACGGTGAGGAATCCGGCGGAGACGGTGTGCTCGCCGCCCGCGCCGGGGGTGACGGGCGCCCCGACGTCCGGCAGGGCGGCCCGCTCCCGTACGCCGGCGACGAAGGCGTCCCGCATGCGGTGGTCCAGCAGGACGCCGGAGCCGGTGGAGCTGACCGTCTCGGTGAGCGTCTTGAGGAGCTGGTCGCCGGTCGCGCCCTCGGGGACCAGGACGAAGCCGGGCTTGGTGCAGAACTGGCCCGCGCCCAGGGTCATCGAGCCGCCGAGCCCGGCGCCGATCTCCCCGGCGCGCTCGGCGGCCGCCGCCCCGGTGACGACGACCGGGTTGAGGGAGCCGAGTTCGCCGTGGAAGGGGATGGGGGCGGGGCGGGCGGCCGCCGCGTCGAACAGGGCGCGTCCGCCGCGTACCGAGCCGGTGAAGCCGGCCGCGCTCACCAGCGGGTGGCGGATCAGCTCGACGCCCGCGTCGAAGCCGTGCACCAGGGTCACGACGTCCTCGGGCAGTCCGGTGCGGGCGGCGGCGCGGCGGAGGACCGAGGCGCAGAGTTCGGAGGTGGCCGGGTGGTCGGGGTGCGCCTTGACCACGACCGGGCAGCCGGCGGCGAGCGCGCTGGCCGTGTCGCCACCGGGGACGGAGAAGGCGAGCGGGAAGTTGCTGGCCGCGTAGACGGCGACGACCCCGAGCGGGATCTTGTAGCGGCGCAGGTCGGGCCAGGGCGGGGTCCGGGAGCCGTCCTGGTGGTCGATGTGGACGTCGAGGTAGGCGCCTTCGTCCACGACCTCCGCGAACGCCCTCAACTGTGCTGCGGTTCGGGCCAGTTCACCGGTGAGCCGGGCCGGGCCGAGGGCGGTCTCCGCGTCGGCCGCCTCGACGATGTGCTCGCCGGACTCCTCCAGCAGTTCCGCCGCCGCCCGCAGGAACGCGGCGCGCGCCGCCCGGGCGGCGAGGGCGTCGCGGACGGCGTGGGCCGCCCGGACCGCCCGGTCGACCTCCTCGGCGGTGGCCTCCACCGCGACCTGCTCGCGCGGGTTCCCGGTTCGGGGGTCGACACTCCAGACTGGTGCTGCGCTCACCGTGATTACCTCCCGTGGTGCGACCGTCCTCCGGCCGACTTCCGGCCGGCTTCGGCCGCACATCGGCAAGTGTTCGGTATTCTGAACGGAGTTCCTGAACGTGAATGCCCTGGGACTCTATTTCGGGGCGTTCCGTGTTGGCAATCGTGTGGCGGCTTTTCGGACGCCGACGCGGACGAGAAGTCGATGAGCTGGAGAAGGGGGCGTGGGCGATGTCGGTCGCCGAGTCCGGTGGGGCACAGGTCAAGTCCGCGGTACGGACCGTGGAGCTCCTCGAATACTTCGCGGGGCGGCCCGGCATGCACTCGCTGGCCGCCGTCCAGGAGGCCGTCGGCTATCCCAAGTCGAGCCTCTACATGCTGCTGCGCACCCTGGTGGAGCTGGGCTGGGTGGAGACGGACGCGACGGGCACCCGGTACGGGATCGGCGTCCGCGCCCTGCTGGTCGGCACGTCGTACATCGACGGCGACGAGGTCGTGGCCGCCGCCAGGCCCACCCTGGACAGGCTGTCCGACGACACCACGGAGACCATCCACCTGGCCCGCCTCGACGGGACGAACGTGGTCTACCTCGCCACCCGGCAGTCCCAGCACTACCTGCGCCCCTTCACCCGGGTCGGCCGCCGGCTGCCCGCGCACTCCACCTCGCTCGGCAAGGCGCTGCTGGCGACCCACAGCGACGAGCAGGTCCGCAAGATGCTGCCCGAGTCGCTGCCCGCGCTGACCGAGCACACCATCACGGACCGCGAGAAGCTCATCGAGGAGCTGCGGCTGGTCCGCGAGCAGGGCTACGCGGTGGACCGCGAGGAGAACACCATCGGCCTGCGCTGCTTCGGCGTGGCGATCCCCTACCGGACGCCCGCGCGCGACGCGATCAGCTGCTCGGTGCCGGTCGCCCGGCTCACCCCCGGTCACGAACAGCTGGTGAAGGACGCCCTGTTCGATGCCCGGGACCGGCTCACCCTCGCGACCCGGAGGCTCTGAGGACTGGCGACGGCCGCCCTGCGGGGGGACCGGGCGTTCGCCCCGGGCCCGGGGCGATCTCCTCGCCCCGGGCCCGGGGCGAGGAGATCGACGAGGTCCTGGTCAGCTGCACGGCTGAGACGGACCCCCTCCCCCGCGTGGCGGAGACGGATCATCGCCGGGCAGGACGTGCGGGGCCGGCCGGCGCGGAAGGCTGGGTGCCATGACAGTGAGCCGGCCCCCCGAGGCACCCGCGCCCGCCCCGCCGCACCGTTCCGGGACGCCCGGGCACCATGAGACGCCCGGCCAGCGCGCCGAGGCGGCCTCGTACCGCGCCGAGGCGCCCTCGTACCGCGTCGGCCGGGCGCGGTCCGTGCTCCGGGTGGTCGCCATGGTGGCCTGTCTGCCCTACATCGGGCTCAAGGTGGCCTGGATGGCGGGCAGTCGCCTCGGCATCCCGGAGGGCAGCGCGCTGCTGGACGGCGGCACCCTGCTGCGCGTCGCCAACGGGGCCACGGTGCTGATGGACGGCGCCGTCATCGTCCTCGCCCTGCTGCTCACCCGGCCCTGGGGCCGGCGGGTGCCCGCCTGGCTGCTGGTGCTGCCGATGTGGGTGGCGAGCGGCCTGCTGCTGCCGATCATGACGGCCTTCCCGGTCCAGCTGGCCGTCCGGCTCCTCGGCGGTGGCGGCGGCCGGCCGGTCGGCGAGGGGAACTCCGAACCGTTTCTCGACCCCTGGGTCTTCGGCGTCGTCTACGGCGGCTTCATCGTCCAGGGCATCGCCCTCGGCGCCCTCTTCGCGCTGTACGCCAGGGAGCGCTGGGGCCGGCTGTGGCAGGGGCGGCTGCGGGACCTGCCGGCGGGCCCGACCACGCCCGCCCTGCGGGCGACCGCCGTCGCCGCCGCTTCGGCGGCTCTCTTTCCCGGCGTCACGCACCTGCTGTGGGTCAGCGGTTCGACCGCCGGGCTCCACGCCGGCCGGGCGGCGGACCGCACCAGCGACTTCTACGTCCTGGAAGCCGTCAACCTGCTCTTCGTGGTGGTCACCGTCGTCGGGGTGCTCCTGCTCGCCTTCCGCCGCACCGGCCGTCTCTCCCTGCGTCTGCCGCTCGTCCTGGCCTGGGCCGGTTCGGCGGAGATGGCCTGCTGGGGCGGCTGGTTGAGCCTCGCGGGGCTGATCGGCGCGGGCGAAGCGGCGGACCGGCCCACGACGGCGACGGTGTTGACCTACGCTGTCCAGATGCTGGCAGGGGCGCTCGTCGTGACGCTGGGCGCCTTCTTCTTCGCGGAGCGCGCGGCGGCTTCCGCGCTGCCCGCGACCACCGGCGCCCCCACCCCCGCCGCCCCTACCCCGGCCGCCGCCGACCGGGTGTCATGAAGCCGCTCGCCGTGTTGTTCGGACGACGGACGCGGCTGCGCTGGCTGCATCTGATCATCGGCGGCGCGCTGCTGATGCCGTACTTCCTCGTCGGCACGGTCCTGGCCGGCATGGCGGGTGGCGGGGAGGCTCTCCTCTCGTCCGCGCCCGCCCAGTTCGCCGCGTTCGCCATCGCCCTGCCGATCGCGGCGGCCACCGGCTTCTTTCCGCTCGTCCGGCCACTGTCCGTGGCCGCCGTCCGCGCCCTGTGCGGGGTGCCGCCCGCCCTGTTGGCCGACGGCCCCGCCCGGACCCGGCAGGCCCGGGTGCGTACCGCCGGCTGGTACACCCTGCATCTGGCGCTCGGCGGGATCGTCAGCGGGGCCACCCTGGCACTGCCGCCGTTCGCGGTGGCGGTCGCCGCGCTGCCGTTCTCCGCCGGGCTGCGCTCCACCTGGCTGCTCGACGGCCCCCGGGAGCTTCGGGAGCCGTGGGCCCTGGCTTTCGCCCCGCTCGCCGGGCTCGCGATGCTGGTGGCGCTGGCGCTGGTCGCGGCCGCGGCCGGGGAGTTGCTGGCCCGGCGGGCCCCGGTACTGCTGGGACCGACGCCCGAGGACCGGCTGGCCACCGCCGAACGCCGGGCGGCGGATCTGGCGGTGCGCAACCGGCTCGCCCGGGAGCTGCACGACTCGGTGGGGCACGCGTTGAGTGCGGTGACCCTTCAGGCCGGGGCGGCGCGCCGGGTCCTGGACCGCGATCCGGAGTTCGTCCGCGAGGCGCTGACCGCCATCGAGGAGACGACGCGGCGGACGGTCGGGGAGCTGGACTCGGTGCTGGGGCTGCTGCGGCAGGACGGGGAGCCGGACGACGAGGACACGGTGTACGGGCCGGGGCTCGACGCGCTCGACGGGCTGCTGGCGCACTGCGGGGTGCGGGTGACGTACGAGCGGCAGGGCGATCCGGACAGTCTGGACCCGGTGCTCTCGCGGGAGGCGTACCGGATCGTCCAGGAGGGGCTGAGCAACGCGTCGCGGCACGGCGGGGGCGCGTCCCCGGTACGGCTGCTGATCGAGGTACGGGAGAGGGAGTTGGAGATCGTGATGGAGAATCCACTGGGCGAGCGGCCCGCCGGGCTGCGTCCCGGGGGCGGTCGCGGACTGCGCGGCATCGCGGAGCGGGCCGTCCTGCTGGGCGGCCGGACCGAGGCGGGGGCGGACGACGGCGTCTGGCGGCTGACCGCCCTGCTGCCGCTGACGGCGCCGGGCAGGGCCGGGCGGAAGAGGGGTCGGCGATGAGCGGGGCTCCGGTGCGGGTGGTGCTGGCGGACGACGAGCGGATGGTGCGTACGGCGCTGCGCGTGATCCTGGACGCCGAGGAGGGCATCGAGGTCGTCGGGGAGGCCGCCACCGGTGCGGAGGCCGTCTCCGTGGTGCGGGCGCTGCGGCCCGACGTGGTGCTGATGGACGTGCGGATGCCGGAGATCGACGGCATCCGGGCCACGGAGCAGATCCTCGCCACGCTGGAGGACCCGCCGAGGATCGTCGTCGTGACGACTTTCGAGAACGACGCCTACGTGTACGAGGCCCTGCACGCCGGGGCGGCCGGGTTCCTGCTGAAGCGGTCGGCCGCCGAGGAGCTGGTGCAGGCGGTGCGTCTGGTGGCGTGCGGGGACTCGCTCCTCTATCCGGCGGCGGTGCGCACGCTGGCCACCGAGCACGCCGGGCGGCGGGCGGCCGGGGCTCCGGCGTGGGTGGCGAGGCTGACCGGCCGGGAGGCGGACGTGCTGCGGCTGATGGCGGCGGGGCTGACCAACGCGGAGATCGCGGGGCAGCTCTCGGTGGGCCCGGCGACGGCGAAGACGCATGTGGCGGCGGTACTCGCGAAGACCGGCGCCCGGGACCGCACCCAGGCGGTCATCGCGGCGTACGAGTCCGGTTTCATCACCCCGGGCTGAGCCGCGCGGCTCTGCGCGCCGGGTGAGAAATCGGTGAGAAGCGGCACGATCGGGAACGACCGGAGCGCGCCCGCTCGTCCCTCCAGCGGGATGAACAAGACAATCAGGCGCGCTTCGGTCTTCTGTCTGCTCATGGTGCTCGCCCTGCTGGTGCGGGCGACATGGGTGCAGGGCTACCAGGCCAAGGCGCTCGCAGACGACGAGCACAACCGGCGGAACACCATCGCGCAGTACGCGCAGCCGCTCGGGGACATCATCGTGGCCGGTTCGCCGGTCACCGGATCGAAGGGGACCAGTGGTGGCGACCTCCGGTACAAGCGCACGTACACCCAGGGCGAGCTGTACGCGCCGGTCACCGGCTACAGCTCGCAGGCGTACGGGGCGAACCAGCTCGAAGGCATCTACAGCGACGTCCTGGACGGCACGGACGACCGGCTGAAGAACCCGAAGGACCTGCTCACCGGCGGGCAGGCCACCCCGGGCAACGTGCTGACGACGATCGACCCGGACGTCCAGAAGGCGGCCTACGAGGCGCTCGGCGACACCAAGGGCGCGGCGGTGGCCATCGACCCGAAGTCCGGCCGGATCCTCGGCATGGTCTCCACCCCCTCCTACGACCCCTCGACGATCAGCGGGACGACGGACCAGGACGCCTGGCAGGCCCTGCTGGACGATCCGGACAAGCCGCTGGTCAACCGGGCGATGCGGCAGCCGCTGCCGCCGGGCTCCACGTTCAAGCTGGTGGTCGCGGCGGCCGCGCTGGAGAACGGGCTGTACGGCTCGGTCGACGAGCGCACCGACAGCCCCGCCCCGTACACCCTGCCCGGCACCAGCACCGTGCTCCCCAACGAGAACCCGTCCGCTCCCTGCGAGAACGCGACCCTGCGCACCGCTCTCCAGTACTCCTGCAACAACGTCTTCGCGAAGGCCGCGGTCGACCTCGGCCAGGACCGGGTCAAGGAGATGGCGGACGCGTTCGGGTTCGACACCGAGAAGCTGGACGTCCCCGTGCGGGCGGCGAAGAGCGTCTACCCGACCGGTATGGACAAGGCCCAGACGGCGCTGACGGGGATCGGCCAGTTCGAGGTCACCGCGACCCCGCTCCAGATGGCGATGGTCACCTCGGCCCTCGCCAACGGCGGGGAGCTGGCAGCGCCGCACATGGTCTCCCAGGTGACCGACGGGGACGGCACGGTGCTGGAGGAGACCGCCGACGGCGACACCGAGCGGGTGGTGAAGGAGTCGACCGCCGAACAGCTGCGGAGCGCGATGGTGACGGTCGTCGAGGAGGGCACCGGCACCAACGCCCGGATTCCCGGGGCCGAGGTGGGCGGCAAGACGGGCACCGCGCAGCACGGTGTGGAGAACAGCAGCACCCCGTACGCCTGGTTCACCTCGTACGCGAAGGACCGTGACAGCGGCAAGGAGGTCGCCGTCGCGGTGATCGTGGAGGACTCGGGGGCGGCTCGCTCCGAGATCAGCGGCAACGGGCTGGCCGCGCCGATCGCGCAGAAGACGATGCGGGCGGCGCTGGAGCGGTGACGCGAGGGGCGGCCGGAGCGGTGACACCCGGCGCCGCCCGAGCGGCCCCTCGCCCCGGTGGCGCCGGCCGGTCACGGCCTAGGTGTATTGACCCGCAGGGTTGTTGACGCGGTTGATCGGGGGCTGGCCTCCGAGTGCGGTGTGGCAGCGGTGGTGGTTGTAGGTGTGGAGG
>NZ_JBIVUV010000029.1:0-81115 GCF_044768525.1 Streptomyces sp. NPDC091287
GCTTCACAGGCCCCTGCGCGGTCCGCACCTCACGGATCCCGAAGTCCATCGCACCCCTTGAGCTGGGGTGTTGCAACGACCACTAGAACCTAAGGGGGGTGCGGGCCCTTCGCCGTAGCCACCGGGCGAGGCAGGCGGCCTCCCGTCGTACGGGTCAGGCGGCCTTCGCCTTCGTCGCGTACATGTCCACGTACTCCTGGCCGGACAGCCGCATCACCTCGGCCATCACCGAGTCGGTCACCGCCCGCAGCACATAGCGGTCGCGGTCCATGCCCTCGTAGCGCGAGAACTCCATCGGCTCACCGAAGCGCACCGTGACCTTGCCCGGCCGGGGCAGACCCGCGCCGCCCGGCTGGAGCTTGTCGGTCCCGATCATCGCGAACGGGATCACCGGAGCGCCCGTCATCAGCGTCAGCCGCGCGATGCCCGTACGGCCCCGGTAGAGCCGGCCGTCGGGGGAGCGGGTGCCCTCCGGGTAGATCGCGAAGGCCTGCCCCTCCTCCAGCACCCGGCGTCCCGTCATCAGCGCCGCGACCCCGCCCCGGCCGCCGTCCCGGTCCACCGGGATCATGCCGCAGCCGGTGAAGAACCAGGCCATCAGCTTGCCCTTCAGGCCCTTGCCCGTGACGTACTCGTCCTTGCCGATGTAGAACACCGGCCGGTCGCAGCAGATCGGCATGATCATCGAGTCGATGAACGTGAGGTGATTGCCCGCGAGGATCACCGGCCCGGTCCCGGGAATGTTCTCGACGCCTTCCACCTGTGGGCGGAACATCAGGCGCAGAATCGGTCCGAGCACTGCCTTGATGACCGTGAGACGGGACAACGGTTCCTCCGGTGTCGTGGCCTGGCCGGCCGCGATGGAATGGGTCGTACGGGCGGTGGCCGGTGCCGACGGGTGATGGTCGGTGCAGGTGAGGACGATACTCGCGGGTATGCGCTGATCGCACATCGGGTTCACGAAGCGGATACGCAGTGTTGACGTGTGTTTCCGCCATGTTGGCCGACGGTCCGCCCTCTCGTACACCTCCCAGCCTACGATCGGGCCTCGCTCGACCGGTCCCGGACATCACCAAGCGAGGAGCATTCATGACGGAGCGTGCGCGGAAGACCCCCGGCCGACGGACCCTTCTGGGCGCCGCGGTCCTCGGTACCGCGGCCCTGGGCCTGCCCGCCACCGCCCAGGCTGCCGAGCGGGGCCGCGGCCACGGCGGCGGCCACGGATCGCTGCGCGATCTGCCCGTGCCGACGGTGATCGGCCACCGCGGGGCCAGCGGCTACCGCCCCGAGCACACCCTCGGCTCCTACCAGCTGGCCCTCGACATGGGTGCGCACATCATCGAGCAGGACCTCGTGCCGACCAAGGACGGCCACCTCGTCTGCCGCCACGAGAACGACATCACCGCCACCACCGACGTCGCCGACCACCCCGAGTTCGCCGGCCGCAGGACCACCAAGAGCATCGACGGCCTCTCCCTGACCGGCTGGTTCACCGAGGACTTCACCCTCGCCGAGCTGAAGACCCTGCGGGCCAAGGAGCGCATCCCGGGCAACCGCCCGGACAACACCCTCTACGACGGCCGCTGGACGGTCCCCACCTTCGAGGAGGTGCTGCGCTGGGCGGAGAAGGAGGGCCGCAAGCGCTCCAAGCCGGTCTGGCTGTACGTGGAGACCAAGCACCCCACCTACTTCCGCAAGCTGGGCCTCGGCCTGGAGGAGCCGCTCGCCCGGCTGCTGCGCCGGTACGGCCGGGACCGCCAGAACTCCGCGCTCATCCTCCAGTCCTTCGAGCCCGGCTCGGTCCAGCGCCTCGCGCGCCTCGTCGACACTCCGCGCATCGTCCTGCTCTCCGGCCCGAAGGAGCGCCCCTGGGACTTCGTCGAGTCGGGCGACCCGCGTACCGTCGCCGACCTGGTGAAGCCCGCCGGGCTGGCGTGGATGGCCTCCTTCGCCCAGGGCATCGGACCCACCCTCGATCTCGTCATCCCCAAGGACGCCTCGGGACGGCTCACCACCCCGACCACGCTGGTGCGGGACGCGCACGCCAAGGGCCTGCGGCTGCACCCGTACACGCTGCGCAACGAGAACAGCTTCCTGCCCGCCGACTTCCGGCGCGGCACCGACCCCAACGCCTACGGTGACGTGTTCGGCGCCTGCGCCGCCTACCTCGCCACCGGCATCGACGGCATCTTCGCCGACCATCCGGACACGGCGCTGCTCGCGGCGGCGGACCACGCCGGGCGCTGACCCGGTACGGAGGCGGGCGCGGCGCACCACTCGTACCCGGGGTGCGCCGTCAGCCGCCCGCCCCGGCATACCCCGGTCGGGTGGTGGAGCGCCGCCCGGGGCAACCGGCGGCCGTCACGGCACGTCCGCCGGGGCATGACGCTTCTCGATCATGACCCCGGCCCGGCCGCTTCCACCGCCCTCGTCGTCCGTGCCTTACAACCCCTGGTGCGCGCGGAGGCGAGGGCCGAGGCCCCGGCCGCCGGGCTCGACCCCGCCGACCTCGAACAGAGCGTCTGGGTGCGGCTGCTGGAGCGCCCGGCCGCCGCCGGACCACCCGCCGACGCGGCCCGCTGGGTGCGCGACACCGTACGGGGCGAGGCCCGCCGCGGACGCCGCGCGGCCCGGCGGGAACGCCCGTACGCCGGAACGGAACCCGCCGCCGGACCGGCCGACTGCCCGGAACGTGCCGCCCTCGGGGCCGCCGAACGCCGGGCGTTGCGCTCCGCGCTGGCCCGGCTGCCCGGCCGCTGCCCCCGGCTGCTGGAGGCGATGCTCGCCCCCAGCGACCCGACCTACCGGGAAATCGCAGGGGAGTTGGGTATGTCACAGGGGAGCTTGGGCCCGATCCGTTCCCGTTGCCTTGGATGTCTGCGCAGAATGCTGGCTGCGGAGGTTGTCGCTCCTTCCGTGCGGGAAAGGAGCGGTAGGCAACCGGCGAACAGGTGAGCGGGAGGCGTGCACACATGGGCATGAGCGTGACCATCTCGGCGGCGACGGCACAGGACGTCGAGCAGATCTTCAGACTTCAGTACCTCTGCTTCCAGCGCGAGGCGGAGCTGTACGACAACTACCGGATCGACCCGCTCGTCCAGACCCTCGAATCCCTGCGCACCGAAGTCGCCGACGACCTGGTGTTCGTGGCCCGGCTCGGGGACGAGGTCGTCGGCTCGGTCCGAGGGGTCACCGACCCGGACGGCACGGGCCTCATCGGCAAGCTCTGCGTCCACCCCCGGCTCCAGGGCCACGGCCTCGGGGCCAGACTGCTGCTCGCCGCCGAGTCGGCCCTCTCCGCCGAGCGGGCCGCGACCCGCTTCCGGCTGCACAGCGGACACCGCAGCGAGGGCAATCTGCGGCTCTACCGGCGGGCCGGATACGCCCAGGTCGGGGACGTCACCGGAGCCGACGGCGTCCGGATGGTCCTGCTGGAGAAGGACGCGGCCGACCGGGACTACGTGGCCAGCGCCTGACCGTGCGCCGCGCGCGGCGGGGCCGGAACGGCGTCGCTACACCGCGACCGTCTTCGCGCGGCGCAGCCAGATCATCCCGGTGACCGGCAGGATCACCGGGATGAAGAGGTAACCCATCCCGAAGTCCGACCACACCGTCGAGTCCGGGAAGGCGGCCGGCTCGACCAGCGTCCACGCGCCGACGACCAGCACACCGAGCAGCTCCGCGGCACAGCACACCAGCGCCGCCCGGCGGGCCTTCTCACCGCCGCGCACCAGCGAGTACGTGATGAAGCCGTACACCAGGGCCGCGACGGCCGAGAGCGCGTACGCCAGCGGCGCCCGGTCGAAGCCCCTGACCATCTCGACGATCGTCCGCGAGGCCGCCGCGACCGTGAACACCCCGTAGAACCAGACCAGGACCCGGCCGGGACCGGTGCCCAGCTCGAAGGACGGCTTCGGGGCCGCGGCCACCTCGGGACGGTCGGTGTCGCTCACGTCAGTTTCCCCAGATGTCATAGAGCCGGACCTCCAGAACCGCCAGCACGACCGCGCCCGCCGCGACCGTGACCGAACCCCAGCGGGTCCGTTCGGTCAACGACAGGAATCCGGCCGCGGGCACGGCGGCGAACGAACCGATCAGATAGGCGATGAACACCGCCATTCCCTGTTCCGGCCGCTCCCCGCGCGCCAGCTGCACGACGCCCACGACCAACTGGGCCAGCGCCAGCACGGAGACGACCGCCATCCCGATGAAATGCCAGTCCTTCGTCGGCTGGTCCCGATAGGCGGCATGTCCGCACCAGGCGGCGAGGGCGAGCGCGGTCACGGCGACCGCGACCGTCAGGGCGTCAAGCATGAGTCGAGGGTATTACGGACGGAACGCCCGCCCGCGTGCGGCCCCGGCCACCACTCGGGCGGCCACCGCACCGGGGCCCACATCGTGGCCTTGGCCACAACCGGCGGCCAAGGTTCCGCTCACCGGCCACCCGCTCAGCCCTGAACCCGCCCGTGCGATCACCCTGTCATCGCAGGTCACAGCCGTGTGCCGCGCACGTCCCGAGGTAACCGGAAGGCCAGGATCCGACCATCCAGCACTGTCCGCTATGCGGACAACCGGGATCGCGGAGACCTCACGTCTGTTTTACTTGGCCCATGACCACGACGAGCAGCCGCACCCTTGCGACCGAGGCGATCAGCACGCCCGGTGCTCGTTGTATGTGTCGAATGCGCGCCTTCTGAGGGCCCCCGCCTGAGCCTCGCGCCCCGAAGCGAGACCGAGCCTGCGCCGTCCGCACCCTGCGGAACGAGCGCGCCCGCGCATGCGCTGCCCACCGGCCGACCGCCGCGTACAGCCATGCCGAGACACCCGGCCGACCAGCCCGAAAAGTCTCTTCAGACGAATGCCCCGTGCCCGGCGGACACCGCGCCGCGCACTCGACAGTGACGGAAACCCCTGTGATCACCACGACGGGCCTCACGAAGGTCTACCAGTCGCGCGACCGTGAGGTCACCGCACTCGACGGCGTCGACCTGCACGTCCGCGAAGGCGAGGTGTACGGCGTCATCGGACAGAGCGGCGCCGGCAAATCCTCCCTGATCCGCTGCGTCAACCTCCTGGAACGCCCCACCTCCGGCACCGTGACGGTGGCCGGCCAGGACCTCACCGCCCTCGCCGGCCGCGGCCGACGGGCGAGCGCCGAGCTGCGCCGGGCCCGCACCCGCATCGGCATGGTCTTCCAGCACTTCAACCTGCTGGACTCCCGCACCGTGCTGGACAACGTGGAGCTGCCGCTGGAGATCCTCAACTTCTCCGGCCAGGAGCGCACCCGCAAGGCCAGGGAACTCCTCGACCTGGTCGGCCTCGCCGACAAGGCGAAGGCCTACCCCGGTCAGCTCTCCGGCGGTCAGAAGCAGCGTGTGGGCATCGCCCGCGCCCTGGCGGGCGACCCTCAGGTGCTGCTCTCGGACGAGGCGACCTCCGCGCTCGACCCCGAGACCACCCGCTCCATCCTCCAGCTGCTGCGCGACCTCAACCAGCAGCTCGGCCTGACCGTCCTGCTCATCACCCACGAGATGGACGTCGTCAAGACCATCTGCGACTCCGCGGCGCTCATGCAGCGCGGCCGGATCGTCGAGTCCGGGACCGTCGCGGAACTCCTCGCCACCCCCGGCTCCGAACTGGCCCACGAGCTGTTCCCGGTCGGCGGGACCGCCTCCGGCCCCGACCGCACGGTCGTCGACGTCACCTTCCAGGGGGAATCGGCCTCCCAGCCGGTCATCTCCCAGCTCTCCCGTACGTACAACATCGACATCTCGATCCTCGGCGCCGCGATGGACACCGTCGGAGGCAAGCAGATCGGCCGGATGCGCATCGAGCTGCCCGGCCGCTTCGAGGAGAACGTCGTTCCCATCGGCTTCCTGCGCGAGCAGGGCCTCCAGGCCGAGGTCGTCGAGGACGAGACCGGCCCGGAGGCCGCCACCGTCGTACCGGAGCAGACGTCCGCCGCGCTCACCAAGGAGGTCGTCAAGTGACCTGGTCCGAAATGCAGCCCCTGCTGACCCAGGGCACCGTCGACACCCTCTACATGGTGCTGTGGTCCGCGCTGATCACCGTCGTGGGCGGACTGCCGCTCGGCGTTCTGCTGGTCCTCACCGACAAGGGCGGACTGCTGCGGAACACCCTGGTGAACAAGGTCATCGGCGTGATCGTGAACATCGGCCGCTCCCTGCCGTTCATCATCCTGCTGATCGCCCTGATCCCCTTCACCACCTGGGTCGTCGGCACCTTCATCGGTCCCACCGCGATGATCGTGCCGCTCGCCGTCGGAGCCATCCCGTTCTTCGCCCGGCTCGTCGAGACGGCGATCCGCGAGGTCGACCACGGACTCGTCGAGGCAGTGCAGTCGATGGGCGGCTCCATCCCCACGATCGTCCGCAAGGTGCTCCTCCCACAGGCCCTGCCCTCGCTCGTCTCGGGTGTCACCACCACCCTCATCGTGCTCATCGGCTACTCCGCGATGGCCGGTGCGGTCGGCGGCGAAGGCCTCGGCTCCCAGGCCATCACCAACGGATTCCAGCGCTTCGACAACCGGTTCATGCTGGTCACCGTCGCGCTGCTGGTCGTCATCGTCACGGTGATCCAGCTGATCGGCGACATCGCCGTCCGGCTGCTGGCCCGCCGCGGCCGCACCGCCTCCTGAGGCCCGCCCCCCAGAACTTTCCGTCCCACCGAGCCCGAACTCCTTGTCCGGGCGCACCACCACAAGAAAGAGGCACTTTTCGTGCGCAAGAACATCAAGATCACCGCAGCCGTCGCTTCCGCCGCCGCCCTCGCCCTGGGCCTGAGCGCCTGCGGTACGGCCTCCGACCCGGCCGCCAAGAGCGAGACCGGCGCGAACGCCGACACCTCCAAGGCCCTGGTCGTCGCCGCGTCCCCGACGCCGCACGCCGACATCCTGAACTTCGTCAAGAAGAACCTGGCGAAGAAGGCGGGCCTCAACCTGGAGGTCAAGGAGTTCACGGACTACGTCCTGCCGAACACCGCCACCCAGAGCGGCCAGGTCGACGCCAACTTCTTCCAGCACAAGCCCTACCTGGACGACTTCAACGCGAAGCAGAAGACCACCATCGTGCCCGTGGTCAACGTCCACCTGGAGCCGCTGGGCCTCTACTCCAAGACGGTCAAGGACCTCAAGGACATCAAGGCCGGCCAGACCATCGCCGTCCCCAACGACACCACCAACGGCGGCCGCGCCCTCCAGCTGCTCGCCGAGAACGGCCTGATCACCCTCAAGGACGGCGTCGGCACCAGCGCCAAGCTGAGCGACATCACCGACAAGAAGGGCCTGGAGTTCAAGGAGCTGGAGGCCGCCACCGTGCCCCGCGCCCTGGGCGACGTGGACGCCGCCGTCATCAACGGCAACTACGCCATCGAGGCCGACCTGAAGCCCGGCAAGGACTCCCTCGCCCTGGAGAAGGCCGAGGGCAACCCGTACGCCAACTTCCTGGCGGTCAAGGACGGCAACGAGAAGGACCCGCGCGTCGAGAAGCTCGCGAAGCTCCTCAACTCCGACGAGGTCAAGAAGTTCATCGAGGACACCTACGAGGGCGCGATCGTCCCGGCCTTCGGCACCCCCGCCAAGTCCTGACGTCCACCCGGCACTTGCCGGCGGAGCCCCGCACCTTCCGCCCGGAAGGTGCGGGGCTCCGCCGTGCGGCCCCGCCCATGCACACCACGCACCCGATGCTGCATGCTGTGCTTTTACCCGGTCTTCGGCATGGAGCTGCGCATGACTACCACCTTTCCGTCCATCTCCATCAGCACGGACAGGTTGGTGATGCGCCCCTTCGAGATGGCCGACATCCCCGCGTACATCGAGATGATGAACGACGAGGCTGTCGTCGCGTGGATGGACGGGCCGAACCCGTACACCCAGGTCGACGCCGAACGGTGGGTCCGCAGAATCGCTCCCGCGGAGCGCACCGCGGGCCACGGCATCGCCCTCGCCGTCACCGAGTTCCTCACCCAGCGGCTCGTCGGCAGCGTCCGCCTCCTCAACACCGACTGGCGTACCCGCTCCACCGAGGTCCGCTACATCACCGCCCCCTGGGCCCGCGGCGAGGGGTACGCCACCGAATCCGTGCTCGCCATAGCCCAGTGGCTCTTCCGCGACCAGGGCTTCGAACGCATCGAGCTGCGCACCCCCGCCGACAACACCGCCTCCCAGCAGGTCGCCCAGAAGCTCGGCTGCATCAGCGAGGGCGTCCTGCGCAACGCCCGCATCGCCCGCACCCGGACCGAGAACGGCACCGACGGCGGCTGGACCGACATCCGCACCGACCTGATCGTCTGGGGGCTTCTCCCGGAAGATCTCGAAGGGGTCGCGGAACAGCTCGCCGACGCCGGCGACTACGGCACGTACAACAACTGGAAGTAGAGCCCGAGGCCCCCCGGAAGAGCGAGGTCCGGACCAGGTACTCTCACCCCTGCCCGGCACCGCACGGGCAACGCCCCGCCCCCTCCGACACCTCAGGAGACAGACGACGATGGCCGACCGGGTCACGGTGATCGGCTGGGACGGCTCGCCACTGACCAGAGCGGCCACGGCCGCGCTCTCGGCCGCCACGCTCGTCGCCGGCGCCGCCCACCACCTCGCCCTGCCGGAAGTGCCCCCGCACGCCGAACGCGTCCGCCTCGGCAGCGTCGACCTCGCCGCCCGCAGGATCGCGGGACACCGCGGCAGCGCCGTGGTCCTCGCCGACGGCGACCCCGGCTTCTTCGGCGTCGTCCGCACCCTGCGCGCCCGCGAACACGGACTGGAGGTCGAGGTCGTCCCGGCCGTCTCCTCCGTGGCCACCGCCTTCGCCCGGGCCGGCATGCCCTGGGACGACGCCCAGGTCGTCGTCGCCCACCCCCGCACCCTGCGCCGCGCGGTCAACGTCTGCCGGGCCCACCACAAGGTCGCCGTCCTCACCTCACCGGGTGCCGGACCCGCCGAACTGGCCCTGCTCCTCGACGGCGTCCACCGCACCTTCGTGATCTGCGAGGAACTCGGCACCGCCCGCGAGCGCGTCACCGTCCTCACCTCCGACAAGGCGGCCGACCACGCCTGGCGCGACCCCAACGTCGTCATCGTCATCGGCGGCGGCCCCGAGACCACCGCCGCCGGCGCCTGGATCGCCGGCCGCCCGCCCGCCTACCCCCAGGGGATACGGGGCTGGGCCCTGCCCGCCGAGGCCTACCGGGCCGCCGGGGCCGAGCGCATGCAGGAGTCCGGCGAGGGCGAGTTCCCCGGTCTGCGCGCCGCCCAACTGGCCCGCCTCGGCCCCCGCACCGGCGACCTGGTCTGGGACATCGGCTCCGGCAGCGGCGCCCTCGCCGTCGAGGCGGCCCGCTTCGGCGCGGCGGTCCTGGCCGTGGACGACGACCCCGCCGCCTGCGCCCGCACCGAGGCCGCCGCCCGCGCCTTCGGCGTCCCCGTCCAAATCGTCCGCGGCCGCGCCCCGCACGTCCTGGAACGGCTGCCCGAACCGGACGTCGTACGGATCGGCGGCGGGGGAGTCCCGGTGGCCACCGCGGTCGCGGACCGCCGCCCCGAACGCATCGTGACCCACGCCTCGACCCGCGACGAGGCCGAGGCCCTCGGCGGGGCGCTCACCGGCAACGGCTACACGGTCGAATGCGCGCTGCTCCAGTCCGTCGACCTGGACACCACCGCCTGGACCGAGCGCGAAAGGTCGGTCGTGTTCCTGCTGTCCGGACGCCGTTCGGACCTCGCCCCCTGACCCGCTCGGCCCGGTGCGGAAGGTAGGCTGGCGGATTGTTGTACCGCACCCGGCCGTTCGTCGCTTCGTTCGTCAATGTCCGGAAAAGTGGACCGTTTTGGTCCGCACTGTGGTACGGCACAACCCGGGGGACGCGCAACGTGGCGCAGTCCACAGTGAGCCGTGGCAGAACAGCCTGTCGCGGCGGCGAACGGCCGCGAGAATAGGAAGCCCCGCGGGCGTTTCGTGCCGCGCGGCGAGCCCGCTCGTTCTTGTTGACGAGCACCGGCGTGCCGTGGTTCGGCGTCCCGGGCGAAGGGCCGAAGGAGCACTGACGATGGGCGAGGGGTACGCATGACTGACACCGGCCAGATCCCGGGCGAGGGACTGCCGGAGAACGCAGGCATGGTGGAGCAGCCGGGCATCCCCGCCCCGGACGCGTACACCTTCCTCGACCCCTCCGAGCACACTCCCGAGGACGACGACCTTCTGCTGATGCCTACCTCCCAGGGCGCCTGGAGCGACCCGCAGGCCGCCCCGGCCCCCGCGCAGGGCCAGCCCGCCGCGCAGACCGCGGTGGCGCAGCCCGCCGCTCCCGAGCACGGTGCGCCCCAGACCCAGACCCAGGCCCAGCAGCAGCTCCCCGCGCAGCAGGGCCAGGCCGTCGCCGCCCCCGCCGAGGCGCACAGCACCCATGAGTCCGGTGGCCGCGACTCCGGCTCCGTGGACCTCAACGGCGTACGCAACCCCGCGCCCGCACCGGTCGGCGCGCACGCGGCCGCCGCCCCCGCCCGCCGCCCGCTGCACCGGGGCCCCACCTCCGCCGAGGCCCCGACGTACGGCGGAACACAGGGCGGCGTCGTGCGCTCGCTGGCCGACCGGGGCCCCGCCGGAGCCACCCGGACCGCCGCCCCCGCCCGCCACGCCGGCCCGCCGACGACCGGCCCCGAGTACTTCGACGTCCCGGCCGAGGACCCCTCGACCCTGCCCGGCCCGCAGCTGGGCGAGATCCCGCCGCAGGCCGGCGCCCCGTGGGGGGCGCAGCCGCAGCCGGAGCCGGAGCAGGTCATTGCGGAGCCGGCGCCGGCCGATACGGCTCAGCAGCCGGAGCAGGTTCAGGTTGTCGAGGCCGAGCAGCCGGTGGTCGAGCAGCCGGTGGTCGAGCCCGTAGTGGTCGAGCAGGCACCGGTGGTTGAACAGGTCGAGGCCGTGGTCGAGGCCGAGGAGCCGGTTCAGGAGGTCCCGCCGGTCGAGGCGGTACAGCCGGCCGAGCCGGTGGCCGTGCCCGTGCCCGTTCCGGCGGCGGTTTCGGTGGCCCCGGTCGAGCAGCCGGAGCAGCCCGCTGCCGCTGCCCAGCCCGAGCAGGCCCCGCAGGCCGTCCCGGCAGAAACGGTCGTTCCCGCACCGGCCGCCGTGGAGATGCCCCCCGCCGGCCCCGTCGTCGTCCCGGAGCCCGAGGCGGCCCCGCCGGAGGCTCCGGCAGAGGCACCCGCTCAGGCTCCGGCCGACGAGGTGGCCGCATCCGGGCCGCCGGAGCCGGTGGCGGCGCAGCACGTTGCCGCCACGGCCCCGGAGCCCGAGGCCCAGGCCGTCCCGGTGGAGGCCGCAGCCCCCGAACCCCAGGCCCCGGCACAGGAAGAGCCTGTCGTCGAGCCGGTTGTACAGCCCGAGGCCGTGGTGCCCGAGCAGGAGCGGCCCGTCGAGCCGGCCCCTGAGCCGGCCCCGGCGGCAGCAGTGGCCGAGAGCCCGGAAGCCGTCGCTGCTCCGGAAGCCGTTGTGGCCCCGGAAGCGGTTACGCCGGAGTCGGCGGCCGAGCCGCTCGCCCCCGAGCCCGTGCAGCCCATCGCTGCGGAGCCGGTGGAGCCCGTGGCACCGCTGGAGCCCGTCGCACCGGTGGAGCCCGTCGCACCGGTGGAGCCCGTGGCACCGGTGGAGTCGGCCGAGCCCGCGACGGAGGAAGCGGAGGGAGTTGAGGGAACGGAGGCGCAGGAGCCGACGGCCCAGCAACTCCCCGTAACGGAGCAGGAAGCCACCCCGGCCCCCGCCCCCGAGCCCGGCGGCGCAACGGCGGCAGCAGCGGCCGAGTTGGCCGTGCCCGAAGCCGAGGACACCGGCCCCGAGGTCATCGAGACACCGGAGCTCCCGGAGCCGCCGGCGCCCGACCACCAGGCACCCGCCGCCGACCAGCAGGCAGAGGCTGAAGCACCGCGGCACACCGGGGCACCGCAGCAGCCGGAGGCGGCACAGCAGCTCGAAGGGCCCGCCGAAGCTGTGGAACTCGCCGGACAGGCCGAGCCGTTCACCCCGCCCGCCCCCGGTTACGACGACGCCGAACGGGAAGCGGTCCTGCGGGTCATGCGTGAGCGCCGGGACATCCGCAACGGCTTCCGCAGCGACCCGATTCCGCACGAGGTCCTGCTCCGGGTGCTGGAGGCGGCGCACACCGCGCCGAGCGTCGGCCACTCGCAGCCGTGGGACTTCGTCGTCATCCGCTCCGCGGAGACCCGCCGCTCCATGCACGAACTGGCCCAGAGCCAGCGCGAGGCCTACGCCGAGTCGCTGCCCAAGGGCCGGGCGAAGCAGTTCAGGGAAATGAAGATCGAGGCGATCCTCGACACCCCGGTCAACATCGTCGTGACCGCCGACCCCACCCGCGGCGGCCGTCACACCCTCGGCCGGCACACCCAGCCCCAGATGGCGCCGTACTCCTCGGCCCTCGCCGTCGAGAACCTGTGGCTCGCCGCGCGTGCCGAGGGCCTCGGTGTCGGCTGGGTCAGCTTCTTCGACGAGCGGGAGATGGTCCGCGCGCTCGGCCTCCCCGAGCACCTGGAGGTCGTGGCCTACCTGTGCGTCGGTTACGTCGACGAATTCCCCGAGGAGCCCGAGCTGATGCAGGCGGGCTGGTCCAAGCGCCGCCCGCTGTCCTGGGTCGTCCACGAGGAGACCTACGGCCGTCGCGCGCTGCCCGGCGCCGAGCCGCACGACCTGCTCCAGGAGACGATCTCCGCGATCCGCCCGCTGGACGCGAAGGCGCTCGGCGAGGCGTGGGAACGCCAGAAGCGGATGACGAAGCCCGCCGGCGCGCTCGGCATGCTGGAGATCATCTCCGCACAGCTGTCCGGGCTCTCCCGGATGTGCCCGCCGCCGATCCCGGAGCCCGCGGCCGTCGCGATCTTCGCCGGCGACCATGGGGTGCACGCCCAGGGCGTCACCGCCTGGCCGCAGGAGGTCACCGCTCAGATGGTGGCGAACTTCCTGGGCGGCGGAGCCGTGTGCAACGCCTTCGCGGCCCAGGTCGGCGCCGAGGTCTGTGTCGTGGACGTGGGCGTGGCCACGGACCTGCCGGCGACCCCGGGGCTGCTGCCCCGCAAGGTACGCGCGGGAACAGCGGACTTCACGACGGGTCCCGCACTCTCCCGGGAAGAGGTCCTCGCGGCGATCGAGGTGGGCATCGAGACCGCCCGGGACCTGGTGGCGGCAGGCAACAAGGCTCTGCTCACCGGCGAGATGGGCATCGCCAACACCACCGCGTCGGCGGCCCTGATCTGCGTGTACACGGGGATCGACGCCTCCGAGGTGACCGGCCGGGGGACCGGCATCAACGACGAGATGCACGCCCGCAAGGTCGACGTCGTCCGCCGCGCCCTCGACCTGCACCAGCCGGACCCGGCCGATCCGATCGGTGTACTCGCGGCGGTCGGCGGCCTGGAGCACGCGGCGATGGCTGGCTTCCTCCTCGGCGGAGCCTCCCTGCGTACGCCGGTGATCCTGGACGGCGTGAGCGCGGGCGCGGCGGCTCTGGTGGCCCGCGCCATCGCCCCCGAGGCACTGGCGGCCTGCATCGCCGGGCACCGCAGCGCGGAGCCCGGCCACGTAGCCGCGCTCAACAAGCTGGGGCTGCGCCCGCTGGTCGACCTCGACCTGCGACTGGGCGAGGGAACCGGCGCGCTGCTGGCGCTCCCGATCGTGCAGAGCGCGGCGCGCGCGATGCACGAAGTGGCGACGTTCGACTCGGCGGGCGTGACGGAGAAGTAACAAGGGGCGGGGGCGGGGGCCACAACTCCCGCCCTCGACTTCTCAGCCCCTCCGGCGTTTGAGGAGCGGGGCCCGGGGCCGGAGCCCCGAATCCAGCCCGTCCGGCGCTTGAGGACAGGAGGGGCCCGGGGCGGAGCCCCGGTTTCGGGAAGGGGCGGGGAGGGGACAGGCCCGCCGCAGGCGCCCCCCACCCCGTATCGTGTTCCCGACCCAGACTCAGCTTTCCGCACGTCACAGCCGCTTCACCGCCGCAGCGGCCCCTACGCAGCACCCGCACGAGGAGCCCGTACCGCCATGGCCGAGCACGCAGACCACGCCGACAGCGCCGACCGCGCAGGCCGCGCCGACCACCCCGCGTACCCCGTCGGACTGCGCCTGCACGGCCGCCGCGTCGTCATCGTCGGCGGCGGCCAGGTCGCACAGCGCAGGCTGCCGCAGCTCATCGCCACCGGGGCCGACATCACCCTGGTCTCCCCGTCCGCGACGCCCTCCGTCGAGGCCATGGCGGACGCCGGGGAGATCCGCTGGGAGCGCCGCCGCTACCAGGACGGCGACCTCGCCGACACCTGGTACGCCCTGATCGCCTCCTCCGACACCACGGCCAACGACGCCGCCTCCGGCGAGGCCGAGCGCACCCGCACCTGGTGCGTCCGGGCCGACGACGCCGAGGCCGCCACCGCCTGGACCCCGGCCACCGGCCGCAGCGAGAACGTGACCGTCGCCGTCCTCACCACCACCTCCCAGGGCCGTGACCCCCGGCACTCCGCCGCCATCCGCGACGCCATCGTCGAGGGCCTGCGCGACGGCACCCTCGCCGCCCCGCACCACCGCACCCGCGCCCCCGGCGTCGCGCTCGTCGGCGGCGGCCCCGGCGACCCGGACCTGATCACGGTGCGCGGCCGCCGCCTCCTCGCCGAGGCCGACGTGGTCATCGCCGACCGCCTCGGCCCCCGCGACCTGCTCGACGAACTCCCGCCGCACGTCGAGGTGATCGACGCCGCGAAGATCCCGTACGGGCGGTTCATGGCCCAGGAGGCGATCAACCAGGCGCTCATCGACCACGCCAAGGCGGGCAAGTCCGTGGTCCGGCTCAAGGGCGGCGACCCGTTCGTCTTCGGCCGCGGCATGGAAGAGGCCCAGGCGCTGGCCGCCGAGGGCATCCCCTGCACGGTCGTGCCCGGGATCTCCAGCACCATCTCCGTCCCCGGGGCGGCCGGCATCCCGGTCACCCACCGGGGCGTCGCCCATGAGTTCACCGTGGTCAGCGGCCATGTCGCCCCCGAGGACCCGCGCTCGCTGGTCGACTGGGAGGCCATCGCCCGGCTGCGCGGCACCCTCGTCCTGCTGATGGCCGTCGACAAGATCGGCGCCATCGCCGCCGCCCTCATCGCCCACGGCAAGGACCCGGCCACCCCGGTCGCCCTCGTCCAGGAGGGCACCACCGCCGCTCAGCGCCGGGTCGACGCGACCCTCGCGGACGTCGGCGAGCGCGCGGTCGCCGAGGATGTGCGCCCGCCCGCCGTGATCGTCATCGGCGAGGTCGTCGCGGTCGGCCCGCACTCCGCACCGGGGACCAGCCAGGACCGGCCGGGCGACCAGACGTGAAGTAACCCGCGGTTACCTATCTCCATCCCAGGCGTTGGCACCACACACCGGACAAGGCAGTATCACCCTGTGGCAGAACTCATCACCGTCGACGACCCCGACGACCCGCGGCTGAGCGACTACATCGGCCTGACCGACGTCGAGCTGCGACGACGACGCGAACCCGCCGAAGGCCTCTTCATCGCCGAGGGTGAGAAGGTGATCCGCCGCGCCCGGCAGACCGGGTACGAGATGCGGTCGATGCTGCTCTCGGCCAAGTGGGTCGACGTCATGCGCGACGTCATCGACGAGGTCCCGGCCCCGGTGTACGCCGTCGCCCCCGAACTGGCCGAACGCGTCACCGGCTACCACGTCCACCGCGGTGCGCTCGCCTCCATGCAGCGTAAACCGCTGCCCGCATCCGACGAACTGCTCGCCACCGCGCGCCGGGTGGTGATCATGGAATCGGTGAACGACCACACCAACATCGGCGCCATCTTCCGCAGTGCGGCTGCCCTGGGCATGGACGCGGTCCTGCTCTCCCCTGACTGCGCCGACCCGCTCTACCGGCGCTCCGTCAAGGTCTCCATGGGCGCGGTCTTCTCCGTCCCCTACGCCCGGCTCGAAGCCTGGCCCAAGGCGCTGGACGGGGTACGGGAGGCCGGCTTCCGGCTCCTCGCCCTCACCCCGGACGCCAAGGCCACCAGCATCGACGAGGCGGCCCCGCACCGACTGGACCGGGTGGCGCTGATGCTCGGCGCGGAGGGCGACGGGCTGTCCACGCAGGCCCTGATGGCCGCCGACGAATGGGTCCGCATCCCGATGGCGCACGGTGTCGACTCACTGAACGTGGGCGCGGCGGCGGCCGTCGCCTTCTACGCGGTGGCCACGGGACGCCCGGAGAGCTGAGCACGGCCGGTCCCGGCCGGTCCCGGCGTCAGGACGACCGCGGCTCCTGCACGGACTGCGCCTGTGGCGGCGTCTGCGGCGCCCGATACTGCTGCTCGGTCACGTTCCCGGTCCCGGTCCCGTCGCCCAGCCCGCGTGCCGGCCCCTGGCAGCCCTGCGCCGCCGCGATGCCCAGCGCCACCAGCAGCGTCACCACGACGAACACCACCAGCCGCTGGCGCAGCAGCCGCGGATTGGCCGGACGCCGCCCCGCCGAGGTCGTGCGCCCCCCGGAGCGAGTCCCGGGCCGGCCGTTCGTCCCGGCCGGGGACCCCTGCCGCTTCCCGGAACGCGTCGTGTCACGCGAAGCCTGCTGCGGGCGCGAGCCACCGGTGCGCGGCGGCCCCGAACGCCCGGGCGCGCCACGCCTGCCCGGCTGGGGGCGGGAGGCGGACGGGCCCTCCGAGCGGCGGGTGTGCTGATCGGCGTACGGGTCGGCCATCCGGCCGGTCGGCCGGTCGGCCTCCTGGGCCGAGCGCTGGACGGGCGGCCGGCTCTCGTGCAGCCCCTGCGCCTCGCGCGCCGCGATCTCCTTGAGCCGCATGGACAGTTGCAGCGTGCTGGGCCGCTCCTCCGGGTCCTTCGCCAGACAGGCGCTGATCAGCGGGGCCAACGCGTCGTGCACCCCGTGGAGCTGCGCCTCCTCGTGCACGACGCGGTACAGCATCACCTCGGAACTGCCGTGCCCGAAGGGGGAGTCGGCCATCGCCGCGTACGCCAGTGTCGCGCCGAGCGAGAAGACGTCCGTCGCGGGCGTCACGGCCGCGCCCCGGACCTGCTCGGGCGCGAGGAACCCGGGCGACCCCACCGCCGTACCGACATGGGTGAGCGTGCTCGCCCCGGTCGCCCAGGCGATGCCGAAGTCGATGATGCGGGGGCCCTTGGGGGAGAGGAGGATGTTCGACGGCTTCAGGTCGCGGTGGACCACCCCCGCCTCGTGCACCGCCACCAGACCCTCGGAGAGCGCGGCCCCGATCGAGGCGACCTCGGCGGCGGCCAGCGGCCCCTCCTCCGCGACCTTGTCGTGCAGCGAGGGTCCGGGCACGTACTGCGTCGCGAACCACGGGCGGTCCGCCTCCAGATCGGCGGCGACCAACCGGGCCGTGCAGCCGCCGCGGATCCGCCGGGCCGCCGACACCTCGCGCGCGAACCGCGAACGGAACTCCTGATCCTCCGCCAGGTCGGGCCGGATCACCTTGAGCGCCACCCGCTGGCCGCGCCGGTCGGAGCCGAGGTAGACGACGCCCATGCCGCCCGCGCCGAGCCGCCGGTGCAGCCGGAACGAGCCGACGAGACGCGGGTCCTCGCGCCGGAGCCGCATCATCGCCATCGTCTGCCCATCCCCGCTGCCTGGTCCGCCTGACGAGGCACAGCTTACGTACCCCGCGCCCGGCGCGCTCAGAGGCCGCGCCCTCGCGGGGGATTCGATTGTCCGTGCCGGGCGGGAGAGGTGAAGAGGGGTCAGGGCGCGGCGGATCGGGGTCCCTCGGCCGACCGCTCCGCCCAAAGGGCCGCCGGGCAAGGGGGATTGGATCACCGCGGGAATCCGGGGGCGCGACCGTCACGGCGGCCGTGACCATCGTCCGGGCCTACGGGGTGGTGGTGTCCCGGAGGGTGCCCGGCGCCGGGGCGGCAGCCCGCCGGGGTGGTGGGCGTGAGTGAAGTCACCCGGCGCGCACGCCCTCGGGGCCGGTCGACGGGTACCGGAAGCGCGCCGGACGGGCCCGGGCGACCCCTCCGGGATGACCCCAACCTCCGGTGGTCCGTCTCCACCCAGGGGAGTACGCCGATCGACGACGGCTCATCCTCCGGGAGGCCCGGGATTAGGTACGCGGGCATGACGCCCTGTGCTCACCGGTTACCTAATGTTGAGGTCAAGCGGCGGGCGCAGCACTCGTCCCCCGAGGTCACACGCCCGCCGCTCCCCATCAGGTCAGGAGAGGAACCATGTCGGACACGGCAACGCGGACCATGGTCCGTACGCAGGGACGCAGGGCGTACGCCGCGTTCGGCACCCGTTCGTCCGGCACCCGCCACCCCTTGGTGGCGACGGCGATGGTCCTTCCCCTGGCGGCCCTGCTCGCGGTCGTCTTCGGCGGCTGGGAAGCGGTGGTCACACAGGCGTCGTCCGTGGCGGTGATGCTGGGGCGCTGAGCGGCGCCCGGGGTCCGGAAGAGCGGTCCGGACCCACACATCCGGCCAACAGCCCCGTGGGGACGGGGGTGCGGCGGACGGCAGCGTTTGTCCGGTCAGCTGGGGAGCTGACCGGGCATCGCGCTGTCCGGGCCCGTGCGTTTCCCCGCCGGGTCGACGCACACCGCGCCGACCGCCCCGCGACCTGCCCTGGGGTTCCAGCCCCGGAGGGATGTGTCTCCCGGAGTTCCGGCCCGGGCAGAGGCTTCCGGACAGATCGGTCCCCGGGCGGGCTCTCGCGTTACGCTCACGGCGGGACCGGTGCCACGGCCGGGCCGACCGCCGCCGGGGGAGCCGTTGACCACCACCCAGACCTCAGTCGTCCAGGACCTGGGCACCCTCGCGCACCGCCTCTCCCACCCCGCCAGGGCGCGTTGCGTGTGCGAGCCGCCGCAGGTGCTCGCGGACCGGCCCGACGGCACGGTGGTCCGCAGCGGCGCGATCGTCGCGAAGGCCCACGCGGCCGACACCGACCGCGAGGCGCTGGCGGCCCGGATCGCCCTGGCCGCCGCCCCGCAGCTCACCGGGATCCTGCTCCCGCCGCTCACCGCCCCGGGGTACCCGGAGCCCTCCGGGCACCCCACTCCCGCCCCGCGTCCGGTCACCCTCTGGCCGCTCGGCGCGCCCGTCGACCCCACCGACCCGGAAGCGGCCCCCTGGGCCGAGGCCGCGGTGCTGCTCGCCCGCCTCCACCGGACGGAGCCACCGTTCCGTCTCCCGCCGATGCGTGGACCGGCCAAGGCCGCGCGGGCCGTCGCCAGGATGTCCGCCGCCCTTCCCGGCGACCCGGCCGTCCTGCCCGTGCTGGCCGGCTGGCGGACCCTGCCGGCCTGGGCCCGGGGTGAGGCCCCGGCACCAGCCCGGAGGGCCGGCTTCCTGTGCCACGGGGACCTGCACCTCGGCCAGCTCGTACGCCATCCCGCTCCGGACGGGCCCTGGCTGCTCATCGACGTGGACGACGCGGGGGCGGGCGATCCGGCCTGGGACCTCGGCCGGCCCGCCGCCTGGTACGCCGCCGGACTCCTGGCCCCCGAGGACTGGTCCGCCTTCCTGGCCGCCTACCGGTCCGCCGGGGGACCCGCGGTGCCCGCCGAGGGGGACCCCTGGCCCGAACTGGACGTCCCGGCCCGCGCGCTGACGGTGCAGACGGCGGCGCTCGCCCTGACCAAGTGCGCCGTGGAGCAACGGGATCCGGACGAGCTCGAACAGCTGATGATCGAATCCTGTGCCCGAATCGCTACGTTGCCGCCCGAGTTGGCCGCCGACCACGCGTCGTAGGGTGAACGGACCGCCGCCGGGCAGACATTCCGGCGACGGCACAACGAGGGCGAGGAGCCGAGCCGATGATGCAGTGTCCGAAGTGTCACGCGCAGATGAACACGTACAACCGCAACGGCGTCCAGATCGAGCAGTGCAGCGGTTGCCGGGGGATATTCCTCGACTACGGCGAGCTGGAGTCGCTCACCCGCCTGGAGTCCCAGTGGTCCCAGCAGGCCCCGCCCGCGCCCCCCGCCCCGCAGGCCTACCCGGCCGCGCCCGCCGCCCACGCCCCCGCCTGGGGTGCGCCGCAGCACGGCGGGCACGGCGGGCACGGTGGCCACTACGGCCAGCGCCGCCAGAAGGGCTTCGGCCGGATGCTGTTCTCGTCCTGATCGTTCCGATCGTCCCTCTGTGCCCCGGCGGCCACCGTGCCACCGGGGCACAGAGGGGACGGAGAGGACGGACCGTACGACGAAAGAACCCCCGGTCGTGGAGACGACCGGGGGTTCTCGGTGGTGCGCGATACTGGGATTGAACCAGTGACCTCTTCCGTGTCAGGGAAGCGCTCTCCCGCTGAGCTAATCGCGCAGGGCGAACCTGCGTGTACTGCGTGCGCGATACTGGGATTGAACCAGTGACCTCTTCCGTGTCAGGGAAGCGCTCTCCCGCTGAGCTAATCGCGCGGGGATCCTTGCGGACCGATGATCCTTGCGGACCAGTGGACGATACTGGGATTGAACCAGTGACCTCTTCCGTGTCAGGGAAGCGCTCTCCCGCTGAGCTAATCGTCCTTGGAGGTGGAGACGGGATTTGAACCCGTGTAGACGGCTTTGCAGGCCGTTGCCTCGCCTCTCGGCCACTCCACCAGGGATGGGGGCTCGGGAAGGATCCCCCACCTTCTGCGAGCGGACGACCAGGTTCGAACTGGCGACCTCAACCTTGGCAAGGTTGCGCTCTACCAACTGAGCTACGTCCGCTTGTCTTTTCCGGCCCGCTTGCGCGTCCCGGCGACGTGTTGAACTCTAGCGGATTCCTGGGCCAGTACAAAAACGCGTTTGTGCAGCGTGCTGCGGTGACCTCGCCCCGACGCAGGTCACCGCACACCGTCCTAGACTCATTCGCGTGCCCGACCTCGCCCCCTTGGCCCGTTTCGACGGCCTCATCGCCTCCGGTCTGCAGGATGTGACCCACGATCCCGCGGCTCTCGACTCATCCGGTTTCTGGGCGGTATGCGCCGATTTCGAAGGGCGCATCGTCTGCGCCCGCTTCTCCGATGTGCGCAAGGAGGCAGTGCCCCCTCCCGTTCCCGGAGCATGGCGCGGGCCCGCCACCGGGGACTGGACCTCCTCGCTGGACCGTGACGCCTACACGGCGGGCGTACGGCGGATCCGTGAACACATCGCGGCGGGCGACGTCTACCAGGCCAACCTCTGCCGGGTGCTGTCCGCACCGTTCCCCGGCGGCGGGGCCGGTGCCGACGTCGATGCCCTGACCTCCCTGCTCGCCCGCGGCAACCCGGCCCCGTACGCGGGAACGATCCGCCTGCCGGGCCACGGCGTGGAGGTCGCCACCGCGTCGCCGGAACTCTTCCTCCGGCGTGACGGGCGGACCGTGGAGTCCGGGCCGATCAAGGGCACCGGCCGGACCGAGGACGATCTGCTGGCCAAGGACCACGCGGAGAACGTGATGATCGTGGACCTGGTCCGCAACGACCTGGGCCGGGTCTGCGCCCCCGGAAGCGTGAGCGTGCCCGATCTCTGCGTCGTCGAGAAGCACCCGGGTCTCGTCCACCTCGTCTCCACCGTCCGCGGCCGGCTGGCCGACGGAGCGGGCTGGCCCGAACTGTTCGCGGCGGCCTTCCCGCCCGGCTCGGTCACCGGGGCGCCGAAGTCCAGCGCGCTGCGGATCATCGCCGAGCTGGAGCGGGCTCCGCGCGGGCCGTACTGCGGTGCGATCGGCTGGGTCGACGCCGACCGGGGTACGGCCTCGCTCGCCGTCGGGATACGGACGTTCTGGATCGACCGGACCGGGCCCGCGCCGCTGCTGCGGTTCGGGACCGGGGCCGGGATCACCTGGGGATCGGACCCGGAGCGCGAATGGGACGAGACCGAACTCAAGGCCTCCCGACTGCTCGCTGTAGCGTCGGGTGCGTATCCGGAGACAGGAAGGACCGCACTATGAGGATCTGGGTCAACGGCGGACTGCGGGACGCCGACGACGCCCGGCTGTCGGTGCTCGACCACGGGCTGACCGTGGGCGACGGCATCTTCGAGACGGTGCGTACGAGCGAGGGGCGCCCCTTCGCGCTGACCCGGCACCTCGACCGCCTCACCCGGTCCGCCCGAGGCCTGGGGCTGCCCGATCCGGACCACGACGAGATCCGCCGGGCCGCCGCCGCGGTCATCGACGCCAACCCCGTCGCCCTGGGACGCCTGCGGATCACCTACACCGGCGGGCTGTCCCCGCTCGGCTCGGACCGGGGCACCGACGGGCCGAGCCTCGTCGTCGCCCTCGACGGAGTGAGCCGCCGCCCGGACAGCACGGCGGTGATCACCGTTCCCTGGACGCGCAACGAACGCGGCGCGCTCGCCGGCCTGAAGACCACCTCGTACGCCGAGAACGTCGTCGCCCTGGCACGGGCGCGGGAACGGGGCGCGTCCGAGGCGCTGTTCCCCAACACCGCGGACCGCCTCTGCGAAGGCACCGGCTCCAACGTGTTCGTCGTCCTGGACGGCCGTATCCACACCCCGCCGGTGGCCTCCGGCTGCCTCGCCGGCATCACCCGCGCGCTGGCCGTGGAGTGGACCGGGGCCGAGGAGACCGACCTTCCGATGGACGTCCTCGCCGAGGCCGACGAGGTGTTCCTGACCTCGACGCTCCGCGACGTCCAGGCCGTGCACCGCCTGGACGATCGCGAGCTGACCCCGGAGATCGGACCGGTGACGGCGAAGGCCATGCGGATCTTCGCCGAGCGGGCCGGCGACGACCTCGACCCGTAACGGGCCCGGTGCCCCCGAAAAGCGCGTGACGGGGCCCCGCACAGGGGATACAAACCCTTGATGACCACGACACTCCGGCCGTCCGGGCCGCTTCAGCAGGGCGCCGACGGTGCGCGGGCCCGCCACTACGACGTGTGCGACAACGGGCGACCCGTCGGCGCCGTCGCGATCAGCACCGACGACGCGTTCGGCGCGACCGCCGGGGTGCTGCGCTCACTCAGCGTCGAGGAGCCCCGGCGCAGACGCGGCCGGGGCACCATCGCCGCGCTCGCCGCCGAAGAGGTGCTGCGGGGGTGGGGCTGCACCCGGGTAAGGGTGGAGGTCCCCGCCGACAACGACCCGGCCCGCCGCCTCGCGGCCGCCCTCGGCTACACCGAACGCAGCCGCAACATGGTCAAGGACCTCGGCCCGGACACGGTCCGGCTTCCCGCGGGCCTCACCTCGCGCGCGATGGGCGATGAGGAGTTCGCCGCCTGGCGGCAGGACGCGGTGCGCACGTACGCACAGGACTGGGTCGACCGCGGCGTGCCGCCCGAGCAGGCCAGGCTCAAGTCCGAGGCCGACCACGCCACCCTCCTGCCGGACGGACCGGCGACCGACGGGGTGCACTTCGAGGTGCTGGTGCACGCGGGCGAGGTCGTCGGCCACGTGTGGGTGGCCCGCCGGGAGCTGCCGCCCGGTGGCGACGCCGGGTTCGTCTTCGACGTCGGGGTGCGCGAGGAACACCGGGGCCGGGGCCACGGCAGGACCCTGATGCTGCTCGCCGAGGACATCACCCGCACCTGGGGCGCGGACCGGCTCGGCCTGCACGTCTTCACCTCCAACACGCCGGCCCTGCGGCTGTACGAGTCCCTCGGCTACGCGACGACGCGCTACAACCTGGCCAAGGTGCTGTAGTCGCTCTCCCCGGCGGTCGCTGACGCCTACCGGTGGCCGTTGCTGACCGCTACCGGTCCTGTGCGGCCAGGATGCCGTCGACGATCTCCTCGATCCGCTCGCGCAGCCCGTCCTGGCTCTTGCCGCCGTCCAGCCGCTCGTCGCCGATCACATAGGTGGGCGTGCCGGTGACACCGATCGCCTTGCCCTCCGCCTGGTCGGCGTCGACGATCAGCAGATGCCGGCCGTCGATCAGCGCGGTGTCGAACTCCTCGGCGTCCAGGCCCAGTTCCCGTGCCACAGCGAGGAGCACCGGCTCGCCCGTGCGGCCGAGATCAGCGGTGCGGGACAGCAGGGCCTCGATGTACGGCCAGCCCTTGCCCTGGTCCGTCGCCTCCTCGGCGGCCTGGGCCGCGGCGTAGGCGTGCTTGTGTTTGTCCAGCGGGAAGTGGCGCAGCCGGATCTCGACGCGGTCCCCGTACCGGGCGCGCAGGGCGTGCACATCGTCGAGGGCTCGGTGGCAGTCGGGGCATTCGAGATCGCACCAGAGGTCGAGGACGACCGGTGCCGCGGGGGAGGAGTCGCTCATGTGCCCAGTCTTCCAGGCCGGGCGAGCGCGACCCAACCGGGACCTGGCCACCCCCTGGGGAGGAGCCCGGCCCTGAAATGTCCCTGAGGTGGACGACCACCGTGGCCCCGACGGCGGTCGCCGGTGCAGGATGGAAGGGACGTATCCCCTGCGCCTGGAGGCCCTGATGCTTGCCGAGACCATCTGTTCCGCGGTGTCGGCGGCCGGCCTCGGCATCGCCGCGGTGACCGCGTACCGCAAGCGGTTCCTCACAGCGACGAGGATCGCCGCCTACTCCCTCGTCCCGGTCGGGCTCGTGCTGACCGGGGTCGTCGAGTGGGTCGCCGGGATCGCCTTCAAGCCGAGCGTCTGGCTCGGCTTCGGGGTGCTCGGCCTGTCCTGGCTGCTGTTCATGACCACCCGCGCCATCGAGCGGCGCAGCGGCACCACCCGCGCGGAACGCAAGGCCGCGCGGGCGGCCGGACGGAACGAGGCGGTGGCCCCGGCAGCCTCCGCTCCCTCGCTCGGCGCGGGCGGTGCGGCGGGACCCGCGGCAGCGGCCGCGAAGCCGAAGCCGCAGCCGAAGAAGAAGCAGGAGGCCGCCGCGCCCGGCGACGACTTCAGCGACATCGAGGCGATCCTCAAGAAGCACGGCATCTGAGACGGCGGCCGGCCCTGCGGGCGCGCGTGCTCGGGCCACCGGCCCGAATGTCTGACGGCTCCCCGTACGCCGGAGCGATTATCGATGGCCACGGGACGGTGAACTCCCGGGGGAATGAAGCCGGTTGATCGCCAACACGGCCGCGGGTGCGTCATGATCACCCCGAGATGGTGGACACTTCCCGGGGCGATGCCCCCGCACCCCCCGCCGAAGAGCCCCGCGGCTGTCTCTTCGCGCTCTCCCAGCCGCCCCTGATGATCTTCCTGACGGTGATCGGGGGCCTGCTGCTGATGGCCGCCCTGCACGATCTCTTCGTGCTGTGACGCCTCGCGCCACCGTGCGGGGGTGCGGCCCGGGCGTCAGCCCGCGGCTTCCTTGCGCCGGGCCCGGTACGCCGCGACGTGGAGCCGGTTCCCGCACGTACGGCTGGAGCAGTAGCGGCGGGAGCGGTTGCGCGACAGGTCGACGAACGCGTGCCCGCAGTCCGGGGCCTCGCAGCGCCGCAGCCGCTCCTGCTCGCCCGCCACGATGATGAAGGCCAGTGCCATGCCGCAGTCGGCCGCGAGATGGTCGGCGACCGAGGCGTCCGGGGCGAAGTAGTGCACGTGCCAGTCGTAGCCGTCGTGGTCGGTGAGCTGCGGGGTGGTCCCGGCCGCCGCGACGAGCCGGTTGACGAGGTCGGCGGCGGCGCGGGGGTCGGGCGCCGCGAAGACCTCGGCGAAACGGGCCCGGACGTCGCGCACGGCGGTCAGGTCCTTCTCGCCGAGCGTGCCGACCCCGCTGATGAGATGCCGCTCCGCGAAGGCGTACAGCGCGGCGATATCAGCGAGACCGTCCTCGGATCCGCCCGCGAGTCCGCCCCTGGGGTCGTCCCGCGGCGGCTCGTTCTCCGGTGCGGTGTTCACCAGATCGACCACCGTGTCGAGGGCGATCCGGGTGTCGTGAGGGATCAGCACGCTTCGCTCCCTGGCCTTCCGGCGGGCGGGCGCCTGCCGATGGCGGCTGACTCTACTGGCTCGACCGGCCTGTGCCGGGCCCGGTGCGGGCCCGGCAGGGAGCGGAACGGACCCCTCCGTCCCCTGGGAGGAGGAGCCGCGGCAGCCGGGCGCACCGGCGCCGTCGTCGCGGTGGTTTCCGCGACGACGGCGCCGGTGTCTGCCCTATGCGGTTGTCAGCACGACGCCGTCGCCCCGAGTCGGACGGCGTAGAGCGGCTCTCTGCCTGGCTCAGCTCTCGGCCAGGATGTGGGAGAGCTCCGTGTCGAGATCGAAGTGACGATGCTCGGTGCCGGGCGGAACCGCGGCGTCGGTCCTCTTCAGGAACGACTCCAGGGCTCGTGCCGGGGCTTCGAGCAGGGCTTCTCCCTCTGGGGAGCTCAGGGCGATGCATACGACGCCTTGACCGTGACTACGAGATGGCCAGACGCGGACGTCTCCGGTGCCGGTGGGCCGGTGCAGCCCTTCGGCAAGGAGGTCGCGGGCGAATACCCATTCGACCGTCTCCTCCGCTCCGGTGTGGAAGGTGGCGTGCACGGCATAGGGATCGGCCGTGTCATACCGCAGGCCCGCGGGTACAGGCAGTGAGGACTCGCTCGACACAACGAGGCGCAGGTGCAGCTCGCAGCTGACCGTGGTGTTCATAAGCGCCAGGGCCTTTCGCTCAGTGTGCGCTCGGGGATTCGCACGTCGGCGAAATCGACATGCCACCTACGGTGGCGTTGTAAACCCCTCTGACCCATTTGTGATGCTTCGGGTCCCTCGCTCAGCGGCGTGTAACTTTGAGTTATGCGCCCATTCCAGTGACGAAGACAGGTCGGGTAAGTTGAGCTTCATGAACGCGGAGAGTGACGAGCGGAGCGAGGTCGCCGACCAGGCGGCCCCGGCATCCGCCACGGGGGAATCGGACCGGGTGGAGCGTGAGCTGGGCTCGCGGGCGCCGGGTTTCATCAAGGCGTCGAAAGCGCTCCATCTGAGCTGGCAGGTCGGCGTCTTCATCGTCGGTCTCGGCGTGGTGATCGCGGGCGTGCTCATGCTGGTGCTGCCGGGCCCCGGCTGGCTGGTGATCTTCGGCGGTATGGCGATCTGGGCGACCGAGTTCGTCTGGGCCCAACTGGTGCTGCGCTGGACCAAGCGCAAGGTCACCGAGGCGGCGCAGCGGGCCCTCGATCCCAAGGTCCGGCGACGCAACATCATCCTCACCACGGTCGGGCTCGTGATCATGGCGGTGCTGGCCGGGATCTACGTCTGGAAGTTCGGGCTCGCCATGCCGTGGAAGATCAGCGAGTAGCCCGGCGGACGGTCCAGGAGCACCGCTGACATGGGGTAATGTTTGCGGTGCGCCCGGGCGATTAGCTCAGTGGGAGAGCGCTTCGTTCACACCGAAGAGGTCACTGGTTCGAACCCAGTATCGCCCACCCGGACAGAGGGCCCGGGAGACGGATTCCGTCTCCCGGGCCCTCTGCGTTGCCCGCCGGGGCCCGGTCCGGGAGCCGCTGTGAGCAGCGTGCCCCCGGACCGGGGGTGGCTCACCGCATCCGCCCCAGTGCGTCCCTGAGCCGACGGGCTTCGCGCAGCCGCTGCTCGTACGTCGCTCCTACCACCAGCAACAACAGCCCGGCCAGGGCCGGCGGCAGCCAGCGGGGGAGCGCACCCGCGACCTGCACCACGTACGGGGCCAGCTCATGCAGCCCGTCCAGTGCCAGCACAGCCCCACCGAGCAGCAGCAGCGCCTGGAGGCGGTAGCGCGCGCCGAGCAGGGTGATCACCAGCGCCGCCACCCCCATCAGCAACGGCCGGAGCCAGTCCGTGTCGGTCCAGGCGACCGCCATGCTCGGCAGCAGCGTCGCCGCGAGCCCCGGCCCGTACGCCGTCCACGACGAGGCCTCCGGGTCCCGGCGCCGCCGCAGCACGCCGATCACCAGCGCGGGCACGGTCACCGGCAGCGTGTACGCCTCCGGGAACGACACCTCCGAGGCCGCCAGCCGCACCCACGTGGCCAGCACGAACAGCGCCGCCGCCAGGTAACCCGCCACCGGCCGCCGCTCCGGCCGCACCGCCGCCCCCGCGGCCAGCACCCCGCACAACGCCAGCACCAGGGCCAGGAACGACGCGTCGGACACCGCGAGCCCCACGGCGACCAGCGCCCCCAGCGCGCCCGTCAGCTCCACCGGCATCGCCACCGGGTTCCGCCGCAGCCGTGCCCCGAGCAGCACCGTCAGCGCGGGCACCACGAGCACCAGCGGCGCGGTCTCCTGCGGGGCGAGGCCCAGCGACTCGCCCGCCAGCCCCGTGAGCACGGCTCCCCAGACCACCGCGGCGACCGCGAACACCGCACGCGGCACCTCGGCTCCCGCCCGGACCGCCGCCCCGGCGAACAGGGCCGCCAGCGCGCCGAACACCGCGTAGGAGGCCCCCTCGGACGCCAGCGACAGCACTCCGACGCTCACCGCCCCGGCCACCGCCGCCACCAGAGCGGTCACGGGCACCGCCGTCGCGCCCCGGTCGCTCCCGGTACCCCTGACCGCCAGAGCGAGCAGGCCGCCCACCAGAGCCGTCTCCCCGGCCACCGCGAGCGCGTAGGGCACGTCCAGCAGCGCCCCGGCCAGCAGGAACGCGCCCCAGCCGAGAGCCACCGCCCCCGCACCGACGACCCCGCGCAGCGTTGCCGCGGAAGGCCGCCTGCCGGCACCGGCCCCAGCACCGGACCAGCCGGACCAGCCGGACCAGCCGGGCCAAGGCGCTGCGGCCCCGACCGCTCCCGGTACTCCCGGTACCCCCGCTCCCGGCGTGCCGGTGTCCGCCGTCCTCGGCGCGGCCAACGGCGCCGTGATCCGCACGACCGACGGCCACCACCGGTACGCCGCCCCCAGCAGCCCGGCCACCAGCGCGAGCACCACCGGCGCCGCGGCCAGCTCCGACCACGGCAGCGTCGACCCCAGCGCGGACCGGAAACCCTCCGGCGACCCCGCCCACACGTCCGACAGCAGCGTCCCCGGGCCCAGCAGCACCGCCGCGAGCGGCGGCAGCGCCCACACCAGGGCACCGGCCACCACCGTCCCCGACGCCGCCAGCACCCCGCGTGCCGCGTCCCTCGGCACCCCTGCCCGTACGACCCCGATCAGGGCGAGGCCGCACAGCAGATAAGCGAGCACCCGCCAGCCGTCCGGCAGCGCGGCGGCCGGCACGCCGCCCACCGCGGCCACCGCCGCGAGGCCCGCCACCACACCGCCCGTCCGGGCGAAACCCCGCGGTGCGCGCCACGCCCCGGCCAGGGCCGCCGCGGCCGCTGCCAGCAGCAGCGCGCCCGGAGCCACCGCCCCGAGCGGCCCGGAGGCCGTCGTGGACAGCGCCAGGCCCACCATCAGGGCCGAGAACCCCATCGCCGATCCACCCACGCACGCCGTGACCCGCACCCCGGTGCCCTTGCCCCACAAGGCGATCGCTCCGTCCAGCACCGCGGTCGCCAGCAGCGCCCACCCGACCACCAGCGCCGGTGCGCCCGCGGCCCAGGCCCAGAACAACAGCGGCCACTGCGCCAGCACCACGGCGGCCGGCAACGGCAGGCGCAGCGTGCCCAGCGCCAGCCCGTACGCCGTCCACAGCGCCGCGAGCACCGCAGACGCGGCGGCCGTGAAGCCGAGCCCGTCGGTGTCCGGCGCGGCCACCGCGTGGACCGCGTAGACGTCCAGCAGCGTCAGCACCAGGGCCAGGGCCGCCAGCGCCTCGGCGGTGGCCGCCAGCCCCCGCCGCAGCAGCACCGCCGGGGCGATCAGCGCCCCCAGGGTCACCGCGGCCAGCACGGCCGACCGGCCGCCGATCCCCATCGAGCCCCAGCTCACCAGGGTGAACGCGACGGCCGCGACGGTCAGCAGCAGACCGCCCAGCGTCAGCAGGACGTTCTGCGCGCCGCGCGGGGCGGACGGCCGCTTCGGCACATAACCCCACGGCTGCGCGGGGGCGCCGGGAGGCGCTCCCCAGCCGGACGGGTTCCAGCCCGGAGCGGCCGTCGGCCCGGGCGGCCGCAGCGCGGCGAGCAGCCAGGTGCGCCGGGTCAGCAGCTGGGCCCGGCGGGCGTCCAGCTCGGCCAGTTCTCGGTCGAGGCGGGCCAGTTCCTCGGCGGGCGGGGGCACGTGTTCCATGTACGGGAGTGTGGCCCCGGCCACCCGGCCCGTACATGCGCTCGGATACTCACTTCCCGGCCGCGGCGCCCTGAGTAGAGCCCGACCGGAAGGAGTTTGAACGAAGCCCTCGAAGCCCTGTATGGTTCAACCCGTTCCCGGGCGATTAGCTCAGTGGGAGAGCGCTTCGTTCACACCGAAGAGGTCACTGGTTCGAACCCAGTATCGCCCACCGGGGAAAGCCGGTCCGCCAGCATCACGCGGACCGGCTTTCGCATGTCCCACGCCTCGAACCCCTCACGCCGCCGCGGGCAGTTCCGGGCGCAGCGGCCACGCCGGATCCACCGTCTCCGGCGTCCCGCTCTTCGCGAACCACGCCTCCAGGCCACGCGCCTGGGCCGCGTGCCAGGTCGCCTGCAAGGCGTGCAGCTCGGACGGCGACAGCCGCTCCAGCCGGGTCGAGAAGCGCCGGCACACCGCCCGTACCAGCTCCAGCGAGGCCGTCGCGTCGGCCGCCGCGTCATGGGCGCCGTCGAGCACCACCTCGTAACTCGCGCACAGATCCGTGAGCGTACGACGGCCCTTGCGGTAGCGGTCCAGGTGTTTGTCCAGCACCCGCGGATCCACGACGCGCATCGGCACACCGTCCAGATAGCCGGCCAGCGACGACGCCCGGTGCCGTTTCAGCTCCCGGTCCAGCAGCGTCAGATCGAAGGGGGCGTTCATCACGACCAGCGGCCGGCCGGTCGCGCAGCTCTCCGCCAGGGCCCGGGCTATCTCGTCCATCACCGGGGCGGGCCAACGCCCGTTGCGCTGAAGGTGATCGTCGGTCAGACCGTGGATCCCGGTCGCCCCCGGCGGGACCGGAACCCCCGGATTGACCAGCCAGCGCGTGACGCGGACGCGACCGCCCGCGGTGTCCTGCGCGACGAGAGCGGCCGAAACGATCCGGTCCTGCTCGACGTCCACGCCTGTCGTCTCCGTGTCAAAAGCGGCCAGTGGCCCCTCGAACCAGTGCATCATCCCCGAACTCCTCGCACCCGCACGGCAGATGGAATGATTCCTCTGCCCGGTATCGGTGATACCCGGGCTGTTTGCCTGATACGCCGTTTGCGGGCGGTCCGATGCGGTGACAACACAGTTGAGACGCCGGGAAGTTGCCTTCGGCGTCCGTCGATCCGTCCAGCCCACGACACCCGCCGGCAGACCACCTGCCATCGATCGGCACGCCCGGAAGGCACACGGAGCCATGGCGCTCGCGCAGCCCGACCCCGGGGGAACCGCCCGCGCCGAGGCCATCGGGCCCCGGCTGCCGCAGCAGCTCGACGCGCCGCTGCGCGGCTCCCTCGCCACCACCGCCTGCATGGAAACCCTTCAGGTGGGCTATCTGCACGCCGTCGCGGCGGCGGCGGGATGCTCCCTGTCCCAGCCCTTCCCCGACAACGGCATCGACTGGCACGTCAGCCACGGCGCCCCGGCCCACACCGTCGACGACGAAGTGACCATCAAGGTGCAGCTCAAATGCACCTACCAGATACCGCCGCACCCGGCGGGCGGGGCGTTCTCCTTCACGCTCGACAACGCCCACCTCGTCAAGCTCGCCCGCAGCCCGGTGTCGGTGCACAAGATCCTGGTCGTGATGATCGTCCCCCGCAGCCAGGACGACTGGCTGCGCGCCGGGCCCGGGGGCCTCGACCTGCGCCACTGCTGCTACTGGACCAACCTGGCCGGCCACGCGGTGACGGGCCGGTACCGGACCACTGTGCGCATCCCGACCTCACGGATCTTCGACGACCGCGCACTCTGCGACATCATGGCCCGGGTCGGGGCCGGAGGGAGACCCTGATGCACCGGTCGATGGACGAGCCCACGGGCGGAGCGGGACTGCCCGCCGCCCGCTCGCATCCCACCGCCCGCCCCGGGCCCCCGCCACTCGCCGGGGCCGGTGAGGAACTCCCCGACCCCGCCGTCCTCGGGGCCCTCCTGCGCCGGCACGGCTGGCAGCGGCGCGGGGGAGCACCGGGACGCTACGGCCGCTGGACCCCACCCGGATCCGCCGCCGGGACGACCAGCCTGCTGGTGCCCGAGAGCGCGGGCTTCCCCGACAGCGGGGAGCTGATCGAGGAGGCCCTGCTCGCCCTCGGCCGCAGCGCCGCCCCCTCCGCCCGCGACATCCTTCTCTCCCTCACCCTGCCCAGCGACGAGATCCGCTGGTGGCGCGAGGTCCCCGAGTCGGCGGCCGGAGCCGCGGGCGCCTCGGGCTGGACCGAGGCGGAGGAACTGCGCTCGGCCGCCCGGCAGGTCCTCATGGCCGGGGCCCTCGCGGCCCGCGGCCGGGCCGGCTACCACGGGGCCCGGCACCGGCGGAAAGCGCGCGCCGCCCTGGACGACGCCCTGATCGGGCCCGGAGCCGACGGCCGGAGCCTCACCGCGTACGTCCCCGTCGCCTCCGGCCGCGCCGTCGCCGTGCGGCTCTGCCATGCCCTGCACGCCACCCGCGACGCGGTGGACTACCAGCGGGCCACCGGCGGCATGGAGGCCTTCGACAGTGCGGTCGCGGCGGGCGTCGGCCGGGAGCTGACCGAGGCGCTGATCGCCCTGGTGCGCGGCTCGGAGGGGGCCCGGATCGACCTGCGGTGGGCGCCCGCAGCAGGCACCCCGGACGGCTGCCCGGCCCGCCCCGCGCCCGTCGAGTTCTCCCCGGGCGACCTGCCCGCCCTGCGCGCCGCCGGAGCCCGCTACCTCCGCGACGAACCCGCCGTGCAGGTGCGGTTGACCGGCGCGGTGGTCCGGCTGCGCCGCTCGGGGCCGCGCGGCGCCGGAATCGTACGGCTGCGGGTACTGGCCGGGGCCGAGGTCGCGCACGTCCGCGTGGAGCTGGACGAGGAGGCGTACCGCATCGCGGGCCACGCCCACCTGGTCGGACTGCCGCTCCGGGTGGAGGGGCGGCTGGAGAACCGGGGCGGCTTCCGGCGGCTCACCGGGGCCTGTCAGGTCGCGCCCGTCCAGGTCGACGAGGCCGAACGGGACCGGCTGATGAAGGCCCTCCAGGAGAACGTGGACTTCTTCGAGGAGGCGTGCGCGGGGGAGGAGGGGTAGCGCTGCCCGGAAGTCGTTCGCGTCGGGGGCGTACGGCTCGGTACGATTCGCATTGCTTAGCCATGTGAAGGCAGGCGCCCCCTCAGTCAGGAGAGACCGGTGTCAGACGTCCGTGTGATCATCCAACGCGATTCCGAGCGGGAAGAGCACGTGGTGACGACGGGCACGACGGCCGGCGAGCTCTTCCCCGGTCAGCGCACCGTCGTCGCCGCGCGTATCGGCGGCGAGCTGAAGGACCTCTCCTACGAGCTCCAGGACGGCGAGGCCGTCGAGCCGGTGGAGATCTCCTCCGAGGACGGCCTGAACATCCTGCGCCACTCCACCGCGCACGTCATGGCCCAGGCCGTGCAGGAGCTCTTCCCCGACGCCAAGCTCGGCATCGGCCCGCCGGTCAAGGACGGCTTCTACTACGACTTCGACGTCGAGAAGCCGTTCACGCCCGAGGACCTCAAGGCCATCGAGAAGAAGATGCAGGAGATCCAGAAGCGGGGCCAGAAGTTCTCCCGCCGCGTGGTCTCCGACGAGGCCGCCCGCGAGGAGCTGGCCGACGAGCCGTACAAGCTGGAGCTCATCGGCATCAAGGGTGCCGCCTCCTCCGAAGACGGCGCGGACGTCGAGGTGGGCGGCGGCGAGCTGACCATCTACGACAACCTCGACCCGAAGACCGGTGACCTGTGCTGGAAGGACCTCTGCCGGGGTCCGCACCTGCCCACCACCCGGTTCATCCCGGCGTTCAAGCTGATGCGCAACGCCGCGGCGTACTGGCGCGGCAGCGAGAAGAACCCGATGCTCCAGCGCATCTACGGCACCGCCTGGCCGACCAAGGACGAGCTGAAGGCGCATCTGGAGTTCCTGGAGGAGGCCGCCAAGCGCGACCACCGCAAGCTCGGCAACGAGCTGGACCTCTTCTCCTTCCCCGACGAGATCGGCCCCGGCCTCGCGGTCTTCCACCCCAAGGGCGGCGTCATCCGCCGGGCCATGGAGGACTACTCGCGCCGCCGTCACGAGGAGGAGGGCTACGAGTTCGTCTACAGCCCGCACGCCACCAAGGGCAAGCTCTTCGAGAAGTCCGGCCACCTGGACTGGTACGCCGACGGCATGTACCCGCCCATGCAGCTCGACGACGGGGTGGACTACTACCTCAAGCCGATGAACTGCCCGATGCACAACCTGATCTTCGACGCGCGGGGCCGCTCGTACCGCGAACTGCCGCTGCGTCTGTTCGAGTTCGGCACCGTGTACCGGTACGAGAAGTCGGGCGTCGTGCACGGCCTGACCCGCTCGCGCGGCTTCACGCAGGACGACGCGCACATCTACTGCACCAAGGAGCAGATGGCGGAGGAGCTCGACCGCACGCTCACCTTCGTGCTGAACCTGCTCCGTGACTACGGGCTGACCGACTTCTACCTGGAGCTCTCCACCAAGGACCCGGAGAAGTACGTCGGCTCCGACGAGACCTGGGAAGAGGCCACCGAGACGCTGCGTCAGGTTGCCGAGAAGCAGGGTCTGCCCCTGGTCCCGGACCCGGGCGGCGCCGCGTTCTACGGCCCGAAGATCTCCGTGCAGTGCAAGGACGCCATCGGCCGCACCTGGCAGATGTCGACCGTGCAGCTCGACTTCAACCTGCCGGAGCTCTTCGACCTGGAGTACACCGGCCCGGATGGTTCCAAGCAGCGCCCGGTCATGATCCACCGTGCTCTGTTCGGTTCCATCGAGCGTTTCTTCGCCGTGCTCCTGGAGCACTACGCGGGCGCGTTCCCGGTCTGGCTCGCGCCGGTCCAGGCCGTCGGCATCCCGATCGGCGACGCCCACATCCCCTACCTCCAGGAGTTCGCCGCCAAGGCGCGCAAGCAGGGGCTGCGGGTGGACGTGGACGCGTCCTCGGACCGGATGCAGAAGAAGATCCGCAACCAGCAGAAGGCCAAGGTGCCCTTCATGATCATCGCTGGTGATGAGGACATGGCCAACGGCGCCGTCTCCTTCCGTTACCGCGACGGTTCGCAGGAGAACGGCATCCCGGTCGACGAGGCCCTCGCCAAGATCGCGAAGGCCGTCGAGGACCGCGTACAGGTCTGATCCGTACGGCAGGAACGGCCCCCGGAGCGTCAACCGCGCTCCGGGGGCCCTTCCTCGTCCTCCCGGGTGAACACCTGGATCAGCCAGGACGAGAACGACCCCGTGACCGCGCCGAGCAGTGCCAGGCCGCCGGCCATCAGCCCCGCCGCGACCGTCCGGCCCCAGAACGTGACCGGTGCGACGTCCCCGTAACCGACCGTCGTGAGCGTCGCGCACGCCCACCACACCGCGTCGCCGAACGTGCGGATCGAGGCGCCGGGGGCCGTGTGTTCCAGGTGGTAGACCGCGAGCGAGGCGGCGAAGCCGAGCAGGGCGGCGGTCAGGCCCGCGTACGAGATCACTCGCGCGTACAGGCTGAGCCGCGGGCGGTCGCGGCGTCGCTGCACCGCCGTGTACACCTTGACCATCCGCAGCGGGCGCAGCAGGGGCAGCAGCAGGACCAGGGTGTCGAGCCAGTGCACGCGCGGGAAGCGCGCGCCCAGTCCGCTGAGCCGCAGCCGCGTCCCGTAGTCCACGAGGAACAGCAGCCAGGTCGACCAGACGAGGATCAGGGCGAGGTCGTTCCAGGGCTCGTCGTCGTGCGGGGTCAGCACCCGGACCGCGTACCCCGCCAGGAAGAGCAGCCCGGCGGCGAAGAGCGGAACCTCCGTGCGCTGCTCCCAGCGGGTCAGCCGGGCGGGTGGCTCGGGGGCGGGTCGGTCGCTCATCGCCTCAGCATCGTGGGCGGCCGGGCGGTGCGGCCCCGGCGACACGCTCCGCCCGGGTGACGCAATATGCTGATGGGCATGACGAGTGAGCCGGAGCAGCAGATCGGCGTGGGGACGCCCGACGCATTCCAGCGCCTGTGGACTCCCCACCGGATGGCGTACATCCAGGGCGAGAACAAGCCGAGCGGCCCGGGCGCCGAGGACGGTTGTCCGTTCTGTTCGATCCCTGCGAAATCCGACGAGGACGGGCTCCTCGTGGCGCGCGGCGAGCACGTCTACGCGGTGCTGAACCTGTACCCGTACAACGGTGGTCACCTCATGGTCGTCCCCTACCGTCATGTGGCCGACTACACCGAACTGGACGGCCCGGAGACGGCGGAGCTGGCGGACTTCACCAAGCGGGCGATGGTCGCGCTGCGGGCGGCCTCCGGGGCGCACGGCTTCAACATCGGCATGAACCAGGGCTCCGTGGCCGGCGCCGGGATCGCCGCTCATCTGCACCAGCATCTGGTGCCGCGCTGGGGCGGGGACGCCAACTTCATGCCGGTCATCGGCCACACCAGGGTGCTGCCCCAGTTGCTCGGCGACACCCGGGCGATGCTGGCCGACGCCTGGCCGAAGGGCTAGGGAGTGTCCGCAAAGTATCGTCGTCCGCCCTCTGGGCGGGGCCCGCGGCGTCTGGTGCGTGCTCTCGCAAGGCGCCGGAGTGTCCTAGTAGCGGAGCTACTCGGGCATTTCGGCAACGCCGCGAGAGTGCGTGCCAGGCGTCGTGGGCCAGACGAGACTTTGCGGACACGACCTAGGGTCTTTCGTTCGGATCAGGTCGGGTCAGGTGCGCGTGCCGGACCCCCGCGAGCCCGGCATGATCCAAACGAGAGGCCCTGGCTGCCGGCCCGCTGAGCGCGGGACGCGAGAGGGGGAGGCCCGGCCGGGCCTCCCCCTCTCGCGTACGTGTTCCTACGCGTCGTAGACGTCGGCCTTGCGCGGGGCCGGGTCCTGGACGAGGCCGCTCAGTATCATCGAGCGGTTGTCGAAGCGCTCCGTGTCGACGCCGTTCTCCGCGAGGACGCGCATCGCCGCCGTGTGCACGGCCCGCAGCACCGGGGTGGCGGCGCGCATCGCGTCGTCCGCCATGAAGCGGTGGTTCCACGGCTTGGCCGCCCACGCGTGCCGCAGCCCGAACGGCTCGGGCAGTACTATTTTCCCGCCCAGGTAGTCCAGCAGCGGCGGATACCACGTGAGGGGGGCCCGCAGGGCGAGCCGGACGACCTCCTTGGCGTCCACCAGCGCCAGCTGCACGTCCCGGGTCTCCCAGAAGCGGACGGTCTTGTTGACGGTCTTCGTCTTAGCCGCCGGCTTGGAGAGGAACAGGCCGTGCACCGGCCCCAGCGCGTGGCCCGTGACCTCGATGCGCAGGGTCTCGTGGAGCACGGTGACGGTGATCATCATGGTGATCACCAGCTGGCCGTCCCACAGGGTGAACTGGACGCCCAGGTAATGCCGGTCGCCGCTGCCGAACTGCTGGTGATTGCAGATCCGCTGTATCTCGTGGGGCTTCACCTGGAAGGTGGCGACGTCCTCGCCCTCGGGGCGCGTGACGGAGTCGGCGTTCTCCCCGATGGGCGAGACGACCCAGTGCTTCACGGCCGGTTTCGGGAAGCCGCCGGTGTTCAGCGGTCCGCGCTCCAGCATCTTCAGCTGGTCGTGGATGATCCGGATCAGGTCCCAGCTGCGGAACTGGTGGATCTCCTTCGTCGGGTCCTTGGGGAGCAGCTCCTCGGCCAGCTGCCAGCTGCCCCAGCGGGTGCCCATCCCGAGGACGCCCTTGGGACCGGCGTAGAAGACGGCGTTGGACTGCTGCTCGGCCGACAGCTTCTCCAGGCCCTGGCGGAGGGCCTCGCGGGCGGTCTCGTTGGGGTTCTTCGGCACCGCCTCGGGGATCTTCGCGATCACCCCGGTGCCGGAGAGCAGGCCTTCCCAGCGGGCCCGCATGTCCTTGGCCGAGGTCTCCGCGATCCGCTTGGCGATCAGCCAGCCGATCACCGGGGCGATGAGCGCGCCCCGGACGTAGAGCGCGAGCAGCCCGTCCAGGGGGAGCTTGACCATCAGGACCAGCGCGCCGATCCCGAAGGCGGCCAGGAGGACCGTGCCGACCGCGCGGAACGCCGTGTCCTTGGACTTGTTGAGCGCGTCCCGGACCCGGAAGGCGATCACCCAGGCCAGCATGCCGGGCAGGAACAGGACGCCGAACACCACGGTCACCAGGGTGAGCCGGGTGTCACGGGCCTTGCGCAGGTTGTTCGCCGACAGGCAGTGCTCCACCACGGTCTGCGGGTCCGTGCCGAAGGACTGGATGAGCGCCTTGCGGGCGCCGCCGAGCATCCGCTCCTGGACGGCACGGGCGAACGCCTCGCCGAGATTCGGCTTGAAGTAGTCGGACTTGAAGAGTTTCGAGGAGCCCGGCTTCACCACCGATTTGTGCCACTCGCTGTTGGCGTCGAGGATCGTCTCCACCGGACTGTCCCGATACGCCGCCGAGGCCAGGGCATTGGTCGCCACGGTCTGGCCGCCCGAGCCCTGGATCGGGATCTGGGCCCCGGGTGAGAAGTCGAATCCGTCGTTGGCCACCTGTCGCCCCCACTCGCCGCACGTCTGCTCCTGCGGTGTGCCCAACTACCGTACGCGGCATACCTTCTGAGCTGCGACCACAGCGTATCGTCCGGATCACACCACCACCGGTCACCGGCGCGCATCGGACGGTGTGTGCGACAGTGCGCCGGTCACGCGCCGGGTGACCCGTCCGCCCGCTCCGCGCGGACCCGGTCGGCCACCTGCGGCGGCATCGCCTCGTGCCGGGCGTACGCGCGGTCGAAGCGGCCGGTGCCGTGCGACAGGGAGCGCAGGTCCACCGCGTACCGGCCGACCTCGATCTCCGGCACCTCGGCCCGTACGACGGTGCGCCCGCCCGGACTCTGCTCGGTGCCCACGACACGGCCCCGCCGCCCCGAGAGGTCGCTCATCACCGGGCCCACGTAGTCGTCGGGGACCAGGACGCTCACCTCGCACACCGGTTCCAGGAGCTGGATGCGGGCGTCGGACGCGGCCTCGCGCAGCGCGAGCGCCCCGGCGGTCTGGAAGGCGGCGTCCGAGGAGTCCACCGAGTGCGCTTTGCCGTCCAGCAGCGTGACGCGCACGTCGACCAGGGGGTGCCCGGCGGCCAGCCCCCGGGCGGCCTGGGCCCGCACGCCCTTCTCCACCGAGGGAATGAACTGGCGCGGCACCGAACCGCCGACGACCTTGTCGACGAACTCGACGCCCGAGCCCGGCGGCAGCGGCTCCACCTCGATCTCACAGATCGCGAACTGGCCGTGCCCGCCCGACTGTTTGACGTGCCGTCCGCGCCCGGCGGCCCGCCCGGCGAACGTCTCGCGCAGCGGCACCCGGTGCGGTTCCGCGTCGACCTGGACGCCGTAGCGGCTGCGCAGCCGCTCCAGGGCCACCTCCTGGTGGGCCTCGCCCAGGCACCACAGGACGACCTGACCGGTGTCCGGGTTCTGTTCGAGGCGCAGCGTGGGGTCCTCGGCGACCAGCCGGGCCAGGCCCTGCGACAGCTTGTCCTCGTCCGCCTTGCCGTGTGCCCGTACGGCCAGCGGGAGCAGCGGGTCGGGCGTCGACCAGGGTTCGATCAGGACGGGGTCGTCGGCCGGGGAGAGCGTGTCGCCGGTCTCCGCCTCGCCGAGCCGGGCCACGCACGCCAGATCGCCCGCGACGCACCGGTCCAGGGCGTGCTGCCGGCGGCCGAACGGTGAGGTGAGCGCCCCGACGCGGATCTCCGCCTCGTGACAGGGGCGGGGCGCGTGTCCCGTGGCGTCAAGGCCGTGGCCGCAGAGGTGGACGGAGTCGTCGGGGCGCAGGGTCCCGGAGAAGACGCGGACCAGCGAGACCCGGCCCACGTACGGGTCGGATGCCGTCTTGACGACCTCGGCGACCAGCGGGCCTCCGGGATCGCAGACCGGCGCGGGCCGCGGTGTGCCCGACGGGGTGGTGACGGCGGGCGGGGTGCGCTCCAGCGGGGTCGGGAAGCCGCGGGTGATCAGGTCCAGCAGTTCCACCGTGCCGATGCCCTGCCGGGCGCCCTCGGCGGCGGGCGCCGCGGTGAGGACGGGGTGGAAGGAGCCCCGGGCGACGGCCCGTTCGAGGTCGGCGATCAGTGTCGCGACGTCGAGGTCCTCGCCGGCGAGATAGCGGTCCATCAGGGACTCGTCCTCGCTCTCGGCGATGATCCCCTCGATCAGCCGGTCCCGGGCCGCCCGCAGCGGTTCCTCCTGGTCGGGCGCCGGGGGCCGCTCGGCGCGTTCCCCCGAGGAGTAGTCGAGGATCCGCCGGCTGAGCAGCCCGGTGAGCCCGGTCAGCGGGGCGTGCCCGTCGGCGCCCTCGGGCCCCAGCACGGGCAGGTACAGGGGGAGTACGGCGTCGGGGTCCTCGCCCCCGAAGGCCTCGGCGCAGATCCGGTTCATCTCCCGGTAGGAGGTGCGGGCGGTGTCCAGGTGCGTCACGACGATCGCGCGTGGCATGCCGACGAGCGCGCACTCCTCCCAGGCTGCTCGGGTGGTCGCGGCCACGGTCGCCGCGTCCTGGGCCGCGGAGACGACGAAGAGGGCCGCGTCCGCCGCGCGCAGACCGGCCCGCAGCTCCCCGACGAAGTCGGCGTAGCCGGGGGCGTCCAGCAGATTGATCTTGCAGCCGTCCCAGGCCACCGGGACCAGCGAGAGCTGTACGGAACGCCGTCGGCGCCGCTCGATCTCGTCGTAGTCGGAGACGGTCGCCCCGTCCTCGACCCGCCCGGCCCGGTTCACGGCTCCCGCCGTCAGGGCCAGGGCCTCGACCAGCGTGGTCTTGCCCGCTCCGCTGGGGCCGACCAGCACCACGTTCCGTATGGCGGAGGGGTGGCCGGCCGTCGGTACTCCTCCGGCGGCCCCGGGGTGTGCGTGTGCCTTGTCGCCCATGGTGCGTGCCTCCCGGTCGATGGCGCGGTGCGGGGGAGGGCGACCGCGCGCGGAGCAGCGGTGGTCACGGGCACGGGGAGGCCGCCGCGGCGGCTTCGGCGACGCCCGCGGTCCTTCGAGCTTGGCACCGCGACGGGGCCCCGTCCATACGTCGCGCACGGGGCGGTTCGTACGTCGGGCACGGGGCGGTTCGTACGTCGGGCACGGGGCGGTTCGTACGTCGGGCACGGGGCGGTTCGTACGGCGCGCACCGGCACGGTCCGGAAGTCGCGCACCGGCACGGGCCACAGCGATGCGCGCACGCCCGGCCCGTGGCGGGGGGCCCGTGTGACACCCGGCGGCGGGTGCCCGTCCGGTGGAAGGCACCGGCGGTGACTACGATGGGCCAGCCGGTGGCCGAAGGGGCCGCTCGGCGAACCGAACCCTCGGGAAGGCCATGCTGAACAAGTACGCGCGTGCATTCTTCACGCGTGTCCTCACACCGTTCGCCGCTCTGCTGCTCCGCCTCGGGGTCAGCCCCGACGCGGTCACTCTCGTCGGCACGGCCGGAGTGATGGCAGGTGCGCTGGTCTTTTTCCCCATGGGGGAGTTCTTCTGGGGCACGATCGTCATCACGATCTTCGTCTTCTCCGACCTCGTCGACGGCAACATGGCGCGGCAGGCCGGGATCTCCAGCCGGTGGGGTGCGTTCCTCGACTCGACGCTGGACCGGGTCGCCGACGGGGCGATCTTCGCCGGATTCGCCCTCTGGTACGCGGGCAGCGGCGACGACAACATCCTGTGCGCCGTCGCGATCTTCTGCCTGGCCAGCGGCCAGGTGGTCTCGTACACCAAGGCGCGCGGCGAGTCGATCGGCCTGCCGGTCGCGGTCAACGGCCTCGTGGAGCGCGCCGAGCGCCTGGTGATCTCGCTGGTCGCCGCCGGCCTCGCCGGACTGCACACGTTCGGCGTCCCCGGTATCGACATCCTGCTGCCGATCGCGCTCTGGATCGTCGCCGTGGGCAGCCTCGTGACACTGATCCAGCGCGTGGTGACCGTACGCCGCGAATCCGCCGAGGCGGACGCCGCGGAACCGGCCGCCGTGGACCCGTCCGCCGCCGGTTCCGCCGGTCAGGTCGGTCAGGTCGGCCAGGGGAGCGAGGGCGACCGGTGAGCGCCGGCGCGTCCGACCTGAAGGGGCGGCTCACCGACGGGCTCTACGGACTGGGCTGGGGCGCCGTCAAGAAGCTGCCCGAGCCCGCCGCCGCCCGGCTCTTCCGCACCATCGCCGACCAGGTGTGGAAGCGGCGCGGCAAGAGCGTGCTGCGCCTGGAGTCGAACCTGGCCCGGGTCGTCCCAGACGCGGGTCCGGAACGGCTGGCGGAGCTGTCGCGGGCCGGGATGCGCTCCTACATGCGCTACTGGATGGAGTCGTTCCGACTGCCGGCCTGGAGCCCGGAGCGCATCAAGGACCGCATCGACATCGCCGACGTCCACCACCTGACCGCGGGCCTGGACGCCGGGAAGGGCGTGATCGTCGCCCTCCCGCACCTGGGAAACTGGGACCTCGCGGGAGCCTGGGTCACCACCGACCTGAAGGTCCCCTTCACCACCGTCGCCGAACGGCTGGAGCCCGCGACGCTCTACGACCGGTTCGTGGCCTACCGCGAGGGCCTGGGCATGGAGGTCCTCCCGCACAGCGGCGGCTCCGCCTTCGGCACCCTGGCCCGGCGGCTGCGCGCGGGCGGCCTGATCTGCCTGGTCGCTGACCGGGACCTGTCCGCGTCCGGCGTCGAGGTGTCGTTCTTCGGCGCAACCGCCCGGATGCCCGCCGGCCCGGCGCTGCTCGCCCAGCAGACGGGCGCGAAGCTGCTGCCGGTGACCCTCTGGTACGACGGGCCGGTGATGCGTGGGCGCATCCATCCGGCGGTCGACGTGCCGCGGGAGGGTACCCGCGTCGAGAAGACCACCGCCATGACCCAGGCGCTGGCCGACGCCTTCGCCGGCGGCATCGCCGAGCACCCGGAGGACTGGCACATGCTCCAGCGGCTCTGGCTGGACGACCTGGACCCCCGGGGGGAACCCACGTGAAGATCGGCATCGTCTGCCCGTACTCCTGGGACGTACCGGGCGGCGTGCAGTTCCACATCCGGGACCTGGCCGAACACCTGATCCGGCTCGGCCACGAGGTCTCCGTCCTGGCCCCCGCCGACGACGAGACGCCACTGCCTCCTTACGTCGTCTCGGCGGGCCGGGCCGTCCCCGTCCCGTACAACGGCTCCGTCGCCCGGCTGAACTTCGGCTTCCTGTCGGCGGCCCGGGTGCGGCGCTGGCTCCACGACGGCACGTTCGACGTCATCCACATCCACGAGCCGACCTCCCCGTCACTGGGCCTGCTGGCCTGCTGGGCGGCGCAGGGGCCGATCGTGGCCACCTTCCACACGTCCAACCCGCGCTCCCGGGCGATGATCGCCGCGTACCCGATCCTCCAGCCCGCGCTGGAGAAGATCAGTGCCCGGATCGCCGTCAGCGAGTACGCCCGGCGCACCCTGGTCGAGCACCTCGGCGGGGACGCGGTCGTCATCCCCAACGGCGTCGACGTCGGCTTCTTCGCCAAGGCCGAGCCGAAGGCCGAATGGCAGGGCCGGACCCTCGGCTTCATCGGCCGCATCGACGAACCCCGCAAGGGCCTGCCCGTCCTGATGAAGGCGTTGCCCGCGATCCTCGCCGCCCACCCCGAAGCCCGGCTGCTGGTCGCCGGGCGCGGCGACGAGGAGGAGGCGGTGGAGACCCTGCCGAAGGAACTGCGCGAGCGCGTCGAGTTCCTCGGCATGGTCAGCGACGAGGACAAGGCCCGGCTGCTGCGCAGCGTCGACGTGTACGTGGCCCCCAACACCGGCGGCGAGAGCTTCGGCATCATCCTGGTCGAGGCGCTGTCGGCCGGTGCGCCGGTGCTGGCGAGCGACCTGGACGCCTTCGCACAGGTGCTGGACCAGGGCGCGGCGGGCGACCTGTTCGCCAACGAGGACGCCGACGCGCTGGCCACCGCCGCGATCCGGCTGCTGGGCGACCCCGAGCGCCGGGCCGGACTGCGCGGGCGCGGCGAGGCCCACGTGCGGCGCTTCGACTGGGCGACGGTGGGGGCCGACATCCTCGCGGTGTACGAGACGGTGACCGACGGGGCCGCCTCGGTCGCGGCGGACGAACGCTCCGGGCTGCGGGCCCGGTTCGGGCTGGCCCGGGACTGAGCCCCCGGGGGCTCCTGTTGAAGCGGGGGCCCCCGGCGACGGTAGCGTGTGGGCCCGTGACCGTAACCCTCATCGTCTGGATCGTCGTCGCCCTCATCGCGGTCGGCGTGTACCTCAGCTGGACCGCCGGCCGGCTCGACCGCCTGCACTCCCGGATCGACGCCGCCCGCGCCGCCCTCGACGCCCAACTGCTGCGCCGCGCCTCGGTCACCCAGGAGCTGGCCACCTCCGGCGTCCTGGACCCGGCCGCCTCGATCGTCCTGTACGAGGCCGCGCACGCCGCCCGGCAGGCCGAGGAGGACCACCGCGAGGTCGCCGAGAGCGAACTGAGCACCGCCCTGCGCGCCGTATTCGGCGAACCGGCGCAGGTCGACGCGGTGAAGGAGATCCCCGGCGGCGAGGAGGCGGCCACCGAACTGGCCGCCGCCGTACGCCGCGTCCCCATGGCCCGGCGCTTCCACAACGACTCGGTACGCGCCGCCCGCGCGCTGCGCCGCCACCGTACCGTCCGGCTCTTCCGGCTGGCCGGGCACGCGCCGTTCCCGCTCGCCTTCGAGATGGACGACGCCCCGCCGGTGGCCCTCGCGGACCGGCCCGGCACCTGAGAGGCTGTCGGGGACCGGCTCAGCGATCGATCCGGGGATCGATCCGGGGATCGATCAGGGCCAAAACGATCCACGGCCTGTCCATTGGCCCTTGCTGTGGACTGGTCCCGGGGCGTTTGCTCGGCGTTGCAGTATCCAGCGTCTTTTCACCGAGTGAGGTCCCGTGTCCACGCTTCCCAGCACCCCGCAGTCCGCCGAGTACCCCGCCACCGGCACCGCCCGCGTCAAGCGCGGCATGGCCGAGCAGCTCAAGGGCGGCGTGATCATGGACGTCGTCGACGCCGAACAGGCGAAGATCGCCGAGGACGCGGGCGCCGTCGCCGTCATGGCCCTGGAGCGGGTCCCGGCCGACATCCGCAAGGACGGCGGCGTGGCCCGGATGTCCGACCCCAACATGATCGAGGAGATCATCGGGGCCGTCTCCATCCCCGTCATGGCCAAGTCCCGCATCGGCCACTTCGTCGAGGCCCAGGTGCTCCAGTCCCTCGGCGTCGACTACATCGACGAGTCCGAGGTCCTCACCCCGGCCGACGAGGTCAACCACAGCGACAAGTTCGCCTTCACCACCCCCTTCGTCTGCGGCGCCACCAACCTGGGCGAGGCCCTGCGCCGCATCGCCGAGGGCGCGGCCATGATCCGCTCGAAGGGCGAGGCCGGCACCGGCAACGTCGTCGAGGCCGTCCGCCACCTGCGCCAGATCAAGAACGAGATCGCCCGGCTGCGCGGCTTCGACAACAACGAGCTGTACGCCGCCGCCAAGGACCTCCGCGCCCCCTACGAGCTGGTCAAGGAGGTCGCGGAGCTCGGCAAGCTGCCCGTCGTGCTGTTCTCCGCCGGTGGCGTCGCCACCCCGGCCGACGCCGCGCTGATGCGCCAGCTCGGCGCCGAGGGCGTCTTCGTCGGCTCCGGCATCTTCAAGTCCGGCGACCCGGCCAAGCGCGCCGCCGCCATCGTGAAGGCCACCACCTTCTACGACGACCCGAAGGTCATCGCGGACGCCTCCCGCAACCTGGGCGAGGCCATGGTCGGCATCAACTGCGACACCCTGCCCGAGTCCGAGCGCTACGCCAACCGCGGCTGGTAACCACTGATGAGCGACACCCCCCTGATCGGCGTCCTGGCTCTCCAGGGCGACGTACGGGAGCATCTGATCGCCCTGGCCTCGGCGGACGCCCTGGCCAGGCCGGTCCGGCGCCCCGAGGAGCTCGCCGAGGTCGACGGCCTGGTCATACCGGGCGGCGAGTCCACCACCATGTCCAAACTGGCCGTGCTCTTCGGCATGATGGAGCCGCTCCGCGAGCGGGTCCGGGCCGGTATGCCGGTCTACGGCACCTGCGCCGGAATGATCCTGCTGGCCGAGAAGATCCTCGACCCCCGGTCGGGTCAGGAGACCGTCGGCGGCATCGACATGATCGTGCGGCGCAACGCCTTCGGCCGCCAGAACGAGTCGTTCGAGGCCGCGGTGGAGGTCGGCGGCGTCGAAGGCGGCCCGGTGGACGGTGTGTTCATCCGCGCTCCGTGGGTCGAGTCCGTCGGGGCCGAGACCGAGGTCATCGCCGAACACGGCGGGCATATCGTGGCCGTCCGGCAGAAAAACGCCCTCGCCACCTCGTTCCATCCCGAACTGACCGGCGACCACCGCGTACACGCTCTGTTCGTGGACATGGTGCGCGCAGTGAACTGAGCGGACCCCGGTAGGATCTCTCGGGTTCGACTCGATTTTGGTGACGCGAAGGAGAAGGCAGATGTCCGGCCACTCTAAATGGGCTACGACGAAGCACAAGAAGGCCGTGATTGACGCCAAGCGCGGCAAGCTCTTCGCGAAGCTGATCAAGAACATCGAGGTCGCGGCGCGCTCCGGCGGCGTGGACCCCGACGGCAACCCCACGCTCGTCGACGCCATCCAGAAGGCGAAGAAGAGCTCCGTCCCGAACAAGAACATCGACTCCGCGGTCAAGCGCGGTGGCGGTCTCGAAGCGGGCGGCGCCGACTACGAGACGATCATGTACGAAGGCTACGGCCCCAACGGTGTCGCGGTGCTCATCGAGTGCCTCACCGACAACCGCAACCGTGCCGCGTCCGACGTACGTGTCGCGATGACCCGGAACGGCGGCTCCATGGCCGACCCGGGCTCCGTCTCGTACCTGTTCAACCGCAAGGGCGTCGTGATCGTGCCCAAGGGCGAGCTGACCGAGGACGACGTCCTCGGTGCGGTCCTCGACGCGGGCGCCGAGGAGGTCAACGACCTCGGCGAGACGTTCGAGGTGGTCAGCGAGGCCACCGACATGGTCGCGGTGCGCACCGCGCTCCAGGAGGCGGGCATCGACTACGACTCCGCCGAGGCCAACTTCCTCCCGACCATGCAGGTCGAGCTGGAGGAAGAGGGCGCCCGCAAGATCTTCAAGCTCATCGACGCCCTGGAGGACAGCGACGACGTGCAGAACGTCTTCGCCAACTTCGACGTGTCCGACGAGGTCATGGAGAAGGTCGACGCCTGACGGCACGGCCGACAGGTCTCACACGACGGGCCGACGGGGCACTCCCCGTCGGCCCGTCGTCCTGTGGTTGCGACGGATTGTCAGTGCGAGCCGATAGCCTGCGGGAACAGATGATCGAGCGGGCGCGGCGCGCGCCGGCGACGGGCTGAGGACAGGGGGCTCCATGCGCGTTCTGGGCATTGACCCGGGGCTGACCCGGTGCGGCGTCGGCGTGGTCGAAGGAGTCGCGGGAAGACCCCTGACCATGATCGGCGTCGGCGTCGTGCGCACCTCCTCCGACGCCGAGCTCGGCGACCGGCTCGTCGCCGTCGAGCGCGGCATCGAGCAGTGGCTCGACGAACACTCCCCGGGCTTCGTCGCGGTCGAGCGCGTCTTCGCCCAGCACAACGTCCGCACCGTGATGGGCACCGCCCAGGCCAGCGCGGTCGCCATGCTCTGCGCCGCCCGCCGCGGCATCCCCGTCGCCCTGCACACCCCCAGCGAGGTCAAGGCGGCGGTCACCGGATCCGGCCGCGCCGACAAGGACCAGGTCGGCGCGATGGTGACCCGGCTGCTGAGGCTGGACGCACCGCCCAAGCCCGCCGACGCCGCCGACGCCCTGGCCCTGGCCATCTGCCACATCTGGCGCGCCCCCGCGCAGAACCGGCTCCAGCAGGCCGTCGCCGCCCACCGCACGTCCGGCGCGTCCCGCACACCCGGGGCGGCCGGCGCCCTCGGCGCCTCCCGTACGCCCGGGGTTTCTCGCCCGCCCGGCCCGCCCGGGGCCCCCGGCACGTCCCGCACGCTGAAAGGCCGCACCGCATGATCGCTTTCGTCTCCGGCCCGGTGGCCGCCCTCGCCCCGACCACCGCCGTCATCGAGGTCGGCGGCATCGGCATGGCGGTCCAGTGCACCCCGCACACCCTCGCCGACCTGCGCGTCGGCAAGGAGGCCCGGCTCGCCACCTCGCTGGTCGTCCGCGAGGACTCCCTCACCCTGTACGGCTTCCGGGACGACGACGAGCGGCAGGTGTTCGAGCTCCTCCAGACCGCCAGCGGCGTCGGCCCCCGCCTCGCCCAGGCCATGCTCGCCACCCACAGCCCCGACGCCCTGCGCCTCGCGGTCTCCACCGGCGACGAGAAGGCGCTGACCGCTGTCTCCGGCATCGGAAAGAAGGGCGCGCAGAAGCTGCTCCTGGAGCTCAAGGACCGGCTCGGCGAACCGGTCGGCGCGCACATCGGCCAGCAGGGCATCGGCACCCCCCACGCCTCCGGCTGGCGCGACCAGCTCCAGGCCGCCCTCATCGGCCTCGGCTACGCCGGCCGCGAGGCCGACGAGGCCGTCAACGCCGTCGCCCCGCAGGCGGAGGCCGCCGTCGCCGAGGGCACGGCACCCCCCGTGCCGCAGCTGCTGCGGGCCGCCCTGCAGACTCTCAACCGCGCACGCTGACCGGCACCGAACCACCGAAGAGGCCCTTGATGAACTGGGACGAGACCGGACCCGAGACCGACGAGCCGACCGGCCCGGTCTTCGACGACCGGCTGGTCGACGCCGGCCATCTCGACGGCGAGGACACCGCGGTCGAGGCGGCGCTGCGCCCCAAAGACCTGGAGGAGTTCGTCGGCCAGGAAAGGGTCCGCGAACAGCTCGACCTGGTTCTCAAGGCCGCCCGCGCCCGCGGCGCCACCGCCGACCACGTACTGCTCTCCGGCGCTCCCGGCCTCGGCAAGACCACTCTTTCGATGATCATCGCGGCGGAGATGAACGCCCCGATCAGGATCACCTCGGGCCCCGCCATCCAGCACGCCGGCGACCTCGCGGCGATCCTTTCGTCCCTCCAGGAGGGCGAGGTCCTCTTCCTCGACGAGATCCACCGCATGTCCCGGCCCGCCGAGGAGATGCTCTACATGGCGATGGAGGACTTCCGGGTCGACGTCATCGTCGGCAAGGGCCCCGGCGCCACCGCCATCCCGCTCGAACTGCCCCCTTTCACCCTGGTCGGGGCCACCACCCGGGCCGGGCTGCTCCCGCCCCCGCTGCGCGACCGCTTCGGCTTCACCGGGCACATGGAGTTCTACGCCCCCGCCGAGCTGGAGCGCGTCATCCACCGCTCCGCCCGCCTCCTCGACGTCGGCATCGACGTGGAGGGCGCCGCCGAGATCGCCGGACGCTCCCGCGGCACCCCCCGTATCGCCAACCGCCTGCTGCGCCGCGTCCGCGACTACGCCCAGGTCAAGGCGGAGGGCACGATCGACCGGGAGATCGCGAAGGCCGCCCTCAAGGTGTACGAGGTTGACGCCCGCGGACTCGATCGGCTGGACCGCGCCGTCCTCGGCGCCCTGCTGAAGCTCTTCGGCGGCGGCCCGGTGGGGCTGTCCACGCTGGCGGTCGCGGTGGGGGAGGAGCGGGAGACCGTCGAGGAGGTCGCCGAGCCCTTCCTCGTAAGGGAAGGACTGCTGGCCAGGACCCCGCGCGGCCGCGTCGCCACCCCGGCGGCCTGGGGGCATCTGGGACTGGTGCCGCCGCAGCACGGAGCAAAGGGACAACAGGGCCTGTTCGGGGCGTGATGCGTCACAGGTTCGCGTGCACAGGAACCCCGGTGCCATGCTGGGCGTTGTTCCATCGATGCGGACTCGCTTAGACTCCGCCGATGCCGCCCTTACCGGTCGGTGTACCCACCCCCGTATATACAGGCCGCATTCCAGCGCGGTCGTGCGAAGGAATTCCCGTCCCGTGGATATCTTGACTCTCCTCCCCTTCATCGTGCTCATCGGGGCCATGTTCCTGATGACCCGCTCCGCCAAGAAGAAGCAGGCGGCGGCCGCGCAGATGCGCAACGACATGCAGCCCGGCACCGGCGTCCGGACGATCGGGGGCATGTACGCCACCGTCAAGGAAGTCCACGACGACACCGTTCTCCTTGAGGTCGCTCCCGGCGTGCACGCCATCTACGCGAAGAACTCCATCGGCGCCGTCCTGGACGACGCGGAGTACAACCGCATCGTGCACGGTGACGACCAGGAGCTGGACGCGGACGGCACCGTCGTTCCCGACGACGCCTCCTCGCTGACCGGAGAGTCCGACTCCGCCGAGGTCGCCAAGATCGACCTGGCCAAGGACGACGCGGCCGACGACGCCGAGCCCGAGGACGCGGCGGTCAAGGAAGTCAAGGACGTCAAGGACGCCAAGGACGAGAGCAAGACCGACGGCGACGCCGACTCCAAGTAGTTCTCACGAGCCCGGGGACGTCGCGCGCCCACCGGCGCGCGGCGTCCCCGGGACCGTGCGGTCGTCTGCGGGGGCAGGGTCCCCACTACACTTCGTGGCCGCTCGGGCGCGTACCCGGCGCGGGGCGGTTGGACAGGGAGAAACGAGAAGGTGGCAGCACCCAAGAAGGGCCGAGGGCCGTCCGGCGGTCAGGGCAGGCCGGGGCGTGCCCTGGCTCTGATCCTCATCGCCATGGTCGCGCTCACCGGCGGGATGTTCCTGTCCGGGCACACGACGCCGCGGCTGGGCATCGACCTGGCCGGCGGGACGTCGATCACGCTGGAGGCACAGAACCAGCCCGGCAAGCCGAACGCGATCAACCAGACCAACATGAACACCGCGGTCGGGATCATCGAGCGGCGTGTCAACGGTCTGGGCGTCTCCGAGGCCGAGGTCCAGACCCAGGGCTCGAAGAACATCATCGTCAACATCCCCAAGGGGACGAACTCCAAGCAGGCCCAGGAGCAGGTCGGCACCACCGCCCAGCTCTACTTCCGGCCTGTTCTGACGGTTCAGGCGAGCGGCCCCGAGCAGCCCACACCCTCCGGCTCCGGGACTCCCTCGGGCAGCGCAACCCCGAAGCCCGGCGAGTCCGCCGAAGGTGAGGACAAGCCCAAGGACGAGGGCGAGGAGGCCACTGATTCGGAGGCCACCCCCTCGGCGAGCGCCACCACCCAGGGCCGCGCGGTCACCGGGGCCCTGACGAAGGACGACCCGACCCCCGGCGCCTCCGACAAGCCGAAGCCGTCCGATTCCCCCGAGGCGACGCCCCCTGCGGACCCGGCGACGGCCAAGCTCCAGGAGGAGTTCGCCAAGCTCGACTGCACGGACCCCAAGCAGCGCACCGAGGCCGGCAAGGACGCCAAGCCCACCGACTCGATCGTCGCCTGCGGTTCGAACGTCCCGGGCAGCTACGAGAAGTACGTCCTCGGCCCGGCCGAGGTCTCCGGCAGCGACGTCGACGACGCCAAGGGCGCCATCGAGCAGCAGACCGGCGAGTGGATCGTGTCGATGGAGTTCACCTCCGCCGGCGCCAAGAAGTTCCAGACGATCACCGGTCGGCTCTCGCAGCAGCAGCCGCCGATGAACCAGTTCGCGATCGTCCTCGACGGCGAGGTCGTCTCCGCGCCCTCGGTGCGCACGGCGCTCAGCAAGAACGCCCAGATCTCCGGCAGCTTCGACCAGCAGTCCGCCGAGGACCTCGGCAACATCCTGTCGTACGGTGCGCTTCCGCTGACCTTCGAGGAGGTGAGCGTCACCACGGTGACCGCCGCCCTCGGCGACGAGCAGCTCAAGGCGGGTCTGATCGCCGGTGCGATCGGTCTGGCGCTGGTCGTGATCTATCTGGTCGCCTACTACCGGGGGTTGGCGTTCATCGCGCTGCTGAGCCTCTTGGTCTCGGGCATCCTGACGTACACGATCATGTCCCTACTGGGCCCAGCCATCGGCTTCGCGCTGAACCTCCCGGCGGTCTGCGGTGCCATCGTCGCGATCGGTATCACAGCGGACTCGTTCATCGTGTACTTCGAACGCGTGAGAGACGAGATCCGCGAGGGACGCACGCTGCGCCCGGCCATCGAGCGCGCCTGGCCACGTGCCCGGCGCACCATCCTGGTCTCCGACTTCGTGTCGTTCCTGTCCGCGATCGTCCTCTTCATCGTCACCGTCGGCAAGGTGCAGGGCTTCGCCTTCACGCTCGGCCTCACCACCCTGCTCGACGTCGTCGTAGTGTTCCTCTTCACCAAGCCCCTGATGACGCTCATGGGCCGGACGAAGTTCTTCTCCAAGGGCGGATCGTGGTCCGGGCTGGACCCGAAGCGGCTCGGCGCCCAGCCGCCGTTGCGCCGCTCGCGCCGTGTCAACGCCCCCACCGAACCGAAGGAGGCGTGAGATGTCGCGACTCGGCAATCTCGGCGCCCGGCTCTACCGCGGCGAGGTCGGCTACGACTTCATCCGCAACCGCAAGATCTGGTACGGCATCTCGATCCTGATCACCATCACGGCCATCATCGGCGTGGCGGTCGGCGGCCTCCGCATGGGCATCGAGTTCAAGGGCGGCGCGGTCTTCACGACCGACACCAAGGCCCAGATCTCCACCGCCCAGGCCACGGACGTGGCGACCGAGGCCTCCGGCCACCTGGCGATCGTGCAGGAGCTCGGCAACGGCGGTCTGCGCATCCAGATCACCGAGGTCGACACCGCCAAGGCCAACGAGATCAAGGAGACGCTCTCCGACGAGCTCGGCATCCCCGCCAACGACATCAACGCGGACCTGGTCGGCCCCAGCTGGGGCGAGCAGATCGCGAACAAGGCGTGGACCGGTCTCGGGGTCTTCATGATCCTGGTGGTGATCTATCTGGCCATCGCCTTCGAGTGGCGGATGGCCGTCGCCGCCCTCATCGCGCTGATCCACGACATCACCATCACGGTCGGCGTCTACGCCCTGGTCGGCTTCGAGGTCACACCGGGCACGGTGATCGGTCTGCTGACCATTCTCGGTTACTCCCTGTACGACACGGTGGTGGTCTTCGACAGCCTCAAGGAGGGCCAGAAGGACATCACCAAGCAGACCCGCTTCACGTACAGCGAGATCGCCAACCGGTCGATCAACAGCACTCTGGTCCGCTCGATCAACACCACCGTGGTGGCGCTCCTGCCGGTCGCCGGTCTGCTGTTCATCGGCGGCGGCGTCCTCGGCGCGGGCATGCTGAACGACATCTCGCTGTCGCTGTTCGTCGGTCTGGCCGCCGGTGCCTACTCCTCGATCTTCATCGCCACGCCGCTCGTCGCCGACCTCAAGGAGCGCGAGCCGCAGATGAAGGCGCTGAAGAAGCGGATCCTCGCCAAGCGGGCCGCCGCGGCCGCCAAGGGCGAGTCCCCCGACGACGACGGCCCCGAGGACCAGTACGACGACGCCGAGACCGCGGGCACGGCGATCGGCCGTCCCCGGTCGCACGGCCGCACCCCCGGGAAGCGCTGAGCGATGACGAGCACCACCGAATCCACCAGGGAGCTGCTGCTCAGCCGGATCCGCGATGTCGCGGACTACCCGAAGCCGGGCGTGATGTTCAAGGACATCACCCCGCTGCTCGCGGACCCGGTGGCGTTCACGGCGCTCACCGACGCCCTCGCGGAGCTGTGCGTACGGCACGGCGCCACGAAGATCGTCGGCCTGGAGGCGCGCGGCTTCATCCTGGCCGCGCCCGTCGCGGTCCGGGCGGGCATCGGGTTCATCCCGGTCCGCAAGGCCGGGAAGCTCCCCGGCGCCACGCTGAGCCAGTCCTACGAGCTGGAGTACGGCAGCGCGGAGATCGAGATCCACGCCGAGGACCTCGACGCGGAGGACCGGGTCATGATCATCGACGACGTCCTCGCCACCGGCGGCACCGCCGAGGCCTCGCTGGAGCTCATCCGGCGGGCCGGCGCCAAGGTCGCGGGCGTCGCGGTCCTCATGGAGCTCGGCTTCCTCGCGGGCCGGGCCCGCCTGGAGCCGGGCCTCGCAGGCGCACCGCTGGAGGCCCTGATCACGGTCTGATCCGCCGGTCACCGTCCTGCGACGGACACCGAGCACGAGGGATGGGCACCCGGGAACACCGGGTGCCCATCCCTCGTTGTGCAGGCTCCCACCGTCCCCGGGCGAGGTCCCGCCGGGGGATCGATACCATGGGCTCTCCGGGTACCCCGGATCCGCACGAGGAGCGCTCTTGCCAGACGAGGCCCAGTCAGCCGCCGCCCCGCAGCCCGACAAGCCCGTGGCGGCCCCCGCCACGCCGGAAAAGGCCGCGCCCTCGAACGCGCCGGAGCCCGCGCCCGCCGAGCCCGCCGCCGACGCCGCGCGCCCCCCGGCCGCCGCGAAGCCCGCCGGGCCGGCCGCCCCTCCCGCGAAGCCCGCGGGCCCCGAGACGCCGCCGAATCCGGCCGGGCCCACGGGCCCGGCGCAGCCCCCGGCCAGGAAGCCGGCCGCCGCCGCGCCCAAGCCCCCGGCCCCCGGGCCTCCCGCGAGGACCGGGGCCACCGCCGGGTCCGCCTCCCGCACCGGCGGCTCCTCCAACCGCGTGCGGGCCCGCCTCGCCCGACTGGGCGTACAGCGCTCCAGCCCGTACAACCCGGTCCTGGAACCCCTCCTGCGTACGGTCCGGGGCAACGACCCCAAGATCGAGACGGCCACGCTCCGCCAGATCGAGAAGGCCTACCAGGTCGCCGAGCGCTGGCACCGCGGTCAGAAGCGCAAGAGCGGCGACCCCTACATCACCCACCCGCTGGCCGTCACCACGATCCTCGCCGAGCTGGGCATGGACCCGGCGACGCTGATGGCGGGCCTGCTGCACGACACCGTCGAGGACACCGAGTACGGCCTGGACACCCTGCGGCGCGACTTCGGCGACCAGGTCGCCCTGCTCGTCGACGGCGTCACCAAGCTCGACAAGGTCAAGTTCGGCGAGGCCGCACAGGCCGAGACCGTACGCAAGATGGTCGTCGCCATGGCCAAGGACCCCCGGGTCCTGGTCATCAAGCTCGCCGACCGCCTGCACAACATGCGCACCATGCGCTACCTCAAGCGGGAGAAGCAGGAGAAGAAGGCCCGCGAGACGCTGGAGATCTACGCCCCGCTGGCGCACCGGCTGGGCATGAACACCATCAAGTGGGAGCTGGAGGACCTCGCCTTCGCGATCCTCTACCCCAAGATGTACGACGAGATCGTCCGGCTCGTCGCCGAGCGCGCCCCCAAGCGCGACGAATACCTCGCCATAGTGACCGACGAGGTCCAGGCCGACCTGCGCGCCGCCCGCATCAAGGCCACCGTCACCGGCCGCCCCAAGCACTACTACAGCGTCTACCAGAAGATGATCGTGCGAGGCCGCGACTTCGCCGAGATCTACGACCTGGTGGGCATCCGCGTCCTCGTCGACACGGTCCGCGACTGCTACGCGGCGCTCGGCACCGTCCACGCCCGGTGGAACCCGGTGCCCGGGCGGTTCAAGGACTACATCGCGATGCCCAAGTTCAACATGTACCAGTCACTGCACACCACGGTGATCGGTCCCAGCGGCAAGCCCGTCGAGCTCCAGATCCGGACGTTCGACATGCACCGCCGCGCCGAGTACGGCATCGCCGCCCACTGGAAGTACAAGCAGGAGCCCTCCGCCGGCGCCTCCAAGGTGCGTACCGACGTACCCAAGAGCACCGGGCGCGGGCAGGACACCGTCAACGACATGGCGTGGCTGCGTCAGCTCCTGGACTGGCAGAAGGAGACCGAGGACCCCAGCGAGTTCCTGGAGTCCCTGCGCTTCGACCTCTCGCGCAACGAGGTCTTCGTCTTCACGCCGAAGGGCGACGTGATAGCGCTGCCGGCCGGCGCGACCCCCGTCGACTTCGCGTACGCCGTCCACACCGAGGTCGGCCACCGGACCATAGGAGCACGCGTCAACGGGCGGCTCGTCCCGCTCGAATCGACGCTCGACAACGGCGACCTGGTCGAGGTCTTCACCTCCAAGGCGGCCGGCGCCGGGCCCTCCCGGGACTGGCTCGGCTTCGTCAAGTCGCCGCGCGCCCGCAACAAGATCCGCGCCTGGTTCTCCAAGGAGCGCCGCGACGAGGCCATCGAGCAGGGCAAGGACTCCATCGCGCGCGCCATGCGCAAGCAGAACCTGCCGATCCAGCGCATCCTGACCGGCGACTCCCTGGTCACCCTCGCCCACGAGATGCGCTACCCGGACATCTCCTCGCTGTACGCGGCGATCGGCGAGGGCCATGTCGCGGCGGCGGGCGTCGTGCAGAAGCTGGTGCAGGCACTCGGCGGCCACGACGAGGCCAACGAGGACCTCGCCGAGTCCACCCCGCCCTCGCACGGCGGTCGCAGCAAGCGCCGCGCCAACGCGGATCCCGGCGTCGTCGTCAAGGGCGTCGAGGACGTCTGGGTCAAGCTGGCCCGCTGTTGTACGCCCGTCCCCGGCGACCCGATCATCGGCTTCGTCACCCGGGGCAGCGGCGTCTCCGTGCACCGCGCCGACTGCGTCAACGTGGAGTCGCTCTCGCAGCAGCCCGAACGGATCCTGGAGGTCGAGTGGGCCCCCACCCAGTCCTCCGTCTTCCTGGTCGCCATCCAGGTCGAGGCGCTGGACCGCTCACGGCTGCTCTCCGACGTCACCCGGATCCTCTCCGACCAGCACGTCAACATCCTGTCGGCGGCCGTCCAGACCTCCCGCGACCGGGTGGCCACCTCGCGGTTCACCTTCGAGATGGGCGACCCCAAGCACCTGGGCCACGTCCTGAAGGCCGTACGCGGCGTGGAGGGCGTCTACGACGTCTACCGCGTCACCTCGGCCCGCAGGCCGTAGCAGCGGCAAACGGAAAGGCCCCGGTACGCATCGCGTACCGGGGCCTTCTGGCAGCCGTCTCTCTCAGCCGCCGAACTCCTCCAGGCCCTTGAGCGCCTGGTCCAGCAGCGCCTGGCGCCCCTCCAGCTCCTTGGCCAGCTTGTCCGCACGGGCGTTGTTGCCCTGGGCACGCGCGGTGTCGATCTGGCCGCGCAGCTTGTCCACGGCGGCCTGGAGCTGACCCGTCAGACCCGCGGCGCGGGCCCGCGCCTCCGGGTTCGTCCGGCGCCACTCCGACTCCTCGGACTCCTGGAGCACCCGCTCCACCGCCTGCATCCGGCCCTCGACCTTCGGGCGGGCGTCACGCGGTACGTGGCCGATGGCCTCCCAGCGCTCGTTGATGGACCGGAACGCGGCCCGGGCCGCCTTGAGGTCCTTCACCGGCACCAGCTTCTCGGCCTCCGCGGCGAGCTCCTCCTTGAGCTTGAGGTTCTCGCCCTGCTCGGCGTCCCGCTCCGCGAAGACCCCGCTGCGGGCGGCGAAGAAGACGTCCTGGGCGCCGCGGAAACGGTTCCACAGGTCGTCCTCGGACTCGCGCTGGGCGCGGCCCGCCGCCTTCCACTCGGTCATCAGGTCGCGGTAACGCGCGGCCGTGGTCACCCAGTCCGTGGAGCCGGACAGCGCCTCGGCCTCGGTGACCAGCTTCTCCTTGGCCTTGCGGGCGTCCTCGCGCTGGGCGTCCAACGCGGCGAAGTGGGCCTTGCGCCGCTTGGAGAACGCCGAGCGGGCGTGCGAGAAGCGGTGCCACAGCTCGTCGTCCGACTTGCGGTCGAGGCGGGGGAGACCCTTCCAGGTGTCCACCAGCGCCCGCAGCCGCTCGCCCGCGGAGCGCCACTGCTCGCTCTGCGCCAGCTCCTCCGCCTCGGCGACCAGCGCCTCCTTGGCCTGCTTGGCCTCGTCGGTCTGCTTGGCCTTGAGGACCTTGCGCTCCTCGCGCCGCGCCTCGACCGTCGCGACGAGCGCGTCCAGCCGCTTGCGCAGCGCGTCGAGGTCGCCCACCGCGTGGTGTTCGTCGACCTGCTGCCGCAGGTGGTCGATGGCCGTCGTCGCGTCCTTCGCCGACAGATCGGTGGTCTTCACCCGCCGTTCGAGGAGGCCGATCTCGACCACAATGCCGTCGTACTTGCGCTCGAAATAGGCCAGAGCCTCCTCGGGCGAACCGGCCTGCCACGATCCGACGACCTGCTCGCCCTCGGCTGTACGCACGTACACGGTGCCCGTCTCATCGACGCGGCCCCACGGGTCGCTGCTCACAGCGCCTCCTCCACCTGATGCCTGCGAGGGGGTTCGCCCCCCGGGCATCGTCCACAGTTTCCTGGGGCGGGCATCGCCCGCCCTGCACAACGCCAATCTAGGCGACCGGCCACCCGGCTGTCCGCACTCAGCACGGCCGAAATTCTTCCCTCCGGCCACCGGCGGCGCTCCGCCCCGCCGGTGGCCGCCCGGCCGGTCGCCGTCCCGCCGGTCCCGTCCCGCCGGTTCAGCCCTTCTCGACCGAAGCCTTCTCGACCGTCACGGCCTTCTTCGGGGCGCCGTCGCCCGCACCGCCCTCGACACCGGCCTCGCCGACCTTCTGGACGGCCTTCAGCGAGGCGTCGTCCATCGTGCCGAACGGGGTGTAGGTGGGCGGGAGCTTGGTCTCCTTGTAGACCAGGAAGTACTGGCTGCCACCGGAGTTCGGCTGGCCGGTATTGGCCATCGCCACCGTGCCCGGCGGGTAGACGACCGTGCCGTCGGCGCCCGCCTTGCCGAGCGCGTCCAGGTTCTCGTCCGGGATGTTGTAGCCAGGACCGCCCGTGCCGTCGCCCTTCGGGTCGCCGCACTGGAGCACGAAGATGCCCTGGGTGGTCAGCCGGTGGCACTTGGTGTCGTCGAAGTAGCCCTTGTCGGCGAGCGCCTTGAAGGAGTTCACCGTCTCCGGAGTCTTCGCCGCGTCCATCGAGAAAGCTATGTCGCCCTGGCTCGTCTTGAGCGACATCGTGTACGTCGCCTTTTTGTCGATCTTCATCGGCGGCGTGGGAGCCTTGCTCTCGCTCTCCGAAGGCTCCGGAGTGGGGCTCTGGCTCGCCGCCGCCTCGCTCTTCTTGTCCTTGTCGTCGTCCTTGCCCGCCACCACGAACGCGCTCACGCCCACGACGGCGACCACGGCCACCGAGGCCGCGACGATCGCGGTGATGCGCCTCGTCCTGCTGCGGGCTTCCTCCCGGCGCTTCTGCTGGCGCTCGAACTTTTCCCGGGCGAGCTGCCGCCGCCGCTGTTCGCTGCTGGACACCGGTGGGCTCCTTGTTACGTCGTGAGATGAGGGCCTGAGCTGCCCGTACCGTATATGGGTTACCTGTGTCATGAGGAGCGCCGGTAGGCTCTGATCTGCCGCATCCTTCGCCGTTGCCGCATCCTCCGGACGAACATTAAGGACGATCGTGCTCATTGCCGGGTTCCCCGCCGGGGCCTGGGGGACCAATTGCTATCTGGTCGCCCCCGCCGCCGGTGAGGAGTGCGTGATCATCGACCCGGGCCACCAGGCCGCCCAGGGCGTCGAGGAAACGTTGAAGAAGCATCGGCTCAAGCCCGTCGCCGTCGTGCTCACCCACGGCCATATCGACCACGTCGCCTCGGTCGTCCCCGTCTGCGGCGCCCATGACGTCCCCGCCTGGATCCATCCCGAGGACCGCTACATGATGAGCGACCCGGAGAAGGCGCTCGGCCGCTCGATCGGGATGCCGCTCATGGGCGAGCTGACCGTGGGGGAGCCGGACGACGTCAAGGAGCTGACCGACGGCTCGAAGCTGACCCTGGCCGGTCTGGAGTTCGGCGTCTCGCACGCGCCCGGCCATACCAAGGGGTCGGTGACGTTCGGGATGCCCGAGGCCGCGGACATTCCGCCGGTCTTCTTCTCGGGCGACCTGCTCTTCGCCGGCTCCGTCGGACGCACCGACCTGCCCGGCGGCGACCACGCCGAGCTGCTCGAGTCGCTGGCCCGTGTGTGCCTGCCGCTCGACGACTCGACCGTGGTGCTGTCCGGCCACGGCCCCCAGACGACCATCGGCCGCGAGCGCGCCTCCAACCCGTTCCTGAACGGTCTGGACGCGGCGCCGCGCCGAGGAATGTAGACGAGAGACGTAATCGTGAGCACCTTTCAGGCCCCCAAGGGCACGTACGACCTGACCCCGCCCCGTTCCGCGACGTTCCTCGCCGTGCGCGAGGCCATCGCGGCCCCGCTGCGCGACTCGGGCTACGGCTACATCGAGACGCCCGGCTTCGAGAACGTCGAGCTCTTCGCCCGCGGTGTCGGTGAGTCCACCGACATCGTCACCAAGGAGATGTACACCCTCACCACCAAGGGCGGCGACCAGCTCGCCCTGCGCCCCGAGGGCACCGCGTCCGTGCTCCGCGCCGCCCTGGAGGCCAACCTCCACAAGGCGGGCAACCTCCCCGTCAAGCTCTGGTACTCCGGCTCGTACTACCGCTACGAGCGCCCGCAGGCGGGCCGCTACCGCCACTTCTCGCAGGTCGGCGCCGAGGCCATCGGCACCGAGGACCCGGTCCTGGACGCCGAGCTGATCATCCTCGCCGACCAGGCGTACCGCTCGCTGGGCCTGCGCCGGTTCCGCATCCTGCTGAACTCGCTGGGAGACAAGGAGTGCCGCCCGGTCTACCGCGAGGCGCTCCAGACCTTCCTGCGGGACCTGGAGCTCGACGAGGAGACCCGCCGCCGCATCGAGATCAACCCGCTGCGCGTCCTGGACGACAAGCGGGCCGACGTACAGAAGCAGCTCACGGACGCCCCGAAGCTCCGCGACTACCTCTGCGACGCGTGCAAGGCGTACCACGAGGAGGTCCGGGCGCTTCTCACAACCGCCGGGGTGGCCTTCGAGGACGACGAGAAGCTGGTGCGCGGCCTCGACTACTACACCCGTACGACCTTCGAGTTCGTCCACGACGGTCTCGGCGCCCAGTCCGCGGTGGGCGGCGGCGGCCGCTACGACGGACTGTCCGAGATGATCGGCGGCCCCGAGCTGCCGTCCGTCGGCTGGGCGCTCGGCGTGGACCGCACGGTCCTCGCGCTGGAGGCCGAGGGCATCGAGCTCGACCTGCCCTACACCACCAGCGTGTACGCGGTCCCGCTCGGCGAGGAGGCCCGCCGGACGCTGTTCGGCGTCGTCACCGAACTGCGCCGCGCGGGGATCGCCGCCGACTTCGCGTTCGGCGGCCGCGGCCTGAAGGGCGCGATGAAGAGCGCCAACCGCTCGGGCGCGCGCTACACCCTGGTCGCGGGCGAGCGTGATCTCGCCGAGGGCGTCGTCCAGCTCAAGGACATGGAGTCCGGCGAGCAGGGCCCGGTGAAGCTGGCCGAGGTCGCGGCGGAGCTGACGAAGCGCCTCGGCTGACCGAGCCGTGAGCGGGGCGCGGGCGGAAGGACATGAGGTCCTGCCGCCCGCGCCTTTCTCGTCCGTCGTCAACCCGGCGGGCGGGGATTCATCCTGGCCGGTGACCCCGACTTGGAGCCGCCCGCGCGGTCGGCGTCGCCGGACCGGCGCAGGGAACACGTACATCTTCCGTCGTCCCGGCCCCGCCACCCCGGGAGCCCGCCCGGCGGAGTACTCGCGGGCGCACACCTTTATGTCCATCGAACGGTTGATCCGTACGGGGGTGCGGCACAATGACCATGCCCGGCTGACCACTCGGTGATGGAACGGCGATATGACGACTGCAGCGGTAGACCACGATCTCTCCTCCGATCAGGACGAGGGTGGCCGCAAGCGCACCTTCGGGGCCGGACGCGGTCTCGCCCTGCTTCTGGTGATCACCGGCGCGGCCGGACTGCTGGCCGCCTGGGTCATCACGCTCGACAAGTTCAAGCTGCTGGAGGACCCCTCCTTCACCCCCGGGTGCAGCCTCAACCCCGTCGTCGCGTGCGGCAACATCATGAAGAGCGAGCAGGCCTCCGCGTTCGGGTTCCCCAACCCGATGCTGGGCCTCGTCACGTACGGCATGGTCATCGCGATCGGGATGGGGCTCCTCGCCGGCGCGCGCTTCCGCGGCTGGTTCTGGCTCGGGCTGAACGCCGGGACGCTCTTCGGCGTCGGCTTCTGCACCTGGCTCCAGTATCAGTCGCTGTACAACATCAACTCGCTCTGCCTGTGGTGCTGCCTGGCCTGGGTCGCCACCATCGTCATGTTCTGCTACGTGACCACGCACAACGTCAAGCACCGCATCCTCCCGGCCCCGGCCTGGCTGCGGAACGGGCTCACCGAGTTCCCGTGGGTGCTGCCGGTGATGTGGATCGGGATCATCGGCATGCTGATCCTGACCCGCTGGTGGGACTTCTGGACCAGCTGAGAGGCACCTACGACTTTTGGTAGGTAACCGACGCGGCCGGTTCGCTGTCAGTGGGGTCGCATAGGCTTCATGACGTGGAGCCCGACCTCTTTACCGCAGCCGCCGAAGACCGCCAGGAGAAGGACCCGTCCAGCAGCCCCCTCGCTGTCCGGATGCGTCCCCGTGTCCTCGACGAGGTCGTCGGCCAGCAGCATCTGCTGAAGCCGGGCTCGCCGCTGCGCCGTCTCGTGGGTGAGGGTGGCGGCGGTCCGGCCGGCGCCTCCTCGGTCATCCTGTGGGGCCCGCCCGGCACCGGCAAGACGACCCTGGCGTACGTGGTCAGCAAGGCGACCAACAAGCGCTTCGTCGAGCTCTCCGCGATCACCGCGGGCGTCAAGGAGGTCCGGGCCGTCATCGAGAGCGCGCGTCGCGCCACCGGTGGCTTCGGCAAGGAGACCGTCCTCTTCCTGGACGAGATCCACCGCTTCTCCAAGGCCCAGCAGGACTCCCTGCTCCCCGCCGTGGAGAACCGCTGGGTGACCCTCATCGCCGCCACCACGGAGAATCCGTACTTCTCGATCATCTCCCCGCTGCTGTCGCGGTCCCTGCTGCTCACCCTGGAATCGCTGACCGACGACGACCTGCGTGATCTGCTGCGCCGGGCGCTGACCGACGAGCGGGGGCTCGGCGGGGCGGTCACCCTGCCCGAGGACGCCGAGGCGCATCTGCTGCGCATCGCGGGCGGCGACGCGCGCCGGGCCCTGACGGCGCTGGAGGCCGCGGCGGGCGCGGCCATCGCCACGGGCGAGGCGGAGATCACCCTGGAGACGGTGGAGACGACCGTCGACCGCGCCGCCGTGAAGTACGACCGGGACGGCGACCAGCACTACGACGTGGCCAGCGCGCTCATCAAGTCGATCCGCGGCTCCGACGTGGACGCCGCTCTGCACTACCTGGCCCGCATGATCGAGGCGGGGGAGGACCCGCGGTTCATCGCCCGCCGGCTGATGATCTCGGCCAGCGAGGACATCGGCCTGGCCGACCCCACCGCGCTGCCGACCGCCGTGGCCGCCGCCCAGGCGGTGGCCATGATCGGGTTTCCGGAGGCGGCGCTCACCCTCAGCCACGCCACCATCGCACTGGCGCTCGCCCCCAAGTCCAACGCGGCGACCCTGGCGATCTCCGCCGCGCAGGAGGACGTGCGCAAGGGGCTCGCGGGACCCGTCCCGGCCCATCTGCGCGACGGTCATTACAAGGGCGCCGCCAAGCTCGGCCATGCCCAGGGGTATGTCTATCCGCACGACGTGCAGGGTGGCATCGCCGCCCAGCAGTACGCCCCGGACGCGGTCCGCGACCGGCGGTACTACACCCCGACCCGCTACGGCGCCGAGGCGCGGTACGCGGACGTCGTCGAGCGCGTTCGCGAGCGTCTGGGCCGTTCCGGCGAGAGCGCGGAGCCGTCCTAGAGCCGAGGCGGCCGCCGGATCAGGAGGCGGCCGCCTCGAAGAGCGTGTGCATGGCGCGGCGCAGCCCGGTGACGTCGCGGACCGGCTCCGGGAACTCGAAGCGGGCGTCGAAGCAGGAACCCCGGTCCTCGACGAAGCGGACCCGCAGCCCGAAGCGGTCCAGGGCGACCGGCACGGCCCTGGGCTGGTGGGGGGAGCAGGCGCGGGCGGTGCGCTCGCCCAGCAGACCGCACAGGGTGCGCATCTGCTCGTCGTGGGCGGAGTGCAGATGCTGGAGCAGCTCCGGCTCGTGGAAGACCAGCGGGTCGGGGGCCGCGTCCCGGAAGTCCTCCGGCTCGATGTCCTCGGCACCCCAGAGGTCGTCCACGTACGCCTCGCCGAACTCCAGGCGCAGCATCATCCGGCCGGGCTCGGCCAGGCCGGGGACGGAGGTGAGCCAGCCGGAGACCCACGCCCGGCCGCGGATCCGGTGCGGTACGGAGACCGGAGCGACGTCCGTGATCTCCAGCACGGCGGTCAGCTCGTCGCCCTGCGCGTGCGTCGCGGCCCGAACGGCCGGGGAATCCGCGGGGAATTCGAGGAACAGGTCGCCCTCGGGCCCCACGGTCCGGCTGTCCGGGATCAGGGGCTCGGCGCGGGCCAGATCGAGCCCCGGTACGACGAGCAGTGCGGAGCAGGTACTCTGTACGAGAGTTCGTGTGCGCTCGGCTGCTGACGGCATCCGAGTGTTTTCAAGCCCGCTGGGACGCGGCTGACCACGATCAGATCGGCCTTCCGTCGTAGCAGCACCTTCTGGTGTGCTGCCGCTGTCTGTGCTGTCCGTGACGTGAGTGGTGTTCCCAGGGCGAGACATGCGATCTCCTTGAGTAAGGTAAGCCTAACCTAACCTACAACGGAGGTCTGGAGAACGTGCCTAACCAGTCGCGTCCCAAGGTCAAGAAGTCGCGTGCCCTCGGCATCGCTCTGACGCCCAAGGCTGTCAAGTACTTCGAAGCTCGTCCGTACCCGCCGGGCGAGCACGGCCGTGGCCGCAAGCAGAACTCGGACTACAAGGTCCGTCTGCTGGAGAAGCAGCGCCTGCGTGCGCAGTACGACATCAGCGAGCGCCAGATGGCGCGCGCCTACGACCGTGCCAAGAAGGCCGAAGGCAAGACGGGCGAGGCGCTGGTCGTCGAGCTCGAGCGCCGCCTCGACGCCCTGGTCCTGCGTTCGGGCATCGCCCGCACCATCTACCAGGCCCGTCAGATGGTCGTCCACGGCCACATCGAGGTCAACGGTGGCAAGGTCGACAAGCCGTCCTTCCGTGTGCGCCCCGACGACGTCGTCCAGGTCCGCGAGCGCAGCCGCACCAAGGTCCCCTTCCAGGTGGCCCGCGAGGGTGGCTACGACACCGACGGTGAGACCCCGCGCTACCTCCAGGTGAACCTGAAGGCCCTGGCCTTCCGCCTGGACCGGGACCCGAACCGCAAGGAGATCCCGGTGATCTGCGACGAGCAGCTCGTCGTCGAGTACTACGCCCGCTGATCCAGGCGTAGCCGCTCTCACCAGCGCTCCGGCCCGCCCCTCCCTGTCATCCGGGAGGCGGCGGGCCTTCGCGTTCCCCCGGATCCGCCCGCCGTCGGCGCCCCGCCCGTGCCCGGCCCGTCCACCGCCGGGGTCCGCCACCGGCCAGGGCTCGGTCGACCGCGGCCCCCGGATCCAGCCGCCGGCCCGCCCGCAGCCCCTCCTCGTACGCCACGTTCCCCAGCTCCCGGCGCGCCTGCTCCTCGCACTCCGCCCGCGGCCGCCCGTAGAACGCCGAGCCGAACAGCTGCAGCCCCACCGACGGCCAGATGCCCTCCGCCGCTCCCTGGAGCACGGCGGCTTCCCCGGCGTCCCCCTCCACCGCCGTCACCAGGGCCAGCAGCTCCAGCGACAGCACCGTGCCCAGCAGATCGTTGAACGTCCGGCCGATCGTCAGGCACTCCCCGAGCATCTGCCGCGCCAGGGCCGGCCGCCCCCGCCGCAGCGCCGCGTACGCCAGGACGTACAGCGCGTATGCCAGCGCCCACCGCTCCCCGTGGTCCTCGCAGATCTCCCGGACCTCTTCGCAGAGCGCCGCGGCCGCGTCCAGATCACCGAGGAACGCCACCGCCATGGCCAGCTCCACCTGGGCCATCAGCACATTGCTGTTCAGCTCGCCGACCTCGCGGTACCGGCCGAGCGCGTCACGGAGCAGCTCCTCGGCGCGCTCCATGTCGTCCGTCACGATCGCCAGGCACCCCGTGCGGTGCACCGCGTACGCCAGTGCCGTCGCGTCCCCGGAGCGTTCGGCCTCCTCCCGGCACTCCTGGAGTGCCGAGATCGCGCCGACCGCGTCACCCTGCAGCACGGCCACGTAGCCCAGTACCCACAGCACCTTCAGCCGTGCGGCGTCGTGCGGGGTCGGCTCCTCCAGGACGTGGTCCAGCCAGTGCCGCCCCTCGGACAGCCGCCCGCAACCGGTCCAGTAGAACCACAGCGTGCCCGCCAGATGCTGCGCCAGATGCACCTCGTCGGGGCTCTCCATCGAACATTCCATCGCCCGGCGGAGATTGGGCAGCTCGCTGTCGACGCGCGCCGCCACCTCCGCCTGGCGCGGGCTGAACCAGTCCAGCTCGCACCAGGTCGCGAGCCCCAGGAACCAGTCCCGGTGCCGCCGCCGCAGCCGCGGGGCGTCCCCGGCGGCAGCCAGCCACTGCGCCCCGTACTCGCTGACCGTGTCCAGCAGCCGGTAGCGGGCGCCGGTCGGGCCGTCCTCGCGCTCCACCACCGACTGGGCGAGCAGCTCGTCCAGCACATCGAGCACCGAGTCGGCCGGCAGGTCCGGCCCGCCGCAGATGTACTCGGCGGCCTCCAGGTCGAACTGTCCCGCGAACACCGAGAGCCGCGCCCACAGCAGCCGTTGCTCGGGCGTGCACAGTTCATGGCTCCAGCCGATCGCCGTACGCAGCGTCTGGTGGCGGGGCGGCGCGCCGCGGCGGCCCCCGGTCAGCAGCCGGAACCGGTCGTCCAGGCGCAGGAGCACCTGTTCCACCGAGAGCGCGCGCAGCCGCCCGGCCGCCAGTTCGAGGGCCAGCGGGATCCCGTCGAGGCGGCGGCAGAGCTCCAGCACGGACGCCCGCTCGCCCGCCGTCGGCTGCCAGCCCGGCCGGACCCCGCGCGCCCGCTCGGTGAAGAGCTCCACGGCGTCCCTGTCGGACATCGGGGCGAGCGGGAACGTCCGCTCTCCGTCCACCCGGAGGGGGCAGCGTCCGGCCGCGAGCACCTGGAGGCGTGGGGCCCGGCGCAGGAGTTCGGTGACGAGGCCGGCGCAGGCGTCGACGAGGTGCTCGAAGCCGTCGATCACCAGCAGCGTCCGGCGCTCCGAGAGATGTTCGACGAGGACGGCGCGCGGGGGCCTGCTGGTGTGATCGGTCAGGCCCAGGGCGTCGATCAGGGCGTGTTCCAGCAGATCGGGGTGGCGCACGGCGGACAGCTCGGCCAGCAGGACCCCGTCGCAGTACCGTTTCTCCCGAAGTGCGGCGACCCGGATGACGCACCGGGTCTTGCCCACGCCCGCCACTCCGGCGACGGTGACGAGCCTGGACTCCTCCAGCAGCCCGCCCAGCTCGGCCAGTTCGTCCTCGCGCCCCACGAAGGGGTTCAGTTCGGCCGGGAGGTTGCCGGGCGCCGGTGCGGGGCGGGCGTCCGGATCGTCGGGATTCGGGCAGGGGTCGTGCAGGCGTCGCATGAAACACGGAGCGTACTGGCTTGAAAGCTCTCCGTACAATCTCGTTATGGCAACTCCCGCCCGGCCCGCGGAGAATGCGGTAGGGGAGGAGATGCGCGGCGCGATAGGCTCGTGCGACGACGATCGGGCGTCCGGGCCGAGGCCCGGACGCGACCGACGGAGACAAGGCCCGGCAGGGCCCGAGCGACGAGCAGAGAGCGGTGCACAGTGTCCGGTGGAGAGGTGGCCGGGATCCTCGTGGCCGTCTTCTGGGCGATCCTGGTCTCGTTCCTCGCCGTGGTGCTGGTGAGGCTCGCCCAGACGCTCAGGGCGACCACCAAGCTCGTGGCGGACGTGACCGAACAGGCCGTTCCGCTGCTGGCCGACGCCTCGGCGACGGTGCGCTCCGCGCAGACGCAGCTGGACAAGGTCGACGCCATCGCGAGCGACGTCCAGGAGGTGACCTCCAACGCCTCCGCGCTCTCCACGACCGTCGCCTCCACCTTCGGCGGCCCCCTCGTCAAGGTCGCCGCGTTCGGCTACGGCGTACGGCAGGCCCTCGGCCGCCGTACCGCACCCGAGCCCGAACCGGAACCGGCGCGGAGCAGAGGCTCCGCCCGCCGCACGGTGATCGTCGGCCGGACCGTACCCTCGGCGCGCGGACGCAGGCGCGAACGCCGAAACGCCCGCGGACAGAAGGACTGATCGAGCGATGTTCCGCCGCACGTTCTGGTTCACCGCCGGCGCAGCCGCCGGTGTGTGGGCCACCACCAAGGTCAACCGCAAGCTCAAGCAGCTGACCCCCGAGAGCCTCGCGGCGCAGGCCGCGGACAAGGCGATCGAGACCGGTCACAAGCTCAAGGACTTCGCCCTCGACGTACGCGAGGGCATGGTCAGGCGCGAAGCCGAACTGGGCGGCGCACTGGGCCTGGAAGCGCCGGTCGACCCCGACCTTCCCGTACAGCGGCACTTCGCCGTCGAAGCGGCCGAACCGCCCGCGAACGCGAAGACGTACCGCAAGCTCCCCTACAACTCGAACAACCGGAATGAGGACCACTGATGGAGTCGGCTGAAATTCGCCGCCGCTGGCTGAGCTTCTTCGAGGAGCGCGGCCACACCGCCGTGCCTTCGGCGTCGCTCATCGCGGACGACCCGACTCTGCTGCTGGTCCCCGCGGGCATGGTCCCCTTCAAGCCGTACTTCCTCGGCGAGGTCAAGCCGCCCGCCCCGCGCGTCACCAGCGTGCAGAAGTGCGTCCGTACGCCGGACATCGAAGAGGTCGGCAAGACCACCCGCCACGGCACCTTCTTCCAGATGTGCGGCAACTTCTCCTTCGGGGACTACTTCAAGGAAGGCGCCATCCAGCTCGCCTGGGAGGCGCTGACCAACTCCGTCGAGGACGGCGGCTACGGCCTCGACCCCGAGAAGCTCTGGATCACGGTCTACCTCGACGACGACGAGGCCGAGCAGATCTGGCGCGACAAGATCGGCGTTCCCGCCGAGCGCATCCAGCGCCTGGGCAAGAAGGACAACTTCTGGTCCATGGGCGTCCCCGGACCCTGCGGCCCGTGCTCGGAGATCAACTACGACCGCGGCCCCGAGTTCGGAGTCGAGGGCGGCCCGGCCGTCAACGACGAGCGCTACGTGGAGATCTGGAACCTGGTCTTCATGCAGTACGAGCGCGGCGCCGGCGACGGCAAGGAGGACTTCCCGATCCTCGGGGACCTGCCGTCGAAGAACATCGACACCGGTCTCGGCCTCGAACGCCTCGCCATGATCCTCCAGGGCGTACAGAACATGTACGAGACCGACACCCTGCGCGTCGTCATGGACAAGGCCACCGAGCTGACCGGGGTCCGCTACGGCGCCGAGCAGGGAACGGACGTCTCGCTCCGCGTCGTCGCCGACCACATCCGTACGTCGGTGATGCTCATCGGCGACGGCGTCACCCCCGGCAACGAGGGCCGCGGCTACGTGCTGCGCCGCATCATGCGCCGCGCCATCCGCAACATGCGCCTGATGGGCGCCACCGGCTCGGTCGTGAAGGACCTGGTCGACGTCGTGATCGACACGATGGGGCTTCAGTACCCCGAGCTGATCACCGACCGCAAGCGCATCGAGACGGTCGCGCTCGCCGAGGAAGCCGCCTTCCTCAAGGCCCTCAAGGGCGGCACCAACATCCTGGAGACCGCCGTCACCGAGACCAAGGCCGCCGGCGGCCAGGTCCTCGCCGGCGACAAGGCGTTCCTGCTCCACGACACCTGGGGCTTCCCGATCGACCTCACCCTGGAGATGGCCGCCGAGCAGGGGCTCTCCGTGGACGAGGACGGCTTCCGCCGCCTCATGCAGGAGCAGCGCGACAAGGCCAAGGCCGACGCCCGCGCCAAGAAGACCGGTCACGCCGACCTCTCCGCCTACCGCGAGGTGGCCGACACCTCCGGCGCCACCGAGTTCACCGGCTACACCTCCACCGCCGGCGAGTCCACCATCGTCGGCCTGCTGGTCGACGGCGTGCCCTCGCCCGCCGCCACCGAGGGCGACGAGGTCGAGGTCGTCCTCGACCGCACCCCCTTCTACGCCGAGGGCGGCGGCCAGCTCGCCGACACCGGCCGCATCCGGCTCGACACCGGCGCCGTGATCGAGATCCGCGACGTCCAGAAGCCGGTCCCCGGCGTCCACGTGCACAAGGGCGTCGTCCAGGTCGGCGAGGTGACGGTCGGGGCCCCCGTCTTCGCCTCCATCGACAACACCCGCCGCCGCGCCATCGCCCGCGCCCACAGCGCCACGCACCTCACGCACCAGGCGCTGCGCGACGCGCTGGGCCCGACGGCCGCCCAGGCCGGCTCGGAGAACTCGCCCGGCCGCTTCCGCTTCGACTTCGGTTCGCCCGCCGCCGTCCCCGGCACGGTCCTCACCGACGTCGAGCAGCGGATCAACGAGGTCCTCTCGCGGGAACTCGACGTCCAGGCCGAGGTCATGTCCATCGACGAGGCCAAGAAGCAGGGCGCCATCGCCGAGTTCGGCGAGAAGTACGGCGAGCGGGTCCGCGTCGTCACCATCGGCGACTTCTCCAAGGAGCTGTGCGGCGGCACCCACGTCCACAACACCGCCCAGCTGGGTCTGGTGAAGCTCCTCGGCGAGTCCTCCATCGGCTCCGGCGTGCGCCGTATCGAGGCCCTCGTCGGCGTGGACGCGTACAACTTCCTCGCCCGGGAACACACGGTCGTCGCCCAGCTCCAGGAGCTGGTCAAGGGCCGCCCCGAGGAGCTCCCCGAGAAGATCGCGGGCATGCTCGGCAAGCTCAAGGACGCCGAGAAGGAGATCGAGAAGTTCCGCGCGGAGAAGGTCCTCGCGGCCGCCGCCGGACTCGTCGAGTCCGCCAAGGACGTCCGGGGCACCGCCCTGGTCACGGGCCAGGTCCCCGACGGCACCTCCGCCGACGACCTGCGCAAGCTGGTCCTGGACGTGCGCGGGCGCATCCAGGGCGGCCGGCCGGCCGTCGTGGCCCTGTTCACCACGGTCAACGGCCGCCCGCTCACCGTCATCGCCACCAACGAGGCCGCCCGCGAGCGCGGTCTCAAGGCCGGTGACCTGGTGCGCGCCGCCGCCAAGACCCTCGGTGGCGGTGGCGGCGGCAAGCCGGACGTCGCCCAGGGCGGCGGCACGAACCCGGCCGCCATCGGCGACGCCGTCGCCGCGGTCGAACGCCTCGTCACCGAGACGGCGTGACGAGCGGGATGACGCCGATGCGCCGGGGCCGACGGCTCGCCGTCGACGTCGGGGACGCCCGGATCGGGGTCGCCTCGTGCGACCCCGACGGGATCCTGGCCACGCCGGTGGAGACCGTGCCGGGACGCGACGTCCCGGCCGCCCACCGGCGGCTCCGCCAACTCGTCGAGGAGTACGAGCCGATCGAGGTCATCCTCGGCCTGCCGCGCTCCCTCGGCGGCGGCGAGGGACCGGCGGCCGTCAAGGTCCGGGAGTTCGCGCAGGTGTTCGCCCGCTCGATCGCGCCCGTTCCGGTGCGGCTGGTGGACGAGAGGATGACCACAGTGACGGCCGCTCAGGGGATGCGTGCCTCGGGCGTGAAGTCCAAGAAGGGCCGGTCTGTCATCGACCAAGCTGCCGCTGTGGTGATCCTTCAGAACGCTCTGGAGTCCGAACGGGCGTCAGGTAACCCCCCGGGTGAGGGCGTCGAAGTGGTTGTCTGATCGCGATACGGTAACGTTCCGCGCGATGCGGCGGTGTTCGAACAAACACCGCACAGCGAAGCGAAGAGACGGAACGTCGTCTCGCGGCTCTAGGGGATCGATGACTGAGTATGGCCGGGGCCCCGGCTCCGAACCGTGGCATCCCGAGGACCCCTTGTACGGGGACCAGGGATGGGGAGGCCAGCAGGCCGCCCACGGCCAGGGCCAGTACGGCGACCAGCAGCAGTCCTTTCCGCAGGACCCGTACGCCCAGCAGCAGCCCTATCCGCAGGACCCGTACGCCCAGAACCACCAGCAGTACCAGCAGCAGTACGACCAGCAGAATCAGCAGAACCAGCAGCAGTACGACCACCAGCAGTACGGCACGCCCCAGCAGGACCCGTACGCCCAGCAGCCGGGTGCCCAGCCGCAGTACAACGGCGGCTGGGACACCGGGCAGCAGGCCGCCATGCCGTACGGGGCCGAGCCCCAGGACCCGTACGCACAGCAGCCCGGCGGCTACGACGCCTCGCAGGACTACTACGGCACCCCTGAGGCCTACCCTCCGCCGCAGCCCCCGGGCCGCCGCGACGCCGCAGCCGAACAACAGCAGCAGCAACAGCAGGCGTCGACGGACTGGGACCCGGACCAGCCGCACGAGGAGACGCACCCCTTCTTCACCGGTGCGGACGAACCGGCCGGCCGCGAGCCGCGCGACGAGGACGATGACCCGGACGACGACGGCTCGCGCGCCTCGCGCCGCGACCGCGGCGGCAGCGACCGCCGGGGCGGCAAGGGCAAGAAGAAGAGCCGCAGCGGAGTTGCCTGTCTGGTGGTCTCCGTCGTCCTGCTCGGCGGCCTCGGCGGAGTCAGCTACGTCGGCTACACCTTCTGGCAGGAGCAGTTCGGCGCTCCGGCCGACTACGCGGGGACGGGCACGGGCGAGGTCGAGGTCGAGATCCCCGAAAAGTCGCTCGGCTACGACATCGCCAACATCCTGCGCAAGAAGGGCGTCATCAAGTCCTCCGACGCCTTCGTCGCGGCGCAGAACGACAACCCCAAGGGCAAGTTGCTCCAGGCCGGCGTCTACCTCCTCAAGAAGGAGATGTCCGCCGCCAGCGCGATCGAGTTGATGCTCGACCCCAAGAGCCAGAACGCCTTCGTGATTCCCGAGGGGACCCGGAACGTCAAGGTCTACAGCGAGATCGACAAGCGGCTGGGGCTGGAGGAAGGCACCACGGCGAAGATCGCCAAGACCAAGGCGGAGTCGCTGGGCCTGCCCGACTGGGCGGACGACAACCCGGATGTGAAGGACCCGCTGGAAGGATTCCTCTATCCGGCGGCCTATCCGGTCGCCAAGGGGTCCAAGCCCGAGGACGCGCTGAAGCGGATGGTCTCGCGGGCGAACAAGGAGTACGACAAGCTCGACCTGGAGGGCAGCGCGAAGAAGCTCGGCCTCAAGACTCCGTGGGAGCTCATCACCGTCGCGAGCCTCGTACAGGTCGAGGGCAAGTACAAGCACGACTTCGACAAGGTCGCACGGGTCGTCTACAACCGTCTCAAGCCGGGCAACATGGAGACGGTCGGGCGGCTCGAATTCGACTCCACGGTCAACTACATCAAGGGTCAGAGCACCCTGGACATCGGCGCGGTCGACGAGGTCCGGAAGATCGACGACCCGTACAACACCTACAAGATCATCGGCCTGCCCTCCGGCCCGATCAGCAATCCGGGCGCGGACGCCCTGCACTCGGCGATGAACCCCAAACCGGGCCCCTGGTACTACTTCGTCTCTATCAACGAGGACAAGACGGTCTTCGCCGAGACCAATGAGGAGCACGAGAAGAACCGGCGGGAGTACGAAGAAGGGAAGTCCGGCCAGTGAGTGAGCCCCGCCGGGCCGCCGTCCTCGGCTCGCCCATCGCCCACTCCCTCTCCCCGGTCCTGCACCGCGCCGCGTACGCCGAGCTGGGCCTGGAGAACTGGTCCTACGACCGGTTCGAGGTCGACGAGGCGGCGCTGCCCGGGTTCATCGAGGGGCTGGACGCCTCGTGGGCCGGGCTGTCGCTGACCATGCCGCTCAAGCGGGCGATCATCCCGCTGCTCGACGAGATCAGCGCGACGGCCGCCTCCGTGGAAGCCGTCAACACGGTCGTGTTCACCGAGGACGGCCGGCGGGTCGGTGACAACACCGACATCCCCGGCATGATCGCCGCCCTGCGGGAGCGCGGGATCGACAAGGTCGACTCCGCCGCGGTCCTCGGCGCCGGAGCCACCGCCTCCTCCGCGCTCGCCGCGCTCTCCGCGGTCTGCGCCGGACCCGTGACGGCGTACGTGCGCGGCCCGGAGCGCGCGGCCGAGATGAGGGCCTGGGGGGAGCGGCTCGGCGTCGACGTCGTGATCGCCGACTGGGCGGACGCGGCAGCCGCGCTGGCCGCGCCGCTCGTCGTCGCCACCACCCCCGCCGGCGCCACCGATGCCCTGGCCGGATCCGTGCCGACGGCCCCGGGGATCCTCTTCGACGTGCTGTACGAGCCGTGGCCCACCGCGCTCGCCGCCGCCTGGTCGGCGCACGGCGGAGCCGTCGTCGGCGGACTCGACCTCCTCGTGCACCAGGCGCTGCTCCAGGTCGAGCAGATGACCGGCCGGGTCCCGGCGCCGCTGGCCGCCATGCGGCAGGCCGGGGAAGCCGCGCTCGCGGCCCGCTGACGGGCCCGCGGGCCGGCACCGCCCGTCCGTCTGCTGGACCGGCGGCCGGATCGTGCCCCCGGTCGTGGGAGGATCAAAGGCGGCGGGCCAGGGCCGCGCACCCGGTGGCGCCGTTGGATTTCAGGCGCGAGCATGAGGAGCACCGTTGAGCAGGTTGCGCTGGCTGACCGCGGGGGAATCGCACGGCCCCGCACTGGTGGCGACGCTGGAGGGCCTTCCCGCCGGTGTCCCGATCACCACGGAGATGGTGGCGGAGGCGCTGGCCCGGCGACGGCTCGGCTACGGCCGCGGCGCGCGGATGAAGTTCGAGAAGGACGAGGTGACCTTCCTCGGCGGCGTACGCCACGGCCTCACCATGGGCTCCCCGGTCGCCGTCATGGTCGGCAACACCGAGTGGCCCAAGTGGGAGCAGGTCATGTCGGCCGACCCGGTCGACCCCGCCGAGCTGGCGAAGCTCGCCCGTAACGCTCCGCTGACCCGCCCCCGGCCCGGCCACGCCGACCTCGCGGGGATGCAGAAGTACGGCTTCGACGAGGCCCGGCCGGTCCTGGAGCGCGCCAGCGCCCGGGAGACCGCCGCGCGCGTCGCCCTCGGGGCCGTCGCCCGCTCCTACCTCAAGGAGACCGCGGGCATCGAGATCGTCAGCCATGTCGTCGAGCTGGCCGCCGCCAAGGCGCCGTACGGGATCTACCCGGTCCCCGCCGACGTGGAGAAGCTGGACGCCGACCCGGTCCGCTGCCTGGACGCCGACGCGTCCAAGGCGATGGTGGCCGAGATCGACCAGGCCCACAAGGACGGCGACACTCTCGGCGGAGTCGTCGAGGTGCTGGCGTACGGCGTGCCCGTCGGGCTCGGCTCGCACGTGCACTGGGACCGGCGCCTGGACGCCCGGCTCGCCGCAGCGCTCATGGGCATCCAGGCCATCAAGGGCGTCGAGGTCGGCGACGGCTTCGAGCTGGCCCGGGTCCCCGGCTCCAAGGCGCATGACGAGATCGTCGCCACCGAGGACGGCATCAAGCGCACCTCCGGGCGTTCCGGCGGTACCGAGGGCGGGCTCACCACCGGCGAGCTGCTGCGCGTGCGCGCAGCGATGAAGCCCATCGCGACCGTGCCGCGCGCCCTGGCCACCGTGGACGTCGTCACCGGCGAGGCCACCAAGGCCCACCACCAGCGCTCCGACGTCTGCGCCGTCCCGGCCGCGGGCATCGTCGCGGAGGCCATGGTCGCCCTCGTCCTGGCCGACGCGGTCGCGGAGAAGTTCGGCGGCGACAGCGTCCCCGAGACCCACCGCAACGTCCAGTCGTACCTCGACCACCTCCAGATCCGATGAGCGGCCCCCTGGTCGTCCTCGTCGGCCCGATGGGCGTCGGCAAGTCCACCGTCGGCGAACTGCTCGCCGCCCGGCTCGGCACCACCTACCGGGACACCGACGCGGACGTCGTCGCCGAGGCCGGCAAGCCGATCGCGGAGATCTTCTACGACGAGGGCGAGGAGCACTTCCGCGCCCTGGAGCGCCGAGCCGTCGAGGCGGCCGTCGCCGGGCACCCGGGCGTCCTCGCCCTCGGCGGCGGTGCCGTCCTGGACGCGGCGACCAGGAAGCTGCTGGCCGGCCGCCCGGTCGCCTACCTCTCCATGGACGTGGACGAGGCCGTCCGCCGCGTCGGCCTCGGCGCCGCCCGCCCCCTGCTCGCGGTCAACCCGCGCCGGCAGTGGCGCGAGCTGATGGACGCCCGCCGCCCCCTCTACGAAGAGGTCGCCCGGACCGTCGTCGCCACCGACGAGCACACCCCCGAAGAGGTCGCCCAGGCGATCATCGACGCACTGGAACTGCCGGAGGGCGCAGCGGCCCCCGGCGTGGAGAACACCGGTATGACGCAGCAGGGTCCCACCCGCATCCAGGTCGCAGGCTCCGCGGGCTCCGACCCGTACGAGGTCCTCGTCGGCCACCAGCTCCTGGGCGAGCTGCCCCAGCTGATCGGCGACCGCGCGCGACGCGTCGCCGTACTGCACCCGGAGGCGCTCGCCGAGACCGGTGCGGCGGTCCGTCAGGACCTCGCCGACCAGGGGTACGAGGCCATCGCCGTCCAACTGCCCAACGCGGAGGAGGCCAAGACCGTCGAGGTCGCCGCCTACTGCTGGAAGGCGCTCGGCCAGACCGGCTTCACCCGCACCGACGTCATCGTCGGCATCGGGGGCGGCGCCACCACGGACGTCGCCGGGTTCGTCGCGGCCACCTGGCTGCGCGGGGTGCGCTGGATCGCGATCCCGACCACCGTGCTCGGCATGGTCGACGCGGCCGTCGGCGGCAAGACCGGCATCAACACCGCCGAGGGCAAGAACCTCGTCGGCGCCTTCCACCCGCCCGCCGGGGTCCTCTGCGACCTCGCGGCCCTGGAATCCCTGCCGGTCCACGACTACGTCTCCGGCATGGCCGAGATCATCAAGGCCGGCTTCATCGCCGACCCGGTCATCCTCGACCTGATCGAGGCCGACCCGGAGGCCGCCCGTACGCCCGCCGGGCCGCACACCGCCGAGCTGATCGAGCGCTCCATCCGGGTCAAGGCCGAGGTCGTCTCCAGCGACCTCAAGGAGTCCGGACTCCGCGAGATCCTCAACTACGGTCACACCCTGGCCCACGCCATCGAGAAGAACGAGCGCTACAAGTGGCGCCACGGCGCGGCCGTCTCCATCGGCATGGTCTTCGCCGCCGAGCTGGGCCGGCTCGCCGGACGCCTCGACGACGCCACCGCCGACCGGCACCGCAGCATCCTCGAATCGGTGGGTCTGCCGCTCGCCTACCGCGGCGACCAGTGGCCCAAGCTGCTGGAGAACATGAAGGTCGACAAGAAGTCGCGCGGCGACCTGCTGCGCTTCATCGTCCTGGACGGCATCGGCAGGCCCACCGTCCTGGAGGGCCCCGACCCGGCCGTGCTGCTCGCCGCCTACGGGGAGGTCTCCGCGTGACCCGCAGGGTCTTCGTCCTGAACGGCCCCAACCTCGGACGGCTCGGCTCGCGTGAGCCCGACGTCTACGGGGCCACCTCCTACGCCGGACTCGTCGACGCCTGCACGACCCTCGGCAAGGAGCTCGGCTTCGACGTCGAGGTGCGGGAGACCAACGACGAGGGCCAGCTGATCCGCTGGCTCCACGAGGCGGCGGACGGATCGATTCCGGTCGTTCTCAACCCGGGCGCCTTCACGCACTACTCGTACGGCATGCGGGACGCGGCCGCCCAGCGCACCGCCCCGCTGATCGAGGTGCACATCTCCAACCCGTACACCCGCGAGGAGTTCCGGCACACGTCCGTGGTCGCCGCGGTGGCCACGGGCACGGTGGCCGGGTTCGGCATCGGTTCCTACCGGCTCGCGCTGCGCGCCCTGGCCGACGAACTGACGGACTGACACCCCGAGGATGCCCGTCCGCCCTCCGCGCGGCCGACGGGCACTTCGCACCCTCCCGGGCCGTTCACCCCGAGACGGCCAGGGAAGGTACGGTGGCCGTCCCATCAGCGTCAGTTGCAGTTACGAGACGGAGTGGCACCGGATGCAGCACGCAGTGGGGGCCCCGCTGCCGCCGCCCCACGGCCCCGGTATCGGGCACGTCGGCCGGCCGTACCAGGCCCAGCACGCCGGCCACCCCGGCCCGCCCCCGATATCCCCGCCTCCTGGCCAGGCCCCGCCTCCGCCGCCTCCCGGCCAGGCTCCCCCCGCTCCCGGCCAGGCTCCGCCCCCGGCCCAGGGCCGGCCCCAGCAGCCTGCCGCCCCCGGCCAGGCCCCGCAGCCGGGCTGGAGCGGCACCGGGCCCACGCCGCCGCCCGCCGGGCAGGTCACCGGGCACACCGGGCACGTCCAGCTGCCCCCGGGCGGCCCCGTTCCGCTGCCCGCACCGCCCGCCGGGGCCGGCACCGGCGGTGCGACGCTCGCCGTCCTGCTCATCGGCCCCGCCGGGGCGGGCAAGACCACGGTCGCCAAGCTCTGGGCGGCCCGCCGCCAGGTGCCCACCGCCCACGTCTCCCTGGACGACGTCCGCGAATGGGTCTGCTCCGGCTTCGCCGACCCGCAGGCCGGCTGGAACGACCACTCCGAGGCCCAGTACCGGCTGGCCCGCCGCACCTGCGGCTTCGCCGCCCGCAACTTCCTCGCCAACGGCATCTCCTGCATCCTCGACGACGCCGTCTTCCCCGACCGCCCGGTCGTCGGCCTCGGCGGCTGGAAGCGCCACGTGGGCCCCGGCCTGCTGCCCGTGGTCCTGCTGCCCGGCCTGGAGATCGTCCTGGAGCGCAACGCCGCCCGCAGCGGCAACCGCAGGCTCTCCGACGAGGAGGTGGCCCGCATCCACGGCCGGATGGCCGGCTGGTACGGCTCCGGCCTCCCGATCATCGACAACTCCACGTACGACGTCGAGACCACCGCCCGCGTCCTGGACGACGTACTGGCCCGCTCCATCGCCAGCCCGCCCGCCTGGTAGCCGTCGGGGGCCGGCCCGGCCGGGAGAGCTCCCGACGGCGGCCGACCGCGCGGCGCCCCGGTGCCCGGAACCCCGGTCGGGTGCGCTGGCCGGGCGGGGAGCCGCCTCCGCTCGTACGCTCGAACCATGTCAGAGGTGCACGCCGTCCGACGCGGGCTGCTCCGCGACCGGTGCGCCGCCGCGGGCTCCGCGGCCGCCCTGGTCTCCCGCCCCGCCAACGTCCGCTATCTCGCGGGCGGAGCGCCGCCCGGCGCCGTGCTCCTGCTCGGCCCCGGCGAGGACGTTCTGCTCTGCCCCCGCGCCCCGACCGGTGAACCCGCCCACGGGCGGCCCGACGAGGCGCTCCGGATCGATCTTCTGCCCGTCCCGGACGGGGACCCGGTGGTCGCCGCGGCGGGCCTCGCCGCCTCGGCGGGCGCCGATTCGCTCGCCGTCGAGGAGCACGATCTGACCGTGGCCCGGCACCGTGCCATGGGGCAGGCCGCCCCACGGCTCCGGCTGGCCGATCTGGGCTTCACCGTGGAGCAGCAGCGGATCGTCAAGGACGAGGAGGAGATCGGCTGCCTCCGGATCGCCGCCGAGATCACCGACCAGGCCCTCGGCGAACTCCTCGAATCGATCCTGGTCGGCCGCACCGAGCGGCATCTCGCCCTGGAACTGGAGCGCCGCCTGGTCGACCACGGGGCGGACGGCCCCGCCTTCGCCACCTCCGTGGCCACCGGCCCCAACTCCGGCCAGGGCCGCCACCGGCCCTCGGACCGCAGGGTGGAGGAGGGGGATTTCCTCTCCGTCCGCCTCGGCGCGAGCTACCACGGCTACCGCTGCGAGATCGGCCGGACCTTCGTCATCGGCACCGCCCCCGCCGAGTGGCAGATCGAGCTCTACGACCTCGTTTTCGCCGCTCAGCGGGCCGGCCGGGAGGCCCTGGCGCCGGGGGCCGCCTACCGGGACGTGGACCGCGCCGCCCGGCATCCGCTGGAGTCGGCGGGGCACGGAGAGGGGCTTCAGCCGAGGACCGGGCACGGTGTGGGGCTCGAAATCGAGGAGGACCCGCAACTGGCACCGACAGCCATGGGTAAACTGGACGCTTGTGTGCCGGTCACCGTCGAACCGGGGGTCCACCTCCCGGGCCGGGGCGGTGTCCGGATCGATGACACGCTCGTCGTGCGCCCCGAGGCGGACGGCGGACCCGAGCTACTCACCATGACGACCAAGGAGCTGCTCGCGCTCTAGCGCGCATCCGCGGTCGTTCCACCAGCTTCAGTCCAGGAGATTCCGCAACCGTGGCTTCCACGAACGACCTCAAGAACGGCCTGGTGCTCAAGCTCGACGGAGGCCAGCTCTGGTCCGTCGTCGAGTTCCAGCACGTCAAGCCCGGCAAGGGCCCCGCCTTCGTGCGCACCAAGCTCAAGAACGTGCTCTCCGGCAAGGTCGTCGACAAGACGTTCAACGCCGGCGTGAAGGTCGAGACGGCCACCATTGACCGCCGAGACATGCAGTTCTCGTACATGGACGGCGAGTACTTCGTCTTCATGGACATGGACACCTACGACCAGCTCATGGTCGACCGCAAGGCCGTCGGCGACGCCGCCAACTTCCTGATCGAGGGCTTCACCGCCTCCGTCGCCCAGCACGAGGGCGAGGTGCTCTACGTCGAGCTGCCCGCCGCGGTCGAGCTGACGATCCAGCACACCGACCCGGGCGTCCAGGGCGACCGTTCCACCGGCGGCACCAAGCCCGCCACGCTGGAGACCGGTTACGAGATCGGCGTGCCGCTCTTCATCAGCACCGGCGAGAAGATCAAGGTCGACACCCGCTCGGGCGACTACCTCGGCCGGGTGAACAGCTAACCGTGGCTGCCCGGAACAAGGCCCGCAAGCGCGCCTTCCAGATCCTCTTCGAGGCCGACCAGCGCGGTGAGTCCGTGCAGAGCGTGCTCGCGGACTGGGTTCGGCTCTCGCGGACCGACGACCGTCAGCCGCCGGTCGGTGAATTCACGATGGAGCTCGTCGAGGGGTACGCGCAGTACGCGGACCGGATCGACGACCTCATCGTCACCTACGCCGTGGACTGGGAGATCGACCGCATGCCGGTCGTCGACCGGAGCATCCTGCGGCTCGGTGCGTACGAGCTGATCTGGATGGACGAGACCCCGGACGCCGTGGTGATCGACGAGGCCGTCCAGCTCGCCAAGGAGTTCTCCACCGATGACTCCCCGTCCTTCGTGAACGGCCTGCTGGCCCGTTTCAAGGACCTGAAGCCGAACCTCCGCCGGGAGCAGTAGCCCCCGGCCGCGACGGTTCGGTCGCACACACCACGAAGGGCTCACGGTCAGCCGGCGGTTTCTAGGGGTCGTCGCAACACGTGGTTGTGTTGGTCAGGCCGTGAGCAGTTTATGCAGGCGCTCGGCTGGGGTTTCCCAGCCGAGCGT